>CAZEPK010000267.1:0-7139 GCA_964514085.1 uncultured Nocardioides sp.
CAGTCGCGGAAGTCGGCCGAGCGCCCGTCGGTCATCCGCAGCGGGGCCTCCACGCCCAGGCGCTCGCGGACGTAGGCCCGCCAGGCCTCGGGCGTGGAGGTGGCGGCGTCGACCGGCGCCCCGGCCACCACGCCGAGCAGGTGGCTCCAGGCCCGCGGGACCACGTCGACCAAGGCGTAGCCGCCGCCCCCGGTGGCCACCCAGCGGCCGCCGGTGAGCTCGTGGGCCAGCTCGTGCAGGGCGACGTACGCCGCCCGCTGGCCGTCCACGCTCAGCATCAGGTGCGCCAGCGGGTCGTCCGCGTGGGAGTCGCAGCCGTGCTGGGTGACCAGCACCTGGGGGTCGAACTCGCGCAGCAGGTCGGGCACCACGGCGTGGAAGGCCCGCAGCCACCCGGCGTCGGCCGTCCCCGGCGGCAGCGCGACGTTGACGGCGGCGCCCTCGGCGCCCGGACCACCGACGTCGGAGCTGAAGCCGGTGCCTGGGAAGAGGAACTGGCCGGTCTCGTGCAGCGAGATGGTCAGCACGCGCGGGTCGTCCCAGAACACCGCCTGGACGCCGTCGCCGTGGTGGACGTCCACGTCGACGTACGCCACCCGCTCGACGCCCTGGTCCAGCAGCCACCGGATGCCGATGGCCACGTCGTTGTAGACGCAGAAGCCGCTGGCCCGGTCGGGCATGGCGTGGTGCAGCCCGCCGGTCACGTTGGCGGCGTGCAGCGCCTCCCCGCTGTGCACCAGCCGGAAGGCCTCCAGGCTCGCGCCCACCACGTGCGCGGCCGCCTCGTGCATGCCGAGGAAGACGGGGTTGTCGTCGCTGCCCAGGCCGACCTGGAGCTCGGCGGCGCCGGTGCGGCCGGCCCGCTGCACCGCCTCGATCAGGGCGGCGTCGTGCACGGTGGCGATCTGGTCGACCTCCGCCATGGGCGCCGGGACCACGCGCAGCCGTCCCGATCCGCCGGGGCCGGTGATCTCCAGCTCGTGGGCCAACTGCATGGTCAGATCGACCCGCACCGGCGACATGGGGTGGTGGGGTCCGAAGTCGTAGTCGGTGAGCGTCGGGTCGAAGACGACGGCACTCGGGCCCGCGCACGCCGTGGCCCTGTCCATCCCGCGACGCTATCGTGGGCCCGTGCTGAGGACCCTCCGTGTCCAGTGGTGGCCCGCCTGACGGCGGCCGCCCTCTCCAGCACACCCTTCACCGGCCGCCCACGGGCGGCCGTCTGCATTCCCCGGTGCCGTCCGTGGGCCCTGAACCCAGGAGCTCCACCTATGTCGACCCACACCCGCACGCTCTCCCTGCTCACCCCGTCGGGCCGGCTCACGCTGGGCAGCTACCTCGGCGCGCTGCGGCCCATGGCGCAGCGGCAGGAGGACGCCTTCTACGGCATCTCCGACCTGCACGCGATGACCACCGAGCACGACCCGCGGCTGCTGCGGGCCTACGCCGACGAGACCGCGACGCTGTTCCTGGCCGTCGGCCTGGACCGCGCCACGCTCTTCCGGCAGAGCCACGTGCCGGCCCACGCCCAGCTGGCCTACCTGCTCGAGTGCGTGGCCACCACCGGCGAGCTCAACCGGATGATCCAGTTCAAGGAGAAGGGCCGCGGCGTCGACTCGACCCGGGTCTCGCTGTTCACCTACCCGGCGCTGATGGCCGCCGACATCCTGCTCTACCGGCCGGCGCAGGTGCCGGTGGGCGCGGACCAGAAGCAGCACGTCGAGCTCACCCGAGACCTGGCCCTGCGGTTCAACCGGCGCTACGGCGAGGTGTTCACGGTCCCCGAGGTGGTGATCCCCGAGGGCGGGACCGCCCGCGTCATGGACCTCCTGCACCCCGACCGCAAGATGTCGAAGTCCGCCGACGCGGCCGGCTCGGTCTACCTCCTCGACCCGCCGGACGTCGTACGCCGCAAGGTGGCGCGGGCGGTCACCGACTCCGACACCGGCGCCAACGCCGTCCGCCGCTCGCCCGACAAGCCGGGCGTGACCAACCTGCTCGACGTCCTGGAGGCCTGCGGCGGCTCCGCCGACGGCGTGACGACGTACGGCGGGCTCAAGCAGGCCGTCACCGACGCGGTGGTGGGCGTGCTCGAGCCCGTCCAGCGGAGGTACGCCGAGCTCGCGGCCGACCCGGTGCACGTCACCCAGGTCTTCGCCGCCGGCGCCGCCCGCTGCCGCCAGGTCACCGCCCCGGTCCTCGCCGCGGCCACCACCGCCATCGGCCTCTGAATGGCCGGTCAGGGGGCGGTCAGGGGGCCAAAGTCTCAGACGTTCTCCACCGCACACCCGCCCGGGGTCCGTCGGAAACGTCTGAGACTATCGGCCCAGCGGGGCGCCCATGAAGGCCGCGACGACCGCACCCAGCTCGGGGCCGGCGTCCTCCTGGAGGAAGTGGCCGGCGTCCGCCAGGGTCGGGTGGTCCAGGCCGGCGGCGCCGGGGACCTGGCGCTGCAGGATGCCGTCCATCCCGCCCGTGATCGGGTCGGAGTCGCTGAACGCGGTGAGGAACGGCCGGTCCCACTCACCCAGGGCCGCCCAGGCCGCGCGGTTGGCCGGCGCGGCCGGGTCGTCGGGCCGCACCGGGACGAGGGTGGGCATCACCCGTGGGCCGGTCTTGGACTCCTCGGTGGGGAACGGCGCGTCGTACGCCGCCCGCACGTCGTCACCCATTCCCCGGACGCAGCCCGAGGCCACCAGCCGCCCGACGTCGAGCACCGGCGCCTTGGCCACGGCGTCGTGGAACATCCACCAGATCTCCGGCATGTCGAAGTCGCCCGTGGGCAGGCCGGTGTTGGCCGCGACGACGCGGGCGACCCGGTCGGGGTGCTCGGCCACCAGGCGCAGCCCGATCAGCCCGCCCCAGTCCTGGCCGACGAGCGTGACCTCGCGCAGGTCGAGGTGGTCGACGACCAGCGCCCGCACCCATTCCACGTGCCGGGCGAAGCTGTGGTCGCCGGCCTCCAGCGGCTTGTCCGAGCGGCCGAAGCCGACCAGGTCGGGCGCCACGCACCGCACCCCGGCCTGGCTGAGCACCCGGATGACGTGCCGGTAGAGGAAGGACCACGTCGGCTCGCCGTGCAGCAGCAGGGCGACGGGGCCGTCGGCCGGTCCGGCCTCGACGTAGGCCATGCGCAGGGTGCCGCCGTCGCCGTCCGGCAGATCGGCGTACGCCGTGGGCCACGGGAAGTCCGGTAGGCCTGCGAACCGGTCGTCGGGCGTGCGGTAGGTCTCCACCCGGTCAGTGTCCCAGTCAGCAGGCCCGGGTCAGTGGCCCAGCGCCACCGCGTCGCGCTCGGCCAGCGCCTTCAGGTTGAGCAGCTGCCGACGCATCATCACCAGGTCGCCCCAGGCCAGGCCGTGGGCGCGGAGCCGGGCCAGCGGTCCGCCCGCCGCGGCGGCCACCCGGCACACGATGCGCGAGTCGCGGCCGTCGGGCTCGGCGGCGTAGGTCATCGCGACCGCGCCGAACATCCGCTGGCCGCGGGGCGAGGTGACCGCCGTCCACTCGTGCCCGTCCTCGAACGAGGCCAGCCGGAAGACGATGGCCATGGTCTGGCCGAGCTCCAACCGGTCGACGCCCGGCGTGAGGGTGTCGGGGCTGCGCCGCCCGCGGTTGTCGATCCAGTCGTAGGAGTACGGCGCGACGGCGACCTGGCAGAGCCAGCGCCAGGTCAGGTCCGCCGGAGCGGCCACCCCGATCGCCCGGGTGAGCAGCAGGGCGCCGGGCACCAGGTCGTCGGCCGGGTAGTGGCGGCCGGCCTCCTCGGGGGTGGTGCCCCAGGTGACGGCTCCCACGCGGGGCTAGTCGCCCTCGGCCAGCTGGCGCGAGCGGTCGCGCGCGGCCTCCATGGCGGCCAGGAACGCCGCGCGCACCTTGTGCACCTCGAGCTCGCGCAGCGCGGAGGCAGTGGTGCCACCGGGCGAGGTGACCTGCTCCCGGAGCACCGTGGGGTGGGTGCCGGTCTCGCGCAGCATCTTGGCCGAGCCGACCAGGGTCTGGATCACCAGCTCAGTGGCCGTGGTGCGCGGCAGGCCGAGGTGGACGCCCGCCTCGATCATCGACTCGACCACGAAGAAGATGTAGGCCGGACCCGAGCCGGAGATGGCGGTGACGGCGTCCTGCTGGCGCTCGGGGATGCGCAGCACGCGGCCCACCGAGGCCATGAGCTCCTCGGCCTCCAGCAGGTGCTCCTCGGAGCAGTGCGAGCCGGGCGAGACCGCGGCCATTCCCTCGTCGACCAGGGCCGGCGTGTTGGGCATGACGCGGACGACGGCCACGCCCTCGGGCACCCGGGACTCGATGAACGCGGTGGTGATGCCGGCGGCCAGGGAGACGAGCAGCTGGCCGGCCCGCAGGGAGGGGCCGATCTCGTCGAGCAGGTCGCCCATGTCCTGGGGCTTGACCACGATCGCGACGGTGTCGGCCTTGGCCGCGGCCTCGGCGTTGCCGACCACCGCGACGCCGTACCGCTCCTCGAGCTCGCGCGCCCGCTCGGCGCGCTTCTCGCCCACCAGCAGCTGGTCGACCCGCCGGCCGGCGCGGACCAGCCCGGAGAGCAGCGTCTCGCCCATGACACCGGCGCCGAGGATGGCGGTCTGCTTCACGGGGCGCTCACTTCTTCGACAACAGGGACCGCAGGAAGAATGACAGGTTCTGCGGGCGCTCGGCGAGGCGTCGCATGAGGTAGCCGTACCACTCCTGGCCGTAGGGGATGTAGACCCGGACCCGCTCGCCCGACTCGACCAGGCGCCGCTGCTCCTCGGGGCGGATGCCGTAGAGCATCTGGAACTCGTAGGAGCCCTGCTCGCGCCCGTAGCGGCTGGCCAGCGAGGAGGCGATCTCCACCAGCCGCGGGTCGTGGGTGGCGATCATCGGGTAGCCCTGGCCGGCCAGCAGCACCTTGAGGCAGCGCACGTAGGACCGGTCCACGTCGAGGTCGGCCTGGAAGGCGACCTCCTCGGGCTCGTTGTAGGCGCCCTTGCACAGGCGGACCCGCGAGCCCTCGTAGGCCAGCGCGCGGCAGTCGGCCTCGGTGCGGTGCAGGTAGGCCTGCAGCACCGCGCCGGTCTCCGGGAAGTCCTTGCGCAGGTCGCGCAGGACCGACAGCGTCGAGTCGGTCGTGGTGTGGTCCTCCATGTCGAGGGTGACCGTGGTGCCGGCGTTGCGGGCGGCCCGGCAGATGGTGCGGGCGTTCTCCAGCGCGATCTTGTGGCCGTTGTCCGGTAGCGCCTGGCCGATCGCGGAGAGCTTGACCGAGACCTCGGCCATGCGGGTCAGCCCGCGCGCGGAGAGCTGCTCGAGCACCTCGACGTACGCCGCCACCGTGGCCTCGGCCTGCTCGGCGTCGAGGGTGTCCTCGCCCAGGAAGTCCAGGCTGACGCGGAGGCCGAGGTCGACCTGCGCGGCCGTCGCGTCGACCACCGACTGCGTGGACTCGCCGGGGACGTAGCTGCGCACGATCCCGGCCGAGACGGGCATCGTGCTGACCAGCTTCTTGACCCCCTCACTGCGGCTGAGGAGGAGCAGCGGTCGGCTCAACAAGGCCATGGGCACAGGCTACGTCGTGGGCCCGGGCCACCTCACGGCGTACGCCGCCTCAGCGTCGCCGCCCCGAGCGCGAGCGACCCGAGGGCGAACGCCGCCACGACCGCGAGGTCCACCCAGACCTCGGAGGTCGAGGTGCCGCGGGTCAGGTGGGTCATCGCGTCGACGGCGTAGGACAGCGGCAGGACGTCGCTCGCGGCGTGCAGGGCGTCGGGCAGCGTGTCGCGGGGCACGAACAGTCCGCACAGCAGGATCTGCGGGAAGACGATCGCGGGCAGGAACTGCACGGCCTGGAACTCCGTGCGGGCGAAGGCGCTGACGAACAGGCCGAGCGCCGAGCCGAGCACGGCATCGGCCACCGCGACCAGGCCGAGGAGCACCACCGAGCCGTGGATGTCGAGCCCGAGCAGGCCCACGCTGACGCCGACCGCGAGCAGCGCCTGCAGGGCCGCGACCAGGCCGAAGGCCACGGCGTACCCCAGGAGGAAGTCGAGCCTGCCCATCGGCATGGCGAGCAGCCGCTCGAGCGTCCCGCTGGAGCGCTCGCGCAGCGTGGTCACGCTGGTCACCAGGAACATCACGATGAACGGGAACATGGCCAGCAGCGCCGGCCCGAACCGGTCGAACGGGTCGCCGACCGAGTCCTCGAACATCCACCACAGCAGCGCGATCAGCAGGCAGGGCACCACCAGCAGCAGCACCACGGTGCGGGGGTCGCGACGCAGCTGGGTGAGGACCCGGACCGCGACGGCCAGGGTGGTCCGGGGCGTCACGCCGCCGCCTCCACCAGCTGGAGGAACGCCGACTCGACGTCGTCGACGCCGGCGCTCTCCTTGATGGCGGCCGGGGTGTCGTGGGCCAGGATCGCGCCGTCGCGCATCAGCAGCAGGCGGTCGCAGCGCTCGGCCTCGTCCATGACGTGACTGGAGACCAGGACAGCGGCGCCGCCCGCGGCCAGCTCGTGGAACAGCGCCCAGAGGTCGCGGCGGAGCACCGGGTCCAGGCCGACGGTCGGCTCGTCGAGGACCAGCAGGTCGGGGCGGCCGAGCAGCGCCACCGCCAGGCTGGCCCGCGACCGCTGGCCGCCGCTGAGCCGCCCCACGATCGCGCCGGCGTGCGAGCCGAGGTCGACCGCCTCGACCGCGCGGGCCACCTCGCTGTCGGGGCAGCCCAGGACGCGGGCGAAGAAGCGGAGGTTCTCGGTGACCGTGAGGTCGTCGTACACGCTGGCCGACTGGGTGACGTAGCCGATCCGGCTGCGCAGCGGCGCGCTGCCGGCCGGCTCGCCCAGGACCCGCACCTCGCCGCCGGCCACCTCCTGCACGCCCACGACCGCGCGCAGCAGCGTGGACTTGCCGCACCCGCTGGGCCCGAGGAGCCCGGTGACGCCGGCGCCGATCGTCAGGTCCAGCCCCTCGAGGACCGGGCGGTCGCGGACCACCGTGAGGCCCCTGATCTCGACCACGTTATTCACCATGTGATGAATTATGGCCACGTCCCCGCGCCGACCGCAACATGTAACTCCGTGTTCGGACCACTAGGTGTGATGCCCAGCCAGGTTGTTCAACCTGGTGATGGGTGTTGCCTTGCCG
>CAZEPK010000268.1:0-7122 GCA_964514085.1 uncultured Nocardioides sp.
AGGTTGCGCCGCCCACGTCGGTGGTTGAGGAGGTTGCGCAGCAACCGTCTCGAAACCTCGCAACACGGTGCTGGGACTGGCCCAGCACCGGGTTGCGGGGCTTCGAGGCTCGGCCGTGGACGGCCTCGCACCTCAGCCACCGTGACGATGCCTTGGTCGGGTCCCAGCGCCGTGTCGCCTGGTTTCGAGACGGGCGCAGAACGCCCTCCTCAACCACCGGGTGTCGCCCACGCCGGTCGGTGGGAGGTTGAGCAGCAACGGTCTCGGGACCTCTGGCCACGGGGCTGGAGCTCCCCGGCGTACGAGCAGGGAAGACTGGCGCACATGGACCTCTCCTCGCTCACCCCGCTCGAGGGTGGCTGGTCCGGGCACACCTTCCTGGCCGAGGTGGCGGGGGAGCGGAGCGTCGTGCGGCTCTACCCGCCGGGCGCCCGCGAGCCCGGTGCGGCCGAGATCGACGCGGCGGTGCTGCGGCTGGTGCGCGGTCTGGTGCCGGTGCCGGAAGTGCTCGAGGTCCGCCCGGCCGTGCCGGAGCTCGACCAGCCCGGGCTCCTGGTGACCGAGCTCGTCGAGGGCGTCCGCGGCGACGAGGTGGTGCCGACGCTGGACCCGGCTGGTCTGGCCCGGCTGGGCAGCACGTTCGGGGCCCTGCTGGCCGACCTCGGCGGGATGCCGATGCTCCGGCCCGGGCCCTTCGTCGACGCCGACCTGGCCATCGGCGACTTCGGCGTCGACGGCCTGCCGGAGTACGTCGAGACCCGGCTCCCCGAGCTGGGCCACCTGACGCCGGAGGAGGTCGACGGGCTGCGCGAGGTCGCGGTCGAGGCGCAGGTGCTGCTCGACACCGAGACCCGCAGCTGCCTGGTGCACAGCGACCTCAACCCCAAGAACCTCCTGCTCGACCCCCAGAGCCTCGACGTCAGGGCGGTCCTGGACTGGGAGTTCGCGCACGCCGGCCACCCCTTCACCGACCTGGGCAACCTGCTGCGCTTCGACCGGGACCCGGCCTACGTCGACGGCGTGCTCACGGCGTACGCCGAGCGCCGCGGCACCGCCCCGGAGCAGGCGCTGTCCCTGGGCCGGGCCGCCGACCTGTGGGCGCTGGTGGACCTGGCCGCCCGCCGCGGGCAGAACCCGGTCGCGGACCGGGCCGACCTCCTCCTGCGGACCATCGCCCGCAGGCGGGACGCGGGTGCGTCACCAGCTGCCTGATCGCCGGGCGGAGGAGCCCTCGCGCGAGTTGGCCCCATCCGGCCCGGCCGCGTAGGCTGTTCTATTGCGTAGAGGTCTGCCTGCGTCCCTGACGGAGTGGACTCCTCGGCTCGCTATTGAGGCCGGCCCCACCGGGTGCCGGAGCAGCAACCAGTCGGTAGTGAAACGGACCTCTTGTGCGCGCCCACACGACATCTGCCCACCCAAGGACTCACCTACCTCATGACAGCCACCATCTCCATTCTTCCGGACTACGACGCGCCCCAGGTGGCCGTCAACGACATCGGGTCCGAAGAAGACTTCCTCGCCGCCATCGACGCGACCATCAAGTACTTCAACGACGGCGACATCGTCGAAGGCACGATCGTCAAGGTCGACCGCGACGAGGTGCTGCTCGACATCGGCTACAAGACCGAGGGCGTCATCCCCTCGCGCGAGCTCTCGATCAAGCACGACGTGGACCCCAACGAGGTCGTCTCCGTCGGTGACAAGGTCGAGGCCCTGGTCCTCCAGAAGGAGGACAAGGAAGGCCGGCTGATCCTGTCCAAGAAGCGCGCCCAGTACGAGCGCGCCTGGGGCACCATCGAGCAGGTCAAGGAGGAGGACGGCGTCGTCGAGGGCACCGTCATCGAGGTGGTCAAGGGTGGCCTCATCCTCGACATCGGCCTGCGCGGCTTCCTGCCCGCCTCGCTCGTGGAGATGCGTCGCGTCCGCGACCTGCAGCCCTACGTCGGCCAGACGCTCGAGGCCAAGATCATCGAGCTGGACAAGAACCGCAACAACGTGGTCCTGTCCCGCCGCGCCTGGCTCGAGCAGACCCAGTCCGAGGTGCGCCACGGCTTCCTGACCCAGCTCCAGAAGGGCCAGATCCGCAAGGGCGTCGTCTCCTCGATCGTCAACTTCGGTGCCTTCGTGGACCTCGGTGGCGTCGACGGCCTGGTGCACGTCTCCGAGCTGTCCTGGAAGCACATCGACCACCCCTCCGAGGTGGTCACCGTCGGTGACGAGGTCACCGTCGAGGTGCTCGACGTCGACATGGACCGCGAGCGGGTCTCGCTGTCGCTCAAGGCGACGCAGGAGGACCCCTGGCAGCACTTCGCCCGCACCCACCAGATCGGCCAGATCGTCCCGGGCAAGGTCACCAAGCTGGTGCCCTTCGGTTCGTTCGTCCGCGTCGAGGAGGGCATCGAGGGCCTGGTGCACATCTCCGAGCTGGCCGAGCGCCACGTGGAGATCCCCGAGCAGGTCGTCCAGGTCAACGACGACGTCATGGTCAAGATCATCGACATCGACCTCGAGCGTCGCCGGATCTCGCTGTCGCTGAAGCAGGCCAACGAGACCGCCGCCGCGGCCGAGGTCGAGGACTTCGACCCGACCCTCTACGGCATGGCCGCGACCTACGACGAGCAGGGCAACTACGTCTACCCCGAGGGCTTCGACCCCGACACGGGCGAGTGGCTCGAGGGCTACGACGAGCAGCGTGCGGTCTGGGAGGAGCAGTACGCCAAGGCGCACGCTCGCTGGGAGGCCCACGTCAAGCAGCAGGAGGAGGCCGCCAAGGCCGAGGTCGAGGCCGGCGAGGCCACGTCCTACTCCAGCGGCTCGGAGTCCGAGGACAGCGAGGGCGGCGACAGCGGCTCCCTGGCCTCCGACGAGGCGCTGCAGGCGCTGCGCGAGAAGCTCACGGGCGGCGCCAGCTGACCCGCTGAGCCGCTTCTGGAACAGACCGCGAGTGCGGCCGGCCCTCAGGGCCGGCCGCACTCGCGTTTCGTCGTCGTGGGGCCGCGCAACCGTGCTGCTGCCCGCCGTGGAGGCACAATGACGGTGTGCGACGCGGAGCGGGGGCTCGGGGACTTCCCCGCGCGCTCGCGGCCCTGCTCCTGGTCGTCGGGCTCGCCGCCTCGTTGACCGGTTCCACCTCGACCACCGCCGACCCGGTGCGGATCCTGCTGGTCGGGGACTCGATGACCCAGGAGTCCTCGGGCGACTGGACCTGGCGGTACCGGCTCGCGCAGCACCTCGACGAGCACGGCGTCCCCTACGACCTCGTCGGCCCGCGGGACGACCTCTGGGAGTACGTCGAGGCGCACGACGGGTCCCAGGACTACGTCGACCCCGGCTTCGACCGGGACCACGCGGCCCGGTGGGGCGTGCACCTGGAGTCGATGGACCAGGACCCACCGGTGGGGATCGGCTACTCCATCGCCGAGCTCGTGGCCGAGTACCACCCGGATGTCGTGGTGGAGATGCTCGGGGTCAACGACCTGGCCTTCGGCGGGAGGACCCCCACCGAGCTCGCGGCCATGCTCCGCGACTTCGTGCAGGAGGCGCGCGCGGCCGACCCCTCGGTGGCCGTCGTGCTGGCCCAGGTCCCGCAGCCGTGGCGGCCCGACGTCCGGGCCCTCAACCTGCTCCTGGGCGGGCTGGCCGACGAGCTCGCCACCTCCCAGGCGCCGGTGGTCGTGGCGGAGACCGCCGGGGGCTACTCCCTGGCCGACAGCTTCGACAGCGCCCACCCGACCGCCCGGGGAGAGCTCAAGATCGCGGCGGGTCTGGAGGACGCGCTGGCCCGGCTCGGCGTGGGCCCGGCGGCCGACCGTCCGCTGCCGGCGGTGCCGCTCGGTCCGCGGATCGCCCCGCTGCTCTCCGCCAGCGGCGGGGTGGGTCGGGCGCAGCTCAGCTGGGTGCGTTCGCCCGGGTCCCACGACTCCGACGTCTGGGCCCGCGACGCCACGACGGACGGTCCCTGGCGCGTGGTCCTCGAGCACCAGACGGGGCTCGGGGCGCTGGTCACGGGTCTCCCGGCCGGGCACCGGATCCAGCTGCGGACGGCGCCCTACAAGGGGACCGTGCGCGCCCAGCCGGACACCTGGTCCAACGTGGTCGAGGTCGAGGTGACCGGAGGGTCCTGACCCGCGCGGCACCAGCGGGCCCCGGGCAGCACCGTCCGGGAACGCGAAGACCCGGCAGGCTCCCTGCCGGGTCCCCGTGTTGTGGGTGGTGGGTGGAGGACCTGCTTCACCGCGCCGTCGGCGCGAGGAAGTCGGGGTCCTGGAAGTGGGAGACCGGAGGCCGCTGGGGGCCTCGGCCATCGCTGAGCACGCGACGCACGGCGTCCACGCTGAGGAGCGCGGCCACCGCCAGGAGGATCACTAGGAAGGTCATGGCAGTAATCATGCTCCCGTGGCTTTCCTGCCACGAGTGGCAGGAAAGCCACAGTACGTTGATTTTCTGCCAACCATGCTGCACAGTGGCTCCATGCCCCAGGTGTCGCCCGTCCAGACCGTCGCCGTCATCGTCCAGGACGGGGTCGAGCCCTTCGGGCTGGGCTCGCTCGTGGAGGTCTGGGGCGAGCCGGAGCACCCCGAGGACCGCACCCCGACGTTCGACTTCCGGGTCTGCACGCCGCGCCCGGGGCGCGTCCGGGGCCGCTCGGACTACGACCTGTTCGTCGAGCGCGGGCTGGAGGCGGTCGCGGAGGCCGATCTGGTCTGCCTGGCGCCCCACCACGACTACCTCGACCACGACCCCGCGGTGCTGGAGGCGATCCGGGCCGCGGACGCCCGCGGTGCGATCCTCTACGCCCACTGCTCCGGCACCTTCGAGCTCGGCGCGGCCGGGCTGCTGGACGGCCGCGAGTGCACGACGCACTGGCGCTACACCGACATCCTCGAAGAGCTCTACCCCGAGGCCAAGGTGCGGCCCGACGTCCTCTACTGCCACGACGGCAACATCATGACCGGGGCCGGCTCGGCCGCCGGGATCGACGCCTCGCTGCACCTCATGCGCGACCTCTACGGCGCCCGGGTGGCCGCGACCACCGCCCGCCGGATCGTGGTCCCCCCGCACCGCGACGGCGGCCAGGCGCAGTTCATCGAGCGGGCCGTGCCCGACTGCGACAGCGAGACCTTCGGGCCGCTGCTGGAGTGGATCGTGGGCCACCTCGACGAGGACCTCGACGTCGAGACGCTGGCGCGCAAGTCGCTGATGTCGCCGCGCACCTTCGCCCGCCGCTTCCGGGCCGAGACCGGGGCCACCCCGCACTCCTGGGTGACCGCCCAGCGGGTGCTGCGCGCCGAGGAGCTCCTGGAGCAGAGCGACCGCTCGGTGGAGTGGATCGCCTCCGACGTCGGCTTCGGCAACGCCGCCACCCTGCGCCACCACTTCACCCGCTCGCGCGGGCTGAGCCCCCAGCAGTACCGCCGGTCCTTCAACCCCGGCGTGGCCTGAGCCGCCTCAGTCGGCCATGGCCGGCACGGACTCCTCGGAGTGCGGTGTCGAGCTCTGCACCCGCAGCACCCGAGCGACTGCGTCGGGCAGCTTCCAGTTCCAGGAACCGAACAGCGAGACCAGGGCCGGGACGAGCACGCTGCGGATCACGGTCGCGTCCAGGAGGATGCCGAACCCGAGCCCGGTGGCCAGCACCTTGATGTCAGTGCCGGGGCCCGAGGCCAGGGCTGCGAAGGCCAGGAACAGGATGAGGGCGGCGCTGGTCACCAGCCGCCCGGTGCGGCCGATGCCCTGCACCACGGCCTCGTCCGTCGTGGCGCCGGCGTCGTACTCCTCCCGCACCCGGCTGAGGATGAACACCTCGTAGTCCATGGACAAGCCGTAGAGGAACGCGAAGACCATGATCGGGATCCAGAAGGTGACCGCGCCGGTCTCGGCGATGCCGAAGACCGCGTTGGACCCGAAGCCCTCCTGCCAGAACAGCACCATCAGCCCGAAGACCGCCATGAGGGAGACCAGGTTGAGCAGCACCGCCTTGAGCGGCAGGAGCAGCGACCGGAACGCGCGGACCAGCAGGACGTAGGTCACCAGCGAGATCAGCGTCAGCATCAGCGGCAGGTTGCCGTAGACGGCGTGCAGGAAGTCGACCTGGTCCTGGCCCAGGCCTGCCAGCCCGACCACGCCGTCGGTGTCGTCGGCCACGTCGCCCACCCGCCGGACCACGTCGACGCTCTTGGAGTTGACGGTCTCCTCGTCGGGGACCAGCACCACGTCGGTCAGGCCGTCGACGTCGCTGCCCGGCCCGGTCGGGACGAAGGCGTGGTCGATGCCGTCGACCTGGCCGAGCCGGTCGGCCACCGCCTGGGCCTTGTCGGTCTCGGTGAGCACCTCGATCGGCGTGAGCGAGCCGGTGGTGACGCCGCCGTCCTCGAGGGTCTGGAGGGCGTCGTAGGCCTTGCCGTTGGTGGCGAGCGACTCGGAGTCGGCGGCGCCGATCTTGATGCCGGCGAAGGCCGCCACGAAGATCCCGAGGAACACCACGGCCAGGCCGGCCGCCACCCAGCGGCGCCGGACCACGAGCCCGGCCCACCGCGTCCAGCCGCGGCTCGACTCGGTCTCGTGGCGGATCTTGGGCCAGTCGACCCGCGGGCCGATCCCGCCGAGGATGGCCGGGGTGAGCGTCAGGGTCACCAGCACGCTGGCCAGCGGGATCAGCGCCCCGCCGTAGCCCACGCTGCGCAGGAACGGCACGGGCAGCACCACCAGCGCCAGCAGCCCGATCGCCACCGTGATCCCGCTGAACAGCACCGCGTGGCCGGCGGTCTCCATGGCGATGACGACGGCCTCGTGGTTGTCGCGGCCCCGGTCGCGCTCCTCGCGCCACCGGGTGACGAAGAGCAGCGAGTAGTCGATCGCGACGCCCAGGCCCACGAGCGCGATGAGGAACTGCACGATGAACGAGACGTCGGTCAGGTAGGTGATCGGCAGCAGGAGCAGGAAGGTCGTGAGGATCGAGACGGCCGCCACCAGGAGCGGCAGGAAGGCCAGCAGGGAGGCGAAGACGAAGAGCAGCACCGCGAGCGCGCCCACCCCGCCCAGCAGCGTTTCGACCAACACGCTGTTGCCCCCGGACTCGTCGCCGACCGCGAGGGCGTCCATGCCGGTGATCCCGACCACCGA
>CAZEPK010000269.1:0-7111 GCA_964514085.1 uncultured Nocardioides sp.
ACGCCGCCAACCAGGTGCTGCCGCCGTTCGGCGCCAAGCTCGGCACCAAGGCCAAGCGCGAGCTGGAGAAGCTCGGCATCGAGGTGCGGCTCGGCGCCATGGTCACCGACGTCGACGAGCGCGGCATCGAGGTCAAGCTCAAGGACGGCACCGTCGAGCGGATCGAGTCGGTCACCAAGATGTGGGCCGCCGGCGTCCAGGCCAACGCCCTGACCAAGACCCTGTCGGACCAGACCGGTGCGCCCCTGGACCGCGCCGGCCGGATCGGCGTGAACCCGGACCTCACCCTGCCCGGCCACCCTGAGGTCTTCGTGGTGGGCGACATGATCAACCTCGACCACCTGCCCGGCGTGGCCCAGGTGGCCATCCAGGGCGCGAAGTACGCCGCCAAGGCGATCGACCGCCGCCTGGAGGGCAAGCCGCCGCAGGAGCCGTTCAAGTACTTCGACAAGGGCTCGATGGCGACCATCAGCCGGTTCCGGGCGGTGGCCCTGATCGGGTCCTTCCGCCTGACCGGCTTCATCGCCTGGCTCATGTGGCTGGTCGTGCACCTCTTCTACGTCACCGGCTTCAAGAACCGGATCACGGCGGTGCTGCACTGGGCGGTGTCGTTCGTCGGCCGGGGCCGCTCCGAGCGCACGGCCACCGAGCAGCAGATCTTCGGCCGGATGGCCCTGGACCGGCTCGACCACGGCGCCAGCGACCTCGTCTCGCCGCCCACGCCCGAGCAGACCGCGGCGTCCCAGGAGGCGCGACGGGCCGAGCTGGAGCAGAACGCCGCCGAGGAGGCCCGGCTCACCGACGAGGGCGAGCGCGGCCTGCGACCCGAGGGCGAGGTCGCGTAGGCGCGGCCTACTCGAAGAAGCGCGGCGACGGCGCGGCCGCGTCGCCGTTCGCGATCGCCTCGCGCGCCCAGCGGGGCAGGATGAACAGGCCCTCGGCCTCCACGGTGAGGCCGTCGGCGCTGTGGATCTCCCCACGGGCCCAGGTCTTGTGGCGGTCGACCTTCTCGATCCAGGCCTCGCTGGTGAGGTCGCCCAGGACCGTCCGCTGCCGGTAGCTCAGCGTCAGGGTGGCGGTCATCCCCGGCTTGCCGCCGGCGCCTGCGGCCTCGCCGAGCATCTGGTCGAGCACCAGCGCCAGGACACCCCCGTGCACGCTGCCGGGAGGACCCTCGTAGGCCGCGCCGAGGGTGAAGGCGGAGCGCACCCCGCGCCCCTCCTGCACGATCGTCAGCGGCGGCGCGATCGCGTTGCGCACTCCCACCACCGCGTTGCCCCAGGCCCGTCCGCGACCGTCGGTGCGCAGGTCCACGCCGTACGTCGTCCGCAGCGGAGCGCTGCGGAGCCGGGCCGTGATCGCCTCGACCTCCGCCTGCGCGCGACGGATCTCCTCGTCGGGGACCGTCGTGCGGATGGCGGTGTCGACCAGGTCCCGCAGCGACTGGGTGAACGGCCCGTAGAGGGCGCGCTCGGCCTCGACCTCCTCGGCGCTCAGCTCGTCGGTGCGGTAGTCCACGACCCGCACTCTAGAACACGTTCTAGTCCCCCCTCCGGGGCGGACTGGCCCGCCCGGCGTCCCCTTGGTGGAATGGCCCGGTGACGTCCCTGGCCCGTCCTGACCTCCGGCTGCACGCGAGCTGGGCGGCGGCGATCGCCGAGTTCGGGACCGAGGTGGTCCACGGCTCGGGGGCCTGGCACGGCGACGGCGGGCCGCTGGACCTGACCGAGGCCGGCTGTGCGGCGTTCATCGAGCTCCTGCGCCCGTTCTCCGACCCGTCGACCGAGCTGCCCGCGGACCGCGTGCACTGCGACTACTGGTGGATCACCGAGGGCGCCGGCGCCGACGAGGAGGTGGTGGGCTTCCTGGCCGTCCGGCACCGGCTGACCGCGTGGCTGCTCGAGGAGGGTGGCCACATCGGCTACTCCGTGCGGCCCTCGCGACGTGGAGAGGGCCATGCGACGCGGGCCTTGTCGCTCGCCGTACGGGCCTCGGCGGAGCTGGGGCTGGAGCGCGTGCTGGTGACCTGCGACGAGGACAACCTCGCGTCGCGGCGGACCATCGAGGGTGGCGGCGGACGGCTCGAGGACGTCCGCCACGGCAAGCGCCGCTACTGGATCGAGACCGGCCTCAGTGGCTCACGAGCTCGGGACGGAAGAAGCGCAGGACCCGCATGAAGTCGTCGGGGTCGACCATCGAGGCGTCGACCGCGAAGGGCGCCATGCCGCGCCGCGGGAACAGCACCTTCCAGCCGCGCCGTCCGGGCTCGCCGTGGACCTGGATGTTCGTGTACTGGCTGTGCAGGTCGAAGACGAAGCGCGCGCCCTGCTGGACCACCTCGAGCTGGCCCTGGTGGACCTCGAGCTTCGTCACGCTGGCCCCGGCCCGGATCGCCCACAGCATCGCCGTGGCCAGCACCGAGATGGTCGCCAGCCCGATGGAGCCGGTGTCCCTGATGTCGTAGGCCGCCAGGCCGAAGTACGCCGTGCCGACCAGGGCCATGAGCATGGCGATGGTCAGCATCCGGCGCACGGTCCGCTTGGCCCGGAAGGTGTAGACGCCGGGCATCTCCGTGGCCACCCGGTCGTGCTTGGAGGTGCTCAGCGGTGCGGGCTGGACCTCGGGCTCGGGCTCAGCCTCGACCTCGGGCTCGGGCTCGGCCACGAGGACGGACCGGTGCTCCAGAGCGGGCTCGTGCGCCGACGAGGGCGGCTCGGGCACAGGGGCCTGCGCGACGGGGGCCGGCGCGGCGGGGGCCGGGGCACTGGCCCGCGGGCGGGCCTCCTCCGCCACCTGGTCGGGCGCGGCGTCCACGGCGCCGGGCCGCGCGCTCGGGGCCCGACCTGCCGGCCGATCCTCGGGACCCTCCCGCTCCTCCCGGAGCTGGCGCAGGCTGCGGGACAGGAAGGAGAAGCGGGCCGGGGGCTCGTCCGACGCGGCGTCCGGGTCCGACCACGGCGACTCCGGCAGGTCCTGCGGCTCGAGGGGCTCGGGCTCGATCTGGGTCACCCGGGCTGCGACCCGGGCTGCGACCTGCTCGAGGACGGCGGCGACCGACTCCTTGGTGGGGACCGGCTCGAGCGCCGGCTCCACGACCGGCTCTGCCGCGAGGACGGTGGGCTCGGCCACGACAGGCTCGGCCACGACAGGCTCGGCCGCGACGGGCTCGGCCGCGACGGGCTCGGCCGCGACGGGCTCGGCCGCGACGGGCTCGGCCACGACCGGCTCAGCGGCCTCCGGGGCGGCGGGCTCGATCACCGGCTCGACCACGGGCTCGGGGATGCGCGGGGCGTCGACGAAGGCGCGGACCGCGTGCGGGGCAACCTCGTCCGGCCCCTCCGCCGCGGCCGGCGCGACCGCCTCCGGACTCGGCACCTGGGGTGCTGACCGGACCGGCTCGGCGTCGTGGGCCGGCAGGGCGTGCCGGGCCACCGGTGCCTCGGTGTGCCGGACGGCGGCGCGGATGGTCTCCTCGATCGAGCGGGTGACCACGGGCGCGGCAGGCGTGGCGACCGGGGCGGCCGAGGGCGCCGGCGATCCCGCCAGCTCCGGCTCGGCTGCCTCCTCGGCTGCCTCGTCGGGCGCCTCCGGCGTCGGGTCGACGAGGCGGGCCTTGAGCCGCTGCAGCCGGCCGGGACGGTCAGCCGGCTTGGGGGTCTTCTTCGAGACCTCCTTCTCCGAGCGGGTGCGCACCGAGCGCATCACGATCGGTTCCCAGTCCTGCGGCTTCGCGCGCTCGGTGGCCTGGTCCGCGCTGTCGGCGGTGGGCCGGCGCGTGCCGAACGAGGAGGGCGGCACGATGCGCGAGCCGATCATCGGGTCGCGCTGGACCGCCGAGGACGCGACCGCTGCGCTCGGGAGCCGGCGGGACGCGGGAGGCGTCGCCGGCTCGGCCGGGGTGCCCTCGGACGACGCCGCCGGATCGGCCTGGTCGCCGCTCTGCTGCTCGTGGTGAGCCAGCCAACGGCCGAACAGGTCGTTCGTGGGGGTCTCCTGGCGCTGGGGATCGGCAGCCATGTCCAGCAAGGTACGGCGGCCGGAGCCTCGCCGTGAGCGCTTTGCCGAAGGTCGTCCCCGGCGCGTGCATGCGGGATCGCTTGGCCGGATGTGTTCTCATGTGTGACGGGTGAGACTGAAGTGACTACTGACGACGACTCGGGCGCCGCGGGCCCCCGACGACGAAACGTGCTGCGCGCCGCCACGGCGACGGTCCTCGGAGCGGGGGTCGTGACGGGGACCGGCGCCGGGATCCTGCGCGCGCTGAACTCCGACGACGGGAGCGGCGCAGGCCGGCTGCTGCTTCAGACCGACGCGACCTCCGGGGTCGGCATCCTCGAGAAGCCGCTCGCGGACCTGGGGCTGGCCCCGGCCGGGACCGTCGACGGCGCCAGCGCCTGGCAGACCCCGCACCTCGACACCGCGCTGGTCACGATGGTCGGCTTCACCTGGCGCGACGGGGTGCGGCCACCGCGGATCAACGTGCGCTTCCGGGGCAAGGGCGGCTGGAGCCTGTGGCGCCCCGCCTCCGTGCTCCACGACCTGCCCGACCCGTCGTCGGGCGAGGGCATCGGCAAGGCCGGCACCGCGCCCCTGGTCGTCGAGCCGTCGGACGGCGTCCAGGTCCAGGTCGTCGGCAAGCTGCCGCCCGAGCTCAGCATCACGCTGATCCACGCCGCGCCGCTGGCCGGCGACGCCCGGCTCGTCGCCGCCGCGAACGCCGCCTCGGGCTCGCTGCGCCGCTCGGCGCCGTCGTGGGCCCTGCGGTCCTCGGCCCTGGCGGTGTCGAACCCGCTGATCTTCTCCCGGGCCCAGTGGGGCGCCAACGAGGGCTGGCGCGACGGAACGCCGCGCTACAACTCCACGATCCTGCAGACGCACATCCACCACAGCGCCTCGGGCAACGGCTACGGCCAGGCCGACGTGCCGGCCCTGATCCGCAGCTTCTACCGCTACCACACCCACAGCCTGGGTTGGTCCGACATCGCCTACAACTTCCTGGTCGACTCCTTCGGGACGATCTGGGAGGGGCGGTACGGCGGGATCGACCAGCCCGTGCGCGGGGCCCACACGCTCGGCTTCAACGGGACCTCGACCGGCTTCTGCGTCATCGGCAACCTGGACCAGGCCGCGCCGACCCAGCCGACGCTCGACTCGCTGGCCAAGCTGGCCGCGTGGAAGCTCTCCCTCTACGGCCGCGACCCGCAGGGCTGGACCCAGGTCACCTCCGAGGGCAGCGACAAGTTCCGCTCCGGCCAGGTGGTGAGCCTGCCGGTCATCGACGGTCACCGCGACACCAACGACACCGCCTGCCCGGGCGGCAACCTCTACGCCCAGCTCCCCGCGGTCCGGGCCGCGACGGCCGGTGTCATCACCGCCGCGACGTTGAAGCTCAAGGCGCCCTTCGAGGTCCAGGGCCGCACCATCCTGGGCAGCACGCTCTCCGTCGCCGGCGGGCGGTTCAAGCCGAAGGAGGCCGCGGTGGGCTACCAGTGGCTGCGCAACGGCGTGGCCATCCCCGGGGCCGGCGCCTCGACGTACCTCGTCGCACCCGAGGACGTCGGCCAGCTCCTCGGGGTGGTCGTCACCGGCATGCTCCCCAACGTCGCGCCGGTCAGCCAGACCATCAGCCTGGCCAACGCCGTCCGCTCCGTGCCGACCTGCAGCACACGCATCCAGCGCAAGCCCGGCGGCAAGGTGGTCGTGCACTTCGAGCTCACCGCCCCGGGCATCACCTCCCCGGACGGCACCGTGGTCATCAAGGTCGGCAGCCACCAGCGCACCGTCGCGGTCTCGCAGGGCAAGGCCGTCGCGCGGTTCGTCGGTGTGGACCCGGGCCGCTACCGCGTCCGCTGCCAGTACGCCGGCGGGACGCTCGTCGAGCCCGGCAAGGCTCGTGGCTGGGTGCGCGTCCCGGGCAAGGGTCCGTATGCCAGGTCGGTGGACTGACCCATCCGCCCAGCACTACCCGGCGTCGGGGTCCTCGGGGTGCCGGCGCTTGCGGTCGAGGTCGCGCAGGAAGTCCTCGTCGTCGTCGGGTGCGGACGGACGGGGCTCGGGACGCGGGGCGGGCCTGCGGCGCACCGGGCGGGCCACGCCACGACGCTCGATCACGCGGATCAGGCAGTACGTCGCGATGGCGAACAGCACCACCACCAACAGGACCTTGAGCACGGGACCAGCGTAGGGCTCCGGTGGTGAAAGCGGGCAGAGACGGGGTCCGTACGCTGGGGCCGTGAAGGAGTTCGCCGTCTACACCGTCCTGCGGCTGCTGATGTTCGCCGCGACGTTCGGCATCGTGATCGGCGTCTGGCTGCTGGCCAGCGGGAGCGCGAACATCTTCCTCGCCGTGGTCATCGCCTTCGTCGTCAGCGGGCTCGGCTCCTACTTCCTGCTCAACGGGCAGCGGGAGGCGTTCGCCCGGCGCGTCGAGGCCCGGGCCGCCCGCGCCACCAGGGCCTTCGACGAGCTGAAGGCCCGCGAGGACGCGGAGTAGGTCAGGGCCGGCGCTTGCGGTTCAGCTGCCGGTCGATGCGCGACTCCGACTGGCCCAGCAGCCTGGCCAGCAGCGGCACCCGGCGGCGCCAGACCACGACCCCGGCCACCACGATGGCCAGGATGATCAGGAACGTCAGCATGTCCTGAGCCTACGTCCGCGTCCCCAGCGCAGGACCCGGCTGCGGACCGCTCAGCGGGCCAGGACCAGCGGGACGGCGACCAGCGCGGCCCAGGCCAGCTCGGCCAGCCCGGTGGACTGCAGGACCGGGATGAGGGCCGGCCCCACCGCGCCCGACTGCACGGTGCGCACCCCGCGGAGCGCGGGCAGGAGGAAGCCGAGCCCGACCAGCGCCCACCACGTCGTCGCGACCGCCACCGCCACGCAGGCGGCAGCGGCGGCGAGCACCAGCAGCAGGTAGAGCGCGCGGGTCCGGTCGGCGCCCAGGACCACGGCCAGCGTGCGCTTGCCCGCGACGGTGTCGCTGGGGATGTCGCGCAGGTTGTTGACCACGAGGATGGCGCAGGCCAGGGCCCCGATCCCGACCGCGGCGAAGACGGCCGGCACCTCGAAGGTCTCGGTCTGGACGTAGGTCATGCCGACCACCGCGACCAGGCC
>CAZEPK010000270.1:0-7102 GCA_964514085.1 uncultured Nocardioides sp.
GGTCGGGCGGGGTGTCCGGCCACAGCACCTCGGCGACCGCCGTCCGGGTGGCGGGGCGTCCGCGGTGGGCCACGGCCAGGAGGGCGAGGACGCGCTGGCCGGCCTGCGAGACCGTGAGCGGCTCACCGGCGTGGTCGACCTCCAGGTCGCCCAGCAGCCGGAGCCGCACGCCCGGTGTCGAACCCGCTCGGTCGGTGCGCGCCTGGTCCACGGCCGCCAGTCACCGCGGTGGCGCCCTCGCATGCGCCCCGGCGACGTTCCGGTGACGGTTTCACCCCAGTGGGGGGTACGCCGCAGCGACGGTCGGGTCCACGCGCGCAGGACGAGCCGGCCCACGGAGCCTCCTGCGCGTCGGCCCACGGAGCGGTGACACGGCCCCGGCAGCGTGGGCGGCTCCACTCATCCAGACCACAGGAGGACCGATGTACCGACACAGCAGCGAGCTCCAGTACCACGCCAAGCCGGAGCGGCCCGACGCCCTCTTCGCCGCGAAGCTGCAGGAGCTCGTCGGCGGTCAGTTCGGCGAGATGACCGTGATGATGCAGTACCTCTGGCAGGGCTGGAACTGCCGCATGCCAGGCAAGTACAAGGACATGATCCTCGACATCGGCACCGAGGAGATCGGCCACGTCGAGATGCTGGTGACGATGATGGCGCGGCTGCTCGAGGGCGCGCCGTCGGAGACCCAGGCCGACGCGGCGGCCGCGAACCCCGCCCTCGCGGCGGTGCTGGGCGGCCAGAACGTGCAGCACGCCATCGTCACCGGCGGGGCCGCCATGCCGACCAACAGCCAGGGCGTCCCGTGGAACGGCGGCTACATCGTGGCCAGCGGGAACCTGCTCGCCGACTTCCGGCACAACGTGGCCGCCGAGGCCCAGAGCCGGCTGCAGACGGCGCGGGTCTACGGCATGACCGACGACCCCGGGGTCAAGGACATGCTGCAGTTCAACCTGGCCCGCGACACCTTCCACCAGCAGCAGTGGCTGCTGGGCATCGAGCAGCTCGTCGAGGACGGCCTGGTCGAGAGCGAGATCGAGAACTCCCGCGGCAAGGAGGAGAAGGAGTGGGCGGCGCGCACCTTCTACAGCTTCCACGAGGGCAGCACGGCCGCCGAGGGCCGCTGGGCGCAGGGCGCCACGCTGGTCGGCAACGACGAGATCGTCTTCGAGCCCGGCACGGCGCTGGACGACGACGTCAACCAGGTGCCGGCCCCTGACCCGCTCCTGTTCTCCACCTACGACGGGAGCCTCGGCACGCCGAAGCCCGGCAACGCCGCGGGAGGGCTGGCCCAGGGCGCCAAGAACGTGGTGTCCAAGGCCAAGGACGCGATCACGCCCGGCGACTGAGCGTCGCGCACCCAGGAGGTCCACCGTGGACATCACCGAGGCGCTGGTGCGGCCGCTGGCCGACGCCTTCATGCAGGTCGGCGTGTTCGTCGCGCTGATGCTGGTCCCCTTCGCGTGGGCCCGGCACCGGTGGGCCGACCGGCTGGACGCCGCGCTCGAGCGGCACCGCCGGCTGGGCCCGCTGGGGGCCGCGGCGCTGACCATGCCGCCCGGCTGCGGCGGCGCCATCATGGTGATGGCGGTCTACGCCCGCGGCGGCGTGACCTACGGCGCCGCGATCGCGGCGCTGGTCGCCACCATGGGTGACGCCTCCTGGGTGCTCCTCGCCTTCGACCCTTGGCTGACCCTGCAGCTCAAGGTCGGGCTCCTGGTCGTCGGCTCGGCGGTGGGGTACGCCGTGGACGCCCTGGGCGTGGCGCCGCAGCGCCGGCAGGCGCCACCCGCCGGCGCCGCGGCGCGACCGACGGTCCCCGCCGGTCGCCGGCTGGCGCTGGCCACGCCCGCGCAGCGCCTGCTGTCGGTGGGGGTCCTACCCCTGGCCCTGTGGGTGCTGCTGGGCACCGGCGCCGGGATCAGCGTCCCGGTCACCTTCCAGCTCACCCGTCCCTCGGACGTCTACCTCGGCGTCGGGCTGGCCGGCACGCTGCTGGCCGCGGTGTCCTTCGCCCGGCACCGCGGCCGCCTGGCCGACGACAGCACCGCCTCGGCGCACCCGGCCACGCTGGGGGAGTCCCTGGCCCACGGGGTGCACGAGGTCGCCTTCGTCACCGTGTGGGTGGCCGTGGCCTACCTCGCCTGGTCGGGGGTGACCCACGGCCTGGGGTTCGACGGCTCGCAGCTGCCGGTCTGGGGCGCCGCCGGCGTCGTGGTCGGCGCCTGCATCGGCCTGGTCCCGGGCTGCGCCGTCCAGATCGTCTTCGCCGGGATCTTCGCGGCCGGGGGGATGCCGCTGTCGACTCTGGTCGCCAACACCGTCTCCCAGGACGGCGACGCCCTGCTGCCGCTCCTGGCCCTCGAGCACCGGTCCGCGCTGCTCGCCACCCTCATCACGACCATCCCTGCACTGGTGTGCGGCGCTGCCGTCCTCGTGCTCAGCTGAAGGAGAAGACCATGTCCCTCGTCCTGCGTCTCCAGGTGCTCCTGGCCGTCTGCTGCCTGGCCACCGGCCGTCCCGAGGCGGTGGTGGCAGCGTCCGTGCTCCTCGTGTGGACGGCGCTGCGCACCGTGGCCCGGCACCACCTGGTCGGCTCAGTCGCGGCTGGTCACGGCTCGCTCGCCACGGCGCAGTGGCGGGAGCTGCTCGACCGAGCCGGCCAACCGCGCCGCACCACGGCTAGCCGGCACCGCGACGCCGGCCAGCCGCGGCCAGCGGCGGGCGGCGTCGTCCAACCGGTCGCGGCCGCGGTCCAGGGCGGTCAGCGGTAGGTGTTCTGGCCGCCTCAGCGCAGGAGCCGGCGCACCACCGCGACGGCCCCGGCACCGGCGAGGACCCAGGGGCCGAGCACGACGAAGGGGTCCATCCACTGGTGCTTCGGGTCCGTGCGGCGCTCGCCCAGCCGCGAGGACAGGCCGTGGTGGTGCACCTCGGCCACGACACCGGTCTCGGCCACCAGGTTGTCCGGCCGCCCGCGCAGCAGCGCCCCGAAGGCGCTCTCGAACACGTCGACGCGGTCGGCGGCGATCAGCGTGAGCCAGTGCGCGTTGCGTCCCTCGCTCCAGCGGTCGTAGGCCAGCCGGCGCAGCCGCCCCGAGAGTCCGCGGAGCGGCTGGGCGGTGCCGAAGACCGGCGGCACGAAGGCGTGCTCGATCGAGCGCTCGCGGTCCTCGGCGCCGGGCTGGCGCTCGGGGAAGTCCCAGTGCGCGCCCGTCTGGCCGGTGTAGTCGCCCAGCTTGGGGTAGGACGGCCGGTCGGCCGGGTCGAGGTCCACGCCCCACCCGGGGATCCGGGCGCGGAGCTCCTCCGCGGAGGGCCGGGGCGGGGAGGCCGCGGTGTAGGTGGGCAGGAGGTCCTGGGTCATCGTCGTTCCTCGCTCTCAGGCTGCGTCCGGCACGACGACGGGCTTGATGATCCCGTCGAGCTTGGCGGAGAAGAGGTGGTAGCCCTCGGCGATGTGCTCGAGGGGGATCCGGTGGGTGACCAGCTCGCTGGGTCGGAGGTGACCGTTGCGCACGTGCTCGAACAGCCGCGGCCACTGCCGCTTGACCGGGCACTGGTTCATGCGCAGGGTCAGGCCCTTGTTCATGGCGTCGCCGAACTTCACCGCGCTCGGCACCGGTCCGTAGGCCCCCATGATCGAGATGGTGGCGCCCTTGCGCACGCCGTCGATCGCCCAGTTGAGCGCGACCGGAGAACCACCTTGGAGCTTCAGCTTGGCCGAGGTGACGTGCATGAGCAGGTTGCCGTCGGCCTCGGCGCCGACGGCGTCGATGGCCACGTCGGCCCCCAGGTGGTCGGTCTGCTTCTTGAGCTCCACGACCACGTCGTCGTGCTCGGTGAAGTTCAGGACCTCCGCCTGGGCGAAGTCCTGGGCCTTCTCGAGGCGGTGCTGCACGTGGTCGACGACGATGACGCGGCCCGCGCCCATCAGCCACGAGGAGCGGGCGGCGATCAGCCCGACCGGTCCGGCGCCGAAGACGACCACGGTGTCGCCCTCGGCGATGTCGCCGAGCTGCGCGCCGAAGTAGCCCGTGGCCGCGGCGTCCGTGAGCAGCACGGCGTCCTCGTCGGCCATCCAGTCGGGAATGACCGTGGGGCCGACGTCGGCGAACGGCACGCGGACGAACTCGGCCTGACCGCCGTCGTACCCGCCGCAGGTGTGGGAGTAGCCGTAGATGCCGCCCACCGCCGTGGCGTTGGGGTTCACGTTGTGGCAGTTGGAGTAGAGGCCGCGCGCGCAGAACCAGCACGACCCGCAGAAGACGTTGAAGGGCACCATCACCCGGTCGCCGACCGACAGGTTCTCCACCGAGGAGCCGACCTCGTCGACGACGCCGATGAACTCGTGGCCGAACGTGTGGCCGACCCGGGTGTCCGGCATCATGCCGTGGTACAGGTGCAGGTCGGAGCCGCAGATCGCCGCCATCTGCACCTTCACGATCGCGTCGTTCGGGTGCTCGATCCGCGGCTTCTGCTTCTCCTCGACGCGGACCCGGTACGGCCCGCGGTAGGTCATCGCACGCATCTGCTCTCTCCTCTCCCAGCCCGCCGGAGCGCGGGGCTGCCGAGTGGGGTAACCCGCCCCTCCGCGGGCATTCCCGCCCCTCGGGATGAAGCCCGCGGCGAGCCGGGCTCAGGCTCCGTTGGCCGCCTCGTGCCAGTCCCAGTGGACCCGGGCGTAGCCGCCCTCGGCCAGGACCAGGGCGCCGCACACCCGGCAGGCCAGGCGCCCCTCGGGCACCTGGTCGAAGATCTCCAGGGCGTCCGGCTCGCCGGACGGCGGGCCGCTCACGCGCCCTGCCCCAACGGCTCTATCTCCTCGCGCTCCACCAGCTCCTCGAGCGCGCGCTGGCAGCCGGCCCGCCACTCGCCGTCCTCGTCCTGGAACGAGACCACGGCCTCCTCCTCGGCGCCTGGGGCCGATCCGCTCGCGTCGCCGTGCCAGGAGCACCGTCCGCGCGCGGCTGCCGACCCCGGCTCGTGGAGGTCCGGGTCGAAGGGGCGCGAGGGCCGGGTCACGACCCGGCCACTAGGGGAGCCGCGCCGAGTGCTTGGGCACCGCGTGGCCGTGGCGGCTGGCCGGGGTCCGCCGGGCCCCCTGATCGGCCAGGAGGTTCACCAGGAACGGCGCGCTCAGCAGCGCGACCACGATCACCAGGGCCGCGATCACGCCGGCCTCACAACCGGCAGAGCACGCGAGCCGTGCGCCGACGGGCGCGGGCCGGGATGCCCATCAGGAGGAGGGTGCGGGTCTCCGCCAGACGCGCGAGCTCACGCTCGGTAGGAGGTCGGCCGTAGACGGCCCGGAAGCGTTCCTCGGAGGCAGGGTCCGCCTGGTCGCGGTCCGCGGCGTCGTCGAGCATGGTTCCACCCTGGGGAGAGGGGGCTGCGCTCCCTGTGGTTCAAGGAGCCACTGCACCCATGGTGCGCCGCAGGAGCGGTTCCGCTGCACACCTACAAGGGTGGATCCTCCCGCGGACGGTCGGCCAGGGCGGACGGCGGACCGCGGCACGCTCAGTGGTCGCCGGACCCCGCGGCCGGGACGTCGCCCCACGCCGCACGGGCGCCGGAGTCACCGACCCGGTAGACCTGCACCGCGCTGGCCAGCGCGGCGATGACCGCCAGGGTGGCCACGACCCGGAGGAGCGTCGGGGACCCCGGTTCGCGCGAGGAGGTGCGGCGCCGGTCGACCCACACCATCGCCGCCGAGGTGACGAGCAGCGGCACGGCGAACCAGATCAGCTGGTCGCCGAGCTGCGCGTGCCTGCCGGGGTCGCCGACCCGCTTCTCGAGGGCCTCGCCGCTGGCGGTGGCCACCGGGATCAGCGCCGTGGCCACTGCCGCGGCCGCGACGACCAGCCAGCCGTACCGGGGTCGCCACGAAGGGCGGGCGGCGATCGCCAGGGTGCCCAGCGTGGCGAGGGGGAGCAGCACCACGACGGCGTGGACCACGAGCGGGTGCAACGGCACGCCGTTGATCAGATCGAACACGGACAGGTCTCCTTAGGTGGCAGGCCGCACCGGCCCGTGGCTGTCGACGCTGGCTCAGGGGACCTGACAGGAACCTGACCGATCGATACCCATCCCCACTGCGGTCTCGCGATGAGGCCCGCTGCCGGTTAGGGTTGCCTCATCTAACTACTCCTCGAAGGACGCCTTGTGGGCCTCGCCTCGACAACCCTCCTCGGCCTCATCGCCGGGATCACCATCTTGATCGGTCTCCCTGTCGGTCGGATGCGGACCGCCACCCCCACCGTGCGCATGGTCCTGAACGGGATCGCCGTGGGCATCCTGGTCTTCCTGGTGTGGGACGTGCTGTCCGCGGCCTGGGCGCCGATCGACGCAGCGCTCGGTTCGGTCCACGAGGGCGACGGCGGCCTCGGGCGTGCCCTGGCCTACGGCGGGCTCGCCGTGGCCGGGCTGTCGGTCGGCCTGTTGTCGCTGGTGCGCTACGAGCGGTGGATGGCGCACCAGTCCCCGGTCGAGCAGCCCCGCCCGTTCGGTCCCGGCGCCATGACGGCGGGCGAGCTGCAGAGTCGTGGAGGTGTCGCCACCTGGTCGGCAGGCAGGCGCCTGGCCCTGCTGATCGCCGTGGGGATCGGGCTCCACAACTTCGCCGAGGGACTCGCCATCGGCCAGTCCGCCGCCAGCGACGAGATCGGGCTGGCCGTGATGCTCGTGATCGGGTTCGGCCTGCACAACGCCACCGAGGGCTTCGGCATCGTCGCTCCGATGGCCGCCGAGATCGAGGACCCGACGACCAGGCCGACGTGGGGGTTCCTCCTGGTGCTGGGTGCCATCGGCGGCGCCCCCACGGTCCTCGGGACGATCCTCGGTCACGGGTTCACCAGCGAAGCCGTCAGCGTCGCGTTCCTGACCCTCGCCGCCGGGTCCCTGCTCTACGTCATCGTCCAGCTGATCGGGGTCGCGGCCAAGGCCAGGCGCACCGACCTCCTCATGTGGGGCCTCCTGGTGGGCATGGTGGCCGGCTTCCTCACCGACGCGATCGTGACCGCGGCGGGGGTGTGACCGAGCCCCTCGTCCGTCAGGCGAGGGCATCGTCTGGACCTCACCTGAGGGGCGGCTGCTGCGACGACAG
>CAZEPK010000271.1:0-6836 GCA_964514085.1 uncultured Nocardioides sp.
CGCTGCTCGTCCTCGAGGACCTGCACTGGGCCGACGACGCCACGCTCCGCGCGCTCACGAGGCTCGTCGACACCGTGCCGTCCGGCTCTCGGCTGGCGGTCGTCGTCACGCGCCGGCGTCACCCCGAGCCGACGGGGAGCCTCGCGGTGCTCGGTGAGGCGATGGCGCGCCGCCACGCGCGCCGCCTGGACCTCACCGGCCTCGACGCCGTGGCCGCGCGCGACCTGCTCTGCGCCGACGGCGCCGACTTCCCCGACGACGTGGCCGAGCGGTGGCGGGAGCGGTCGGGCGGCAACCCGTTCTTCCTCATCGAGCTCGCCCGGCTCTCCTCCCCGTCCGCGCTGCCGGCCACGGTCCAGGACGTGGTCGGGCAGCGGCTGGCCGAGCTGCCGGAGAGAGTGGTGGACCGGCTGCGTACCGCCGCCGTCGTGGGGTCGCGCTTCCCGCTGTGGCTCCTCGTCGCTGCGACCGACGCCGGTCCTGACGAGGTGGCCGACGAGCTGGACGTCGCCGTGGCCGCCGGGCTGCTCACCGAGGCGGAGCCGGAGGAGTACGCCTTCGCCCACGCCCTCACCCAGGAGGCGGTGCTGGCCACCATGAGCGGCACGCGCACCGCCCGCCGGCACGCCCAGGTGGCCCACGCCCTCGAGCGGGAGGCGGCCCTCCTCGGCGCGGAGGTGCGGGTGGCGGAGCTGGCGCGGCACTGGCTCGCCGCCGGGCCGAGCCACGTCGGGTCCGCCTGGCCGGCCGCGCGGGCGGCCGCGGACCAGGCGTCGGCGTTGACCTCCTACCCCGAGGCGCTGCGGCTGCGCCGGGCCGCGGTCGACGCCCACCGCCGCCTCGCGGGCGGCATGGACGAGCAGCACTACGAGCTCCTCCTGGAGCTGGCCACTGACGCGGCCTACGGCGCCCAGTGGCCGGAGGTCGAGCGGGCGGCGTTCGAGGCCATGGCGCTCGGGCGGACCCTGCGCTCGCCGCAGCGGGTCGGCCGGGCCGCCGCCGCGCTGACGCGCTACTGCGCCTGGCTCCCGCAGCTCATGTGGGTGGTCCACGAGGACCCGGTCGACGACCTGCGGTGGGCGCTGGCCCACGTCGGCGAGGACACCGCGACCCGCTGCCGGCTGCAGCTCTCGCTGGCGGTCGCGCTGCACTACGCCCCCCGCACCGAGGCCGAGCAGCTGGCCCTGGCGGAGAGCGGGGTCGCGCTGGCGCGCAGCCTGGCGCGGCCCGAGCTCACCTGGGAGGTCGCGAGTGCGGCCTGCATGGTCGCCTGGCGCCCGGACCTGCTCGAGCGCCGGCTCTCCTGGGCGCAGGAGGGAGTGGCGGCAGCGCGCCTCGCCGGCGACGCGCGCGCCGAGGCGGTCCTGCTCGTCCAGCTCGGGCTGGCGCGGCTCGAGGCCGGGGACCGGACGGGGTGGGAGGAGGCCTCCGGTGCGGCCGCCGGGATCGCTGCTGACCAGCGCCTGGCCTACGTCACCATGACCCTGGCCTGGCAGGGACTCGGTCTGGCCGCGGTCCGGGGGGAGCCGGAGGGGGCGCAGCAGCAGTTCGAGCTGCTCGCCGCGACCGTCGGTCTGGTGGCGGTCCCCTCCCAGGAGCTCCTGCTCCCGTTCTCCTGGGTCGCGATGTCGCTGTGGGACGAGGGTCGGGTCGGAGAGGTCGTCGACCAGTGGCTGGCCGCGGACCAGGAGGAGGGCGGCGGCTCCGTCGGGCACCAGCTGCTCGCCCGGGCGGGCCGGGTGGAGGAGCTGCGGCGGGCGCTCGAGCGCTGGCCCCTGGCCGACACCGCGCTCTACTGGAACTCGCTGTCGGAGTGGTCGATGGAGGCCGAGGCGGCCGCCGTGGCCGGCGACCGGGCGCTGGCGCGCAGGGCGGTGGCGGTGCTCGGCCCGTACGGCGGCCGGCTGGCGCTGCCCGGCGCGGGCTGCCTGACCGGCCCGGTGGACGGCGCGCTGGCCCTGGCCCACGCGACGGCCGGGGACCTGGCCGAGGCGACCCGGTGCGCCGACGCCGCCGAGTCGCTCGCGCGGGACTGGGGCTTCACGGCGTACTCCCGCTGGCTGGCCCGGCACCGTGACCGGCTCGGCTTCTAGGGCGCCGTCGTGCGCCCACCTCAGAAGCGGTAGGTCGTCTGCCCGTGCTCGTCGCCGAAGACGAGCACCTTGCTCGGACTGACCCGGAAGACCATCGCCCCGTCGCGCTCGCCGGCGCCCTGCTCGGTCTGCTCGAAGAAGCGGCCGTCGCGGGCCTCGAAGACCCAGTCGCCGTCGTACTTGGTGCGCCACTCCTGCGACAGGTCGACGAGGAGGGACATGTCCTCGACCCGCTCCGCCACGCCCTCGACGGCGATGTCCTTGCCGCTGCCCCAGCCCTCGGCGCCGAGCGGGCCGGCCGTGACGACCACGTGCGGGTCGTGCTCGAGGTTGCGCATCTTCTGCTCGGCGTCGCCGGTGCAGAAGAAGAACGCCCCGTCGCGCCAGACCCCGCAGAGCGGTACGGCGTGGGGCCGGCCGGTGCTGCGCACGGTGACCATCCAGTAGAGCTGCGCCTGGGTCAGGCGTCGGTCGATGTCGCTCCAGTCGGGCGCGGGGGCCGCGGCGTTGCCGTAGACCGGCGAGACGGTTCCTGAGGTCATGGGCCTACGGACCCCGCCGCGGGCCGGGACTCATCGGTCGTGCGGCAGGCTGGGGGCGTGCGGTTCACCGAGCGGGAGCTGACCGTGGCCCTGGAGGGCGCGGCCAAGAGCGTGCTGGCGGCCCAGGACCGGTCGGTCCGCAAGGGCCGGCGCACCGCGGACGAGGCCTGGGCGGAGCTGTCGAAGCTCCAGCGCTTCCAGGTCCTCGACGGGCTGGGCGACCAGCTGCTGCCCGTGCTCGTCGCGCTGCCGGACGTGGAGGTCCCGGCCGGGACCAGGCCGACGTTCAGCGACGCCCAGGTGCGCGCGACCGTGGAGGAGCGGCTCGGTGAGCAGGCCAAGGGGATCAAGGGCCGGGTGCGCGTCGAGGCCCAGCTGGCACTGGTCAGGATCGCGCTGCAGCACCTGCCGCCCCGGGCCGACCCCGACGCGCTGATCGTGCCCGACCACCTCTAGTCACCCGCCGGGCAGCATCGCCAGCACGTCGTTGAGCGTGTGGTCGAAGAGCGGGTCGGCGCTGCCCCGGGCCAGCTCGGTGGTCCGGCGCTGCTCGAGGTCCTCCAGGGCCGAGTCCATCGACCGCATGCTCGCAGTCGACAGCACCCAGCCCAGCGGGCCGGCGACCTGCGGCTCGGTCGCCTGGAAGATGATCGCCACCGGGCTCCGGCGCAGGTCGTCGACCGCCGTGGTGGCGGCCGCCGCGTCCGTCGCCGTCGCGTCCCAGAGCTGGTCGGTGGCGAACAGGTTCTCGGCGCGGGCCAGCTGGCTCCGCGCGGAGTACAGCTCCTTCTTGGCGCTCAGCAGCGTCAGCGGCGGCACCAGCACCTCCAGGTCGAGGCCTGCGGGCTGGACGGCCAGGTCCGAGCCGGTGCCGTTGTCGAGGTAGACCACCACCGGTGCGATGAGGGTGTCCGCCTCGCCCTGGCCCTGGCACGCGTGCTCCTGCGAGCCGGTCAGCACGCAGGTGTTGTGGGTGCGGACCTCCTCCAGGATCGCGGGCGCGAGGTCGACCACCGTGCCCAGCCCGAAGTTCTCCGCGTAGCCGCCGTCGACCACCTGCAGGTCGGTGCCGCCGCAGTCCACGACCCCCGACGGCGTGACGTAGGGGAAGCGGGCGGTGAGCAGCGCGGCGGTCGTGGACCGCAGCTGGTCGGTGCAGCCGAGCAGGTCGGTGCTGTTGGCCGTCGACACCGCGCCGTCGGCCGGTGCACCCGTGCCCGCGCTGCACACGCCGGGCGAGCTGGCCACCTGCAGCTGGCTGACCAGCGTCCGGCAGGACGTCGTGGTGGAGGTGGAGTTGATGACCAGCGCGCCCGGAGGGGACCAGGACCAGTCGGCCAGCGTGGACAGGAACGGCGCGTCGAAGGTGTCGATCGCGCGCTCCCAGGCGTCCTCGATGAGGGTGCCGCGGTCGGACCACGCCGGGTCGGGAGCGTCCCGGTACGGCGGCAGCGGGACGCCCGTGGCGGCGTAGAGCGTGTCGCGCAGCACCAGCCCGTCGGTGGCCGCCGACAGGGCCTGGGGACCGCTGATGTCCCGGACCGCGCGGCTGGCGGCCCCGGACGGCACGGTGCTGGCGATGGTCAGGCCCACCGAGCCGCCGCTGGCGCCCGAGGAGAGGAAGGCGCTGCGGCAGATCTCCGGGACCGGCGTCGAGGACCTCGGGGTGGCGATCCGGTCCACCGCCTTGGTGGTCCAGTACGCCGCGCGGATGCCGCCGCCCTCGGCGGCGTAGAGCAGCATCGGCCGGACCGGGTAGTCCGCTCCCTCGGGGCGGAGGGCACAGCCCTCGCCGTCGGCCAGCCAGGTCTGGAAGAGCTGCTCGAGCGTCGGGCGCTGCGCCGCGGTCACGGCCGCGCCAGGCAGGCCCTGGTCGTAGTCGCGGATGTCGTGCACGCCGCCGCTGCGGGTGCCCGCGAACACCGCCGCCAGGACGAGCAGGGTGGTCACGGGTGCGTAGGGGATGCGGAGGGGCCAGAAGACCTCGGGCGCTCCGCCGCGCTGCAGCAGGACCACGGTGGTCGCGACCACGACGCTCAGCGAGCCGAGCGCGAGCTCGAAGGTGCCGATGACGCCGAGCAGGTGGCCGGTCCCGACCGGCGTGCACGCCGTCACGAGCAGCACCAGGAGCGAGCCGGCCAGGACCACCCAGGCCCACCGCTGGTGGCGGAAGGTGCCCCGGAAGCCCTCGTCCGGGAGGAGCTCGCCGCCGCTGCCGGTCCACACGCCGTCGGCGCCGGGGGTCAGGGCCAGCACCAGCCGGTCGACGAACGACGGCTCGGTCGGTGGCGCGGCGGTGACGGTGGCCAGCCGGGCCCTGGCCACGACGGTCCGGGCCCGCCGGGCCACCAGCGCCAGGAAGCGGGTGTGCACCCACCAGGCGAGGAGGACGGAGACCACCCCGACCGCGACCATGGCGGACCAGCGCCACTCGTGCGGCTCGAGCACCACCAGGCCGGTGAACGCCCGCACGCTGCCCAGCCCCGCGATCACCGCGACCAGCCCGACCAGGACGTCACCGACCAGGCCGGTCACCTTGTAGCGGGTCAGGCTGACGGGCTTCCGGATGGGCCGTGCGAGCCCGGCCGGGTGCAGCCGGCGCAGGAGCCACGACGCCAGGCCCACGAGCGCGGGCACCAGCACGAAGACCACCAGCGGCCCGGTCCGCAGGGGTCCGCCCGCCAGCGCGGCCAGGCCGGCCAGCAGCCCGAGCAGCACCGGCCCGAGGAACCAGATGTGCAGCGCGGGCTCGGGCCGCCCCACCAGCTGGCGCTCGCGGGTGGGGCAGTCCTCCGGCTCGCAGCGGTGGGCGCCCTCCACCCACGTCTCACAGGTGCGCATCCACAGGCCGTCGGTGCGCTGCCGGCCGACGTAGAGGACCGCGACCCCGACCACGAGCAGCACGGCTCCGGCCGCGAGGGGGTCGCGGACCTTGCCCCAGAGCGAGTCGTGGTCGAGCCACTGGCGCTGGATGTCGGGCAGCTGCTCGAGGATGTCGGTGCCCTTGGCCAGGCCGAGCACGGCCAGCGGCAGCACCACCAGGACGGTGTAGCGGTGGGTGTAGAGGGCGTGCAGCACGTGACCGGTGGTGACCCGCAGCCGCGTGCGCTCGGCGAAGACCACCGCCACCGCGCCGGTCAGGACCCCGAGCCACTTGAGGTAGGTGAGGACAACGACGGCGGCCCCGTAGCGGCCGGTGCCCGCGAGCACGAGCACGTCCTCGCCGACGTCCGCGGCCGCGCCGGCCACCAGGAGCAGGGCTCCGCGGGTGCGGAAGAGGGAGCCGGTCCGGGCCAGGCGCAGGGCCAGGGCGCCGTAGACGAGGGCGAAGGCCAGGTCGACGGCGGCGTAGCCCCGGAGCCAGGCGTGGACCGGGAACAGACCGCCCGGTGCGTCGTGGAAGTCCGCCCAGTCCGCCGCGGCGCGCTGGGGGTGGAACAGCGTGGAGACCGACGTGAGCTGCGTGGGCGACCAGCTCCGGCCGTCGTGCACGAACTGGCTGATGACGTGGTCGACCTCGCCCAGGCCGACGTACGCCGCGGCGAGGAGCGAGAGCAGGGTGGCGGGCAGCCAGGCGATGGTGGGCACCGTGCGGAGCCCGCGCAGCGCGTCGACCTGCACGGACGGCTTGACGCTCACCGTCCCACCGTGGAGCCACCGGCGGCTCCGGGCAAGCGCCCGCCGGGCTATTGACAGCTCAGCCGCCGAGCGCGGCGTCCACGACGGCCTTGGCCTCGGCCTGCACCTCGGCCAGGTGCTCGGGACCGCGGAAGGACTCGGCGTAGATCTTGTAGACGTCCTCGGTGCCGGAGGGGCGGGCCGCGAACCAGGCCGACTCGGTGGTGACCTTCAGCCCGCCGATCTTGGCGTGGTTGCCGGGCGCCTCGGTGAGCTTGGCGGTGATCTCCTCGCCGGCCAGCGTGGTGGCCGCGACGTCGTCGGGGGAGAGCGCGGCCAGCTGGGCCTTCTGCTCCCGGCTGGCGGGTGCGTCGATCCGGGCGTACGCCGGGTCGCCGTGCTCGGCCACCAGGTCGGCGTAGTGCTGGCTCGGCGTCTCGCCCGTCTTCGCCAGGATCTCCGAGGCCAGCAGGGCCAGGATCAGCCCGTCCTTGTCGGTGGTCCAGGTCGAGCCGTCGGTGCGCAGGAAGGACGCGCCGGCCGACTCCTCGCCGCCGAAGCCGAACGAGCCGTCGATGATCCC
>CAZEPK010000271.1:6846-7053 GCA_964514085.1 uncultured Nocardioides sp.
CCGGGCACGAACCACTTGAAGCCGACCGGCACCTCCACCAGGGGCTTGCCCAGCGACGTGGCCACCCGGTCGATCATCGAGCTGGACACCAGCGTCTTGCCGATCCGGGCGCCGGTCGGCCAGCCGGGGCGCGCGCCGCCGAAGAGGTACTGGATGGCCACCGCGAGGTGGTGGTTGGGGTTCATCGGGCCGCCGTCGGGGGTGACG
>CAZEPK010000272.1:0-7046 GCA_964514085.1 uncultured Nocardioides sp.
GAAGCTGACCGCCAAGCCGGGCACCTGGACGCCGGGCGACGCCACGTTCACCTACCAGTGGCTGCGCAACGGCGCCCCGATCGCCGGAGCCACCGGTGCGACGTACAAGCTGAAGAACAAGGACAAGGGCAAGAAGGTCTCTGTGCGGGTCACCGGCACCAAGGCGGGCTACACCTCCGCCAGCGCCACCTCGCCCGCCAAGAAGGTCAAGAAGAAGAAGCACCACCGGCGCGAGGTCGCGCGGATGGCGCTGCTGCAGTAGCGGCTCCGGGGGCGCGGACTGGTATCCATGTCCGCGTGCCCGGACCAGCGCGTGAGGAGTCCCGGGAGCAGCAGGAGCTGCTCCCGGGACTCGTGCGTTCCCGGGTCCGCCCGACCCGTCGGCCGCCGGCGGCGGCCGAGCCGGTGGCTCCGGTCGAGCCGGTGGCCCGGGTGCTGGTCGACGTGCCGCTGGCGCACCTCGACCGCACCTTCGACTACGCCGTGCCGGCCTCGATGGGTGAGGACGCCCGGCCCGGGGCGCGGGTCAAGGTGCGCTTCGCCGGGCGCGACGTCGACGGCTTCGTCCTGGAGCGGGCCGACGGCACCGACCACGGCGGCTCCCTGACGCCGCTGCGGCGGGTGGTGAGCGCGGAGCAGGTGCTCTTCCCCCAGGTGGCGCAGGTCGCCGCCGACCTGGCCGAGCGCTACGCCGGCTCGCGCTCCGACGTCCTGAGGCTGGCCATCCCGGGGCGGCACGCCGCCACCGAGAAGAAGGACTCCGTCGAGCTCGTGCCGCCGCGCCCCTACGACCCCGTCGCGGCGGAGGCGGCCTGGGCGGCCCACGGCCCGGCGGGCGCCTTCCTCGGCCACCTGGCCGGTGGCGGGGCCCCGCGGGCGGTGTGGAGCGCCGCGCCCGGCACCGACTGGCCCGCGCTGGTGGCGCACGCCGTCGCTGCGACGTCGGCGAGCGGGCGCGGCGCGCTCGTCGTCGTGCCCGACGGCAAGGACGTCGCCCGGGTCGACGCCGCGCTCACCGAGGTGCTCGGTGCCGACCAGCACGTGGTGCTGACCGCGGACGCCGGGCCGGCCAGGCGCTACCGCGACTTCCTGGCGGTGGCCCGCGGCCGCCGCAGGGTCGTGGTCGGCACCCGTGCGGCGGCGTTCGCACCGGTCTCCGGGCTGGGGCTGGTGGTCGTCTGGGACGACGGCGACGACCTCCTGGCCGAGCCGCGGGCGCCGTACCCACACGCCCGCGAGACCCTGCTGCTGCGCGCCGGGCACGAGGGCGCCGCCGTGCTGGTCGGGGGTCACGCGATGAGCGTGGAGGCCGAGCAGCTCGTGCGCTCCGGGTGGGCGCACCTGCTCGCCGCGTCGCGGGCGGAGCTGCGCTCGCGCGTCACCGTCTCGGTGACCGGCGCCGACGAGCACGCCCTGGCCCGCGACCCGCTGGCGCGCACCACCCGCATGCCTACCGAGGTGCACCGCACCATCCGGGACGCCCTCGGGTCGGGTCCGGTGCTGGTGCAGACCCCGCGGTCGGGCTACGCCGCCGCGCTGGCCTGCGAGCGGTGCCGCACCCCGGCTCGCTGCCGGGTCTGCTCCGGCCCGCTGGCCCTCCGGTCGGCCACGGCGGCGCCGGCCTGCCGCTGGTGCGGGACCGTGGACGAGGCCTGGGCCTGCTCCGAGTGCGGTCACCGCGGGCTGCGCGCTCCGGTCGTGGGGGAGACCCGCACCGCCGAGGAGCTCGGACGGAGCTTCGCCGGCACCGTGGTGCGGACCTCGGGCGGCGACCGGGTGCTCGCCACCGTCGACGACGAGGCCGCCATCGTGGTGGCCACCCCCGGCGCCGAACCTGTGGCGGCGGGGGGCTACGCCGCCGTGGTGCTGCTCGACACCTGGCTGGTCCTGGGCCTGGCCCACCTGCGGGCCGAGGAGGAGGCGCTGCGGCGCTGGTGCAACGCCGTCGCGCTGGTGCGCCCGGGCGGTCGCGCCGTGGTGGTCGGCGACCCCGCCCACCCGGCCGTGCAGGCCCTGGTGCGCTGGGACCCGGCCGGCTTCGCGGCCCGCGAGGCGGCCGAGCGTCGCGAGGCGCACCTGCCACCCGCCTCCCGGCTGGCCACGATCACCGGCGAGCCCGGCGCTGTCGACGACGCGCTCACCATGCTGCAGACACCCGTCGGCTTCGAGCTGCTCGGCCCCGTCGCGGTGGGCACCGACGGCGAGTCGCGGGCGGTGGTGCGGGTGCCGCGCAGCCACGGTCCCGAGCTGTCCCGGGCGCTGGGCGAGGTGCAGCGGGTCCGCTCGGCCCGCAAGCTCGACGCCGTCCGGATCCAGGTCGACCCGCCCACGCTCTAGCACCCGGCCCTGCTGCCGCGGTCGGTCCCGCGCTCCCCGCCGGGCGCACCCTGGCGGCACTTCCTAGACTTGGCGGGTGACCTCACCACCCCACCGGGCTCACCGGCTCGGCGACCGCACCCCGCCGGCCCACCCCCGCTGCGGGACGGCGCGGTGATCCAGCCCATCCGCCTGTTCGGGGACCCGGTGCTGCGCCAGCGCGCCAGCGAGGTCGCCGACTTCGACAAGGAGCTGCGCAAGCTCGTCGAGGACCTGACCGAGACGATGCTGGAGGCGCCGGGTGCAGGACTGGCCGCACCGCAGATCGGCGTGGGGCTGCGGGTCTTCACCTGGAACGTCGACGGCGAGGTCGGTCACCTCGTCAACCCGGTGCTCGACCTCTCGGAGGAGGAGCAGCTCGGTCCGGAGGGGTGCCTGTCCATCCCCGAGCTGACCTACGACTGCCGCCGCGCCCTGTCGGTGGTGGCGCGGGGCTTCGACCAGCACGGCGAGCCGGTGACCATCGAGGGCTCCGAGCTGCTGGCCCGGGCCATCCAGCACGAGACCGACCACCTCGACGGCGTGCTGTTCATCGACCGGCTGGACGACGAGCTGCGCAGGGTGGCCAAGAAGGCGATCCGGGAGGCCGAGTGGTTCGGCCTGGACGCGCCGCGGGTCAAGGTCTCGCCGCACCCCACCGGCGGGCTCGGCTTCTGATGGCACCGCGCCCGTGAGGCTGGTCTTCGCCGGCACGCCGGAGGTCGCGCTGCCGAGCCTGCAGGCGATCGCCGACTCCCCGCACGAGCTGGTCGGGGTGGTGACCCGGCCCGACGCCCCCTCCGGGCGCGGTCGCAGGCTCACGCGCAGCCCCGTGGCCAGGCTGGCCGAGGAGCTCGGGGTCCCGGTGCTCACCCCGGCCCACCCGCGCGAGCCGGAGTTCCAGGCCGCGCTGCGCGAGCTGGCGCCCGACTGCTGCCCGGTCGTGGCCTACGGGGCCCTGCTGCCGCAGAGCGCGCTCGACATCCCCGTGCACGGCTGGGTCAACCTCCACTTCTCCTGCCTGCCGGCCTGGCGCGGAGCCGCGCCCGTGCAGCACGCCATCTGGGCCGGCGACGAGGTGACCGGGGCGACGACGTTCCGGATCGTCAAGGAGATGGACGCCGGGCCGGCCTTCGGGGTGATGACCGAGCGGATCCGTGACACCGACACCGCCGGTGACCTGCTCGGCCGGCTGGCCGAGGGCGGCGCCGGGCTGCTCGTGGCCACGCTGGACGGGATCGCGGACGGCAGTGTCGACGCCCGGCCCCAGCAGAGCGAGGGCGTCTCCTACGCGCCCAAGATCACCGTCGACGACGCCCGGGTCGACTGGGCCGAGCCGGCCGCGGCCGTGGACCGGCGGGTCCGGGCCTGCGCCCCTGCGCCCGGCGCCTGGACGTCGTACGACGGGACCCGGGTCAAGCTCGGGCCGGTGACCCTCACCGACGAGCGGCTGGCCCCGGGCGAGCTCCGGGCGGCCAAGAGCGAGGTCCTGGTCGGCACCGGGACGGCGGCGGTCCGGCTCGGCGAGGTGAAGGCCTTCGGCTCGCGTCAGATGCCCGCCGCCGACTGGGCGAGGGGCCTGCGCCTCTCGGGCGCCGCACGGTTCGACCCGGGCGGGGCCGCCGCGGCGAGTAGCGTGGACGCGTGACCGAGGCTCACCCCCGGGCCGCCACGCCCGCCGACGTGGACGAGATCTGCATGGGCCTGCCCGGCGTGGAGCTCGGCACCTCCTGGGGTGACAACCCGACGTACAAGGTCGGCGGGAAGGGCTTCGTGATGCACCGGCCGCCCGGCCCGACCGCGGTCGACCCCGAGACCGGTGAGCGCTACACCGACCTCTTGGTCGTCACCGTGCCCGGAGAGTCGGAGAAGCGCGCGCTGGTCGACGACGACCGGCTGCCGTTCTTCACCATCGACCACTTCAACGGCTACGCGGCCGTGCTGGTGCAGCAGAGCCGGCTCGGTGAGGTCAGCCGCGACGAGCTGGCCGAGATCCTCACCGACGCCTGGCTGACCAAGGCCCCGCGGTCGCTGGCCAAGGCGTTCCTGGCGGCCGCCGATGGCTGAGCCCCGGTCTCGGGCTCCTCGGCAGGGCACGCCCCCTGCCGGCGCGCCCAGCGGGCGCAAGATCGTCCTGGACCCTTCCCGCGCCGCCGCCCTGGACGTCCTCAAGGCCGTCCGGGTCGACCGCGCCTACACCAACCTGGTGCTGCCGGCGGTGATCCGGCACTACCGGCTCGAGGGCCGCGACGCGGCGTTCGCGACGGAGCTGGCCTCGGGCACCATCCGCCGGCGCGGGACCTACGACGCCGTGCTGGCCGCCTGCACCGACCGCCCGCTGTCCAAGGTGGAGGCCAAGGTGCTCGACGCCCTGCGGCTGGGCACCCACCAGCTGCTCTCGATGCGGGTGCCCGACCACGCCGCCATCAGCACCACCGTGGACCTGGTCCGGGCCCGGGTCAGCACCGGTGCGGGCAACTTCGCCAACGCGGTGCTGCGCTCGGTCAGCGAGCACGACCTCGACGAGTGGGTCGCCAAGGTCACGCCCGACCCGCGGACCGCACCGACGCGCTACGCCGCCCTGGCGTTCAGCCACCCGGAGTGGGTGGTCGACGAGCTGCGCGAGGCGGTGGGCGCCGAGGAGCTGCACGAGCTGCTGGCCGCGGACAACGAGAACCCCCTGGTCACCCTGGTGGCCCGCCCCGGGCTGTCCACCCGCGAGGAGCTGCCGGGGGAGCCGACCCGCTTCTCGCCGTACGGCGTGGTGCTCGAGGGGGGTGACCCCCGCTCGGTGCCGGCGGTCGCGGAGGGGCGGGCAGGGGTGCAGGACGAGGGGTCGCAGCTCGTGGCCATGGCCCTGGCCGAGGCGGAGCTCGAGGGGCCGGACGGTCTCTGGCTGGACCTGTGTGCCGGCCCCGGCGGCAAGGCGGGGCTGCTGGCCGCGCTGGCGTCCGAGCGCGGCGCCCGGCTGGTGGCCAACGAGCGGCTGCCGGCCCGGGCCGGGCTGGTCCGGCGCACGCTCACCTCCGACGCCGACGGCACGCCGGTGCCCGGTGCGATCGGGGTGGTGGCGGGCGACGGCACGGTGGCGCCGTACCGCTCGGGCATCTTCGACCGGGTGCTGGTCGACGCACCCTGCTCCGGGCTCGGCGCGCTCCGCCGTCGCCCGGAGTCGCGCTGGCGGCGCAAGCCCGACGACCTGCTGGGCCTGATCATGCTGCAGCGGCAGCTGGTGCGCTCGGCGCTGGACCTGGTCCGGCCCGGCGGCGTGGTGCTCTACGCCACCTGCTCGCCGGTGATCTCCGAGACCGCCAACGTCGTCACCTCGGTGCGGGGCGCGCGCATCGACGCCGAGCTGGTCGACCTGGCCCCGCTGTTCGCCGACGTGCCCCGCTCCGCAGGCCCGGTGCCCGGCACAGTGCAGCTGTGGCCGCACCGGCACGGCACCGACGCCATGTTCATGGCGCTCTTCCGCCGCTCGCTGCCCTAGCCGCAGGGACCGGTCGGGGGTCAGTCCAGGACGTGCCGCAGGTAGCGGCCGGGCGCCTCGAGGTAGGCCCGCCAGTGCTGCACGAGGTCCAGCTCCTCCCACGTCGTGGGCCGCAGGCCCCACTCGCCGACCTCCAGGATCGTGGCGCCCGGCATCGCGGCCAGCACGGGCGAGTGGGTCGCGCAGAGCACCTGACCGCCGGCCCGGGCCACGTCGTGCAGCGCGCCGATGAGCGCGAGCATCGACGAGAACGACAGCGCCGCCTCGGGCTCGTCGAGGCAGTAGAAGGCGGGGGAGGAGAACTTGGTCCTCAGGACCGCCAGGAACGACTCGCCGTGGCTCATGGCGTGGTAGTCCGGCTCGCGGCCACCGGAGTGCTCGTCCATGTAGGTGTACCAGCCGTGCATGGTCTCCGAGCGGAGGAAGAAGCCCCACCTGCCCGTGCCGATGCCTCGTTGGAGGCGCAGGCAGGTCCCCAGCGGCGACTCGGTGGACCTCGTGGTGTGCCGCCCGTGCGTCGAGCCGCCCTCGGGGGACAGCCCGTAGGCCATGGCGATGCCCTCGACCAGGGTGGACTTGCCCGAGCCGTTCTCGCCGACCAGGAAGGTCACACCCGGGTCGAGCGCCAAGCCCTGGCGCAGCAGCTGGTCGACCGCCGGGATGGTCCGTGGCCACGCCTCGGCCGGCAGCCCCTGGCCCTCAGCGGGGTCGATGCGCACCACCGGCGGCTGGTCGAACATGCCCATGCGGTCACGCTACGGGCCGCCGTCGCCGCTTCCGGCTAGCGTCGGGCCATGGCCTCGTCGAAGTCACCGTCGGTGGAGATCGAGGTCGACGACCGCGTGGTCCGGGTGAGCAACCCCGACCGGGTCTACTTCCCGGAGTCCGGCGCGACCAAGCTGGACCTGGTCGAGTACTACCTGGCCGTGGGGCCGGGGATCGTCAACGCGCTGCGGGAGCGCCCCTGCATGCTGCACCGCTTCCCCAAGGGGCTGGCGGAGAAGAAGGTGCACCAGAAGCGGCTGCCGGCCGGCGCGCCCGACTGGGTAGAGACGGTGCAGCTCTACTTCCCGCGCTGGGGCCGGACCGCCGACGAGCTCTGCGTGACCGAGCTCGGCGCGGTCATCTGGGCGGTGCAGATGTCCACGGTGGAGTTCCATTTTTTTTTTAATGATCCGGCCACCACCGAGAAGCCCGACGA
>CAZEPK010000273.1:0-7015 GCA_964514085.1 uncultured Nocardioides sp.
TTCTTGCCGACCACCGCCTTGCCCGAGATCGTCGGCGCCCCCGCGACCACCTTCGGCGTGGGCGGCGTGGTGGCGACGTCGCAGGTGTAGACGACGATGTCGTCCACGGCCCAGCCGAGGAACTGCTGCGCCGACCCGTTGTTGTTGAAGGTGAACCTCGGGGTGACCGACTGACCTGCGAGCGAGCTCAGGTCCAGACGGCTCGCGACGTAGCCACGCGAGTCACCGGCGAAGCTGAGCCGGCCGTTCGCGGGGTTCGCCGCAGCGTTGATCGTCTGCGTCGGCCCGTTGACCCACGGGAGACCCGCGGCGTCCGCACCGTTGACCTCGACGGTCCCGCCGTCCAGGAACGTCCCGCCGGTGCTGACCTCCAGCACCCGCCAGGACTGGAAGAACAGGTACGCCGCCTGACCGGCGGGCAGTGCCACCGGGCTGGTCGCCGTCAGCGAGCTGGCGTTGGCCGCCGGCGTCTCGATGCCGTACCACGCCGAGGGACCCGAGTGCGCGACCGGACCCCAGCCGGGGATGGCGTTGCGGTTCCACGCGGCACCCGCGGTGAACTTCGTCGACGGGGTGCCCGTCTCGCTGTCCAGCAGCACCCGGAGGGTGGTGCCGGCGGGGCAGGTGGCCGTGGCGTCGGCCGGCTGCGGGTTGTTGGTCGGCGTGGTGCGGAGCTCGGTGGCCAGGGTCGCCTGGTGCACCGCGACGCAGTTGGCCGCCGTCATGGCTCCGGCCGCCTGCAGCGTCGCGCAGGACTGCTCCAGCACGGCCGCCTCGTCGGCGTAGTCACTGCCCGAGGTGAGCGTCTGGTCGGTCAGCAGCCAGAGCTTCGAGGACTTCGTGAGCGTCGAGTCCCCCGCGTCGATGCCGGTGATGGTCTGCCCGTTGAACGAGCCGCCCTGGGAGGCGAGGTAGAACGTGTGGTTGCCGACGCCCGAGTTGGAGTGGACGCCGTCCTCGTCGTTGTAGCAGTTGGCCGCCGAGGTGCAGTTCTCCTTGACGTACTTGGGGCTGGTCATCTTGTCCGGGTCGTTCCCTGGCGCCAGCGTGGGGTCCTGCATGTTGCGGATCCCGTTCGGGAAGCCGGGGATGTCCTCGCCGAGCGACCAGCTGGTGGCCGAGTCGCCCGGGCCCACGTTCTGGTGGTCGACGATCTCGCCCATGATGTCGGAGATCGACTCGTTCATCGCACCGGACTGGCCCCAGTAGATGAGGTTGGAGGTGCGCTCGGTGATCCCGTGCGTCATCTCGTGGCCCACGACGTCGTCCGCCACCGCGAAGCCGGTGCCGTAGTACATCTGCGAGCCGTTCCAGAAGGCGTTGCCGTAGGGGCAGCCGCCGCCGGCGGCGTTGTAGCACATCCGCACGGTCTGGGCGAGGGCCTTGCCGCCGGTGGTCAGGGTGCGGCCGATGGTGGCGGTGAGGTCGAGCCCGATGGCGGCGTAGGTGGCGGAGACCGCCCCGGCCAGCGCGTAGGCCACGTCGACGTCGGCGATGCCGGTGGCCGGACCACCCTCGACCCGGGTCGCGGTGGCGGGGTTGGTGCAGGGCACCTCGTCGTTGTTGACGAAGACCCGGACGACGTTGTTGTTGTCGCAGACGATCCGGTTGATGTGGTTGATCGTGCTCTTGTTGAGCAGCACCTCGCCGGTCTGGTCGTCGACCAGCACCGTCTGGCGCTGGTCGTCACCGCGGCGGAGCTCGAAGCGCCACGCCGTGCGCGTGGCGCCCTGGCCACCGATCAGCGTCGGGTCGACCACCCAGCGGCCGAGACCGGTCACGTCGGCCGCGGCCCCGCGGCCGGCGACGACCTGGAAGGCCTCCTGGGCGGTCGCGGTGGCGGTCCCCTGGGACACCTGGGCAGCGGTCACGCTGGTGGCCCGGCTGGTCTTGGCCAGGATGGAGGAGAGCTCACGGTCGGGACGCAGGCTGACGACGTACTCGCCGCCCATGACGGGCAGCCCCCCGACGTTCTGCTGGTAGCGGACCACGTCGCCGGCCACCGAGGCCGCCGAGCGCAGGGGGGTCAGCGTGGTGCCGGACTGCGTGCTGCCGAACGCCGCGCCGTAGCGGGCGAGGTGGGCGGCCGCCGCGTCGGCGACGCTGGTCGAGGACGAGACGGCCGGGTCGTCGAGGCGGACGCCGGCCGGGACGCCGACGAAGTCGTAGACCCCGCCGCTGGAGCGGTAGGTGAGCCCGCCCGAGGCGTCCGAGGACAGGTGGGAGGAGGCGACCGACTGGGCGTCGGTGGCGGCCGATCCGGGTGATCCGGTGACAGCCAGCGCGCCGCCGGCGAGGGCCGCGGTAGCGGCCACCGCCAACAGCAGGCGAGGGGTGCGGTTCAAGGCATCTCCAAGGATGAGGTGGGTCCGAGCCGTCTGAACCTATGCCGGGGCGCGCCGGGTGTGAAGGGGTCGTTGGCGACCGGTTGCCCGACGACAGGAGGCCGGCCGGACGCGAGCGCGTCCGACCGGCCTCCTGGTCGTGGTCGTGGTCGGGCGGTCTAGCCCGCGACAGCCGCCTTCAGGGCCTCGGCGCGGTCGGTCCGCTCCCAGGTGAAGTCGGGCAGCTCGCGGCCGAAGTGGCCGTACGCCGCGGTCTGGGCGTAGATCGGGCGCAGCAGGTCGAGGTCCTGGATGATCGCGGCCGGGCGCAGGTCGAAGACCTTGAGCACGGCCTCCTGGATGGCCTCGTCCGAGACGGTGCCGGTGCCGAAGGTCTCGATGAAGACGCCGACCGGCTGGGCCTTGCCGATGGCGTAGGCGACCTGGGCCTCGCAGCGCCGGGCCAGGCCGGCGGCGACGACGTTCTTGGCCACCCATCGGGTGGCGTAGGCGGCCGAGCGATCGACCTTCGAAGGGTCCTTGCCCGAGAATGCGCCACCACCGTGGCGGGCCATGCCGCCGTAGGTGTCGACGATGATCTTGCGACCGGTCAGACCGGCGTCGCCCATGGGGCCGCCGACCACGAAGCGGCCGGTCGGGTTGACCAGCAGCCGGTAGCCCTCGGAGGGCAGGTCGAAGGAGGACAGCACCGGGTCGATGACGTGCTTCTTGACGTCGGCCTCGAGGGTGTCGAGGTCGTAGTCCTCGGAGTGCTGGGAGGAGAGGACCACGGTGTCGACGCGGACCGGGCGGCTCTCCTCGTCGTACTCGATGGTGACCTGGGTCTTGCCGTCGGGGCGCAGGTTGGGCAGCGTGCCGTCCTTGCGGACCGCGGTGAGCTGCTCGGCCAGGCGCTGGGCGATCACGATCGGCAGCGGCATCAGCACGTCGGTGTCGTCGCAGGCGTAGCCGAACATCAGGCCCTGGTCGCCCGCACCCTGCTTGTCCATCGCGTCGGAGGAGCCGGTGCGCGACTCGTGGCCGGTGTCGACGCCCTGGGCGATGTCACCGGACTGGCCGCCGATCGCCACCATGACGCCGCAGGACTCGCCGTCGAAGCCCTTCTCGGAGGAGTCGTAGCCGATGGAGAGGATGCGCTCGCGCACGACCTTCTTGACGTCGACGTAGCCGGTCGTGGTGACCTCTCCGGCGACGACCACGAGGCCGGTGGTGAGCAGGGTCTCGACCGCGACCCGGCTGTGCGGGTCCTGTCGCAGCATCTCGTCGAGGACGGAGTCGCTGATCTGGTCGGCGATCTTGTCCGGGTGACCCTCGGTCACCGACTCGGAGGTGAACAGACGTCCTGGCACGGTGCTTGTCTCCTGGTTCGTTCTTCGGGGCGGGCCCACGCTACTGGCTGTCTCGGCCTGCGGGACCGGTGTCTCAACGCGGGTCGGGCGCGCGCGTCACGCGCGCACCGGACCAGCGGTGGGGTCCTGCGTCGGGGTCAATCGTGCAGCCTGGCGGCCACTTCGTCCCAAATGACGTGGGCCAGGGCGGTCTTGGAGCCGCGCGGCACCTCGGTGGCCGAGCCGTCGGCGCCCAGCAGGACGGCCTCGTTGTCGGCGCTGCCGAACACCGCTCCCCCGCTGACGTCGTTGACCACCAGCAGGTCGCAGCCCTTGCGAGCCAGCTTGGCCCGGGCCAGCTCCAGCACGCTCGCGGTGGCGTCGCCGGTCTCGGCCGCGAACCCCACGATGACCGCGCCCGGGTGCGGGCGGGTGGTGCTGAGCTCGCGCAGGATGTCGGGGTTCTGGGTCAGCTCGATGGCCGGCGAGGAGCCGTCCTCGGCCTTCTTGATCTTGGCCTCGCTGACCGCGGTGGGCCGGAAGTCGGCGGGCGCGGCCGCCATCACCACGGCGTCCGCGGAGGCGGAGGCGGCCAGCACCTCGGTGCGCAGCTGCTCGGTGGTCTCGACGCGGACCACCTTGACCCCGGCCGGGTCGGGGAGGGCCGTATTGGCCGCGACCAGCGTGACCTCCGCGCCGCGGGAGGCGGCGGCGCGGGCCAGCGCGTAGCCCTGGAGGCCCGAGGAGCGGTTGCCGAGGAAGCGGACGGGGTCGAGGTGCTCGCGGGTGCCCCCGGCCGAGACGACCACCTGGCGACCGGCCAGGTCGAGCCCGCCGGTGCCGCGGGCCAGCACGTCGGTGCAGACCTCGAAGATCTCGACCGGGTCGGGCAGGCGACCCTTGCCGGAGTCGGCTCCGGTGAGCCGGCCCTCGGCCGGTTCGATCACCAGGCAGCCGCGCTCGCGGAGGGTGGCGACGTTGGCCCGGGTGGCCGCGTGCTCCCACATCTCGGTGTGCATCGCCGGCGCGAGGACCACGGGGCAGCGGGCGGTGAGGAGCGTGCTGGTCAGCAGGTCGTCGGCCAGGCCATGGGCGGCCCGGGCCAGCAGGTCGGCGGTCGCGGGCGCCACCACCACGAGGTCGGCGGACTGGCCGATCCGCACGTGGGGGACCTCGTGGACGTCGTCCCAGACCTCGGTGGAGACGGGCTTGCCGGAAAGCGCCGACCAGGTCGGCGCGCCGACGAAGCGCAGGGCCGCCGCGGTCGGCACGACGGTGACGTCGTGGCCGGACTCGGTGAACCGGCGCAGCAGCTCCGCGGCCTTGTAGGCCGCGATGCCTCCGGAGACCCCGAGGACGACCCTGCTCAGGTCAGTGCCTAGCTCGAGGCGTCGGCGACGGCGGCCTTGGCCGCGGCCTCCTCGGCAGCCAGCTCCGCCGGGTCGATGTCCTCGCAGGTCAGCAGGTCGTCGTTGATCTCGCGGAGCGCGATCGAGAGCGGCTTCTCCTGGACGTGGGTGTCGACCAGCGGGCCGACGTACTCCAGGAGGCCCTCGCCGAGCTGGGAGTAGTAGGCGTTGATCTGCCGGGCGCGCTTGGCGCTGTACAGGACCAGCTTGTACTTGCTGTCGGTCTTGGTGAGCAGGTCGTCGATCGAGGGGTTGGTGACACCCTGGGCGTCGATCTTGGGGGCAGACACGCGTGAGCCTCGCTGGCGTTGGGTTCGATGGTCGACCAGTCGGTGGACGGTCGGCGCCGGGCTACCCGGCAGTCACTCGTCGGGGCCCCGCTCCATCAAGGCTACCAAGTCCTCCGCGGCAGCGTGAACTTCACGGTTGACGATGCTCACGTCGAACTCGGCCTGTGCGGCCAGCTCCAGGCGCGCCGTGGCCAGCCGGCGCTCCCGCTCGGCCTCGTCCTCGGTGCCCCGACCCACCAGCCGGCGGACCAGCTCCTCCCACGACGGGGGCTCCAGGAAGACGAAGAGCGCCTCGGGCATCGACTCACGCACCTGGCGGGCGCCCTGCAGGTCGATCTCGAGCAGGGCCGGCTGGTCGGAGGCCAGCGCGAGGTCCACCGGCTGCCGCGGGGTGCCGTAGCGGTTCTGGCCGTGGACCACGGCCCACTCCAGCAGGTCGCCGTCGGCGACCATCCGGTCGAACTCCTCGTCGGAGACGAACCAGTAGTGCACGCCGTTGAGCTCGCCGGGCCGCGGCTTCCGGGTCGTCGCCGACACCGAGATCCAGACCTCGGGGTGGTGGGCGCGGATGTCGGCGGCGACGGTCCCCTTGCCGACCGCGGTGGGCCCGGCCAGGACGACGAGCCGGCGCTTGCGCTCGGGCTCGGTCACCCCACCCACCTCCGGTCGGGCCCGTGGAGCTCGGCGCAGCACGCGCCGCGGCCTGACGTCCCGGTCACTTCCCAGCCTTCCTAGCGGTGGTCCCGACGCGCCCGGTGCCGATGGCATCCCTCGGCCGGACGGCCTGCTCGACCTGGTCCCCGGTCCTGACCGGGTCTGGTCCCTGTGCCCGACGACGCGGGTCGGAGCTCAGCTCGTCGTCCCGAACTCTCGCTCCAGCGCGGCGACCTGCTTGGTCCCGAGGCCCCGCACTCGGCGGCTCTCGGCGATGCCGAGCCGCTCCATGGTCTGGCGGGCGCGCACCTTGCCCAGGCCGGGCATGGACTGGAGGAGGTCGACCACGCGCATCTTGCCGATGACCTCGTTCTGCTGGCCCTGGGCCAGCACGTCGGAGATCGAGGCGGCGGCGTTCTTCAGGCGGTTCTTGACCTCGGCGCGTTCACGTCGTGAGGCGGCGGCCTTCTCGAGCGCCGCCTTTCGCTGTTCGGGAGTGAGCGGGGGCAGAGCCACGGGGTCAGGGTCCTTCGTCAGCACGGGAGGGGAGCGTGCTGCTCAACATAGCCACGTTGCTGGACGCGGGCAATCGGCCGCCGTGCTGACCGGTGGGCAGGTCAGCCGACCTGGAGCGGAGTGCCGCACACGTCCTTGGCGTGCTGGTCCACGCCGCTGAAGGCGCTCACGGTCGCCTCGCTGGTGAGCTGCCGGGCGGCGGCGTCGATGGCGTCCTTGTCGGCCTGGGACAGGCCCGTCGGCGGGTCGTCCCGGTCGTAGGTCGACGGGTCCACGTCGGCGTCCTCCAGGGCCTGCTGCAGCCCGTCCAGGGCGTCGACCACCGTGGCCCACTCGTCCTTGATGTCCTCGGGCGCCTCGTCCTGCAGCTCCTCGAAGATGGGCAGCGCCCTGAGCAGCGCGTCGGGCGCTCCGTCGCCCAGGACCTCGCCCAGCTCCTGCTGGTGGTCCTCCACGGCGCCGCAGTACTTCTC
>CAZEPK010000274.1:0-6962 GCA_964514085.1 uncultured Nocardioides sp.
AGCAGCCGCGGCTTGATGTCGTCGCGCTCGAGCGGTCGGCGCAGCAGCGGGTTGTCGAGCAGGTAGATCTGCCCGACCGAGACGTAGTTGGCCGCGCGCCACCAGGCGTCCAGCAGGTCGAGGTCGTCGTCGTCCAGGTCGGCGGGGGCGAGCGTGTCAGGAGCGGTCACCCCTGCCCGGTGCCCTCATCTCCTCCGGGGTCACGGGGGTGCGCAGAAGTCTGGACGGTGGTGCTGTGCGCGGGCGCGGAGTGCGTCAGGGTTAGCCTTCCTCCGTGACTGGACCAACGTTCTCCCACGAGCTGACGGGTGAGCCGTCTCGCCTGACGTTGCGCGGCGAGCTGGACGAGGCCACCACGGTCGAGCTGCGAGAGCTGATCGGTACGGCGACGGGCGCGCTGCACCAGGACCTCGTGATCGACCTGAGCGGCGTCGACTTCCTGCCCAGCGCGGCGGTGGGGGTGCTGGCCAAGGCACGCGCCACCGCCTCCGGGAACGGCGCCGAGCTGACCTTCGTCGCCGAGGAGGGCTCGATCGCCCAGCGCGTCCTCACCATCTGCGGGCTGCCGCACCAGGACGCCTGACCCGGCTGCGCCGTCGACGGGGCCCGTCAGAGGGCGATCCGCGCCGAGACGCGGGTGCCGTGGGTCTGGTCCACGGTCCACGACTCGCACAGCGCGTCGACGATGGCCAGGCCGCGTCCGGAGTCCTGGTCCTCCGTGGGCGGGCGCACGGCGATCCGGCCACCGGTCCCGGCGTCCTCCACCACCAGCTCCAGCCGGCCGCCCACGACCGCACCCTGCACGGTGATCTCGCCCTGGGCGTCGCTGCGGCCGTGCAGGACGCCGTTGATGACCAGCTCGTGCAGGACCAGCTGCGCCTCGTGGACCAGCCGGTCCTCCGCCTGGGCCTGGCGCAGCAGGTCGCCGAGCAGCTCCCGCGCGGTGCGGCAGGCGGTCACGTCGGCGGGCAGGCGCACGGAGAAGGCGTCCTCGGTCACCGTCTCCCCGTCCGTCATCTCAGCGCACGCCGTCCTGTGCGTGGAACCGCACGCCCAGCACGGCGACGTCGTCGCTCAGGTGCTCGTCGAGCAGCGCCTCGAGCAGCCCGTCGAGCAGCTCCTCGAGGGGCCGGTGTGCGAGGTCGGCGACCAGCGCCCTCAGCCGCTCCAGGCCCAGGTCGAGGTGCTCGCCCCGGCGCTCCACCAGCCCGTCGGTGTAGAGGACCAGCGTCGCGTCGGGCGGCACCGTGACCGCGTGGTCCAGGCGGAAGTGGGTGGGCTCGACGCCGAGGAGGGGCTCCGAGGCCTCGGTGAGCCACTGCGGGCGGCCCTCGGCGTCCACCAGCAGCGGGGGCGGGTGGCCGGCGTTGGTCCAGCGCAGCGTGCGGACGCCCTCGGCGCGCTGCTCCTCGGTCTGCTCGACCCGCGCGAAGACCAGGCTGGCGATGGCGTCGATGCCCAGCCCCGGCAGCGCCCGGTCGAGCGTAGCCACCGTGAGGGCCGGGCTGTCGTCGGTGGCCCAGGCCAGCCCGCGCAGCACGCTGCGGACCTGGCTCATGTCGGCGGCCGCGATGATGTCGTGCCCGACCACGTCACCGATCGCCACCGCCGTGCAGCCCGAGGGCAGCAGCACCGCGTCGTACCAGTCGCCGCCCACCTGCTCCAGCGTGCTCGCCGGCCGGTAGCGCGCCACGATCTCGAGGTCGTCGGGCTGGGGCAGCTCGGGGAGCATCGCGTTCTGCAGCGTCCGTGACGCCATCAGCCGCTCCTCCACGAGGAGGCTGCGGGAGACCGCCTGGGCGGTGTAGGCGGCCAGCGCCGCCACGGTCTGGCGCACGTCGGGGGCGAAGTCGCGCGTCGCGTCCCAGGTGAGGACCAGCGTGCCGAGCGCCTGCCGCCCGACCCAGAGCGGGAGGAAGGCCCGGGCCTCGCCCGCGCCGGAGGTGGCGCGCACCCGCGGGAAGGCGGCGTCCTGGTCGGCCAGCGAGGAGAAGTACGCCGGTGTACGCCGGGCGAGCACGGCCGCGACCGGGTGCTCGGTGGACACGGGCACCACGGCGTGGGCCTCGGCGGCCTGCCACGAGTACTCGGCGTTGGGGACGAAGGTGAGGACCTCGGGCAGCTGCCGCGGGGAGAGCGGGACGGCCCGGCCGTTCGGCGAGGACTGGAGGAGCGCAGCGTCGATCCACAGCCCGGCCCGCTGGCAGCCCAGCTCCTGCAGCGCCACCCGCTCGATGGCCGAGGCGACCTCGGCCAGCGAGTTGACGTTGGCCAGGCCCTGGCTGAGCGTGAGCAGGGCCTGGCTGTGGGCCGAGAGCCGCTCGGCCGTGAGCTGGTTCTCGCCGGCCTCGACCCGGAGCCCGCGCTGGGCGATCTCCGCCGAGCAGGCCGCCGCGAGGTCCTCTAGCCCGGCGAGCTCCTCGGAGGTCCACTTGTGCGGCTCGTGGTCCAGCGCGCACAGCGAGCCGATGGTCACGCCCCGGTGGTCGGTCAGCGGCCAGCCGGCGTAGGCCTGGACCGCCAGGTCCCGGACCGCCGGGTGGGTGGCGAGCAGGTCGTCGACCGCGGTGTCGGCCACGACGAGCGGTGCGTTGTCGGCCACGACGTACTGGCAGATCGAGTGGGACAGGGGGGTCTCCCGCGCCGCGTCGAGGTCGGCGGGCAGCCCCTCGGCGCCGGGGAAGACCTGCCGGTCCTCCTCGACCAGGGTGACCAGGGCCAGCGGGACGTTCAGCGTGCGCCGGACCATGCGCGCGTAGCGGTCGAAGGACGGGTCCCCGGCAGCGGTGGTCGGCATGGGCGTGGGTGGCCAATCAGGGAGACGGGGCGGGGGCGCTGGGGAGCGGTGGCCACAGCGTAATCAACGGTGCCCCCGGTCCTCAGCCCAGCGGGCGGCGCGGGAGCAGCTCGGGCGAGTTGTCGGTGACGCAGAAGGCCAGCCCGACCGGGTCCCGCAGGGCGTGCCAGGCGCGGCCCGGGCCCGCGTCGGTGGCACCGAGCCCGAGCAGGCGGCGGACCTCGGCCCCGACGTCGTCGGTGCCGTGGTCGAGGTGCATCCGGACCGGCCCCTCGTCCTCGTCCAGGCGCTGGAAGAGCAGCTGCAGGGGAGAGCCGGCGTCGTCGTGCCACTTGCCGGCGAACTCCGCTGCCGACGAGCCGACCCACCGGCCGCCCAGCAGCGCCCGCCAGAAGGCCACCTCCGCCTCGTGCCGCGACCGCGGCGCGTCCACGCACAGCTGCACCAGGCGGCTCCGGTGCCCGTCGGGCCAGGTGGCCGGGCCCGGGGCGTCCCGGTCCTGGGCCCGCAGCAGGCAGAAGGCCAGGCCGCCGGGCGAGCGGTAGGTCCACCACCGGTCGCTGCGGCCGACGTACGCCGCGCCCAGGGCCACCGCGCGCTCGCCCGTGGCGGCCGGGTCGTGGCACTCGAGGTCCAGGTGCACGCCCGGCGGCCCGTCGACCTCCTGCAGGTGGACGTACGGCGCCCCGGTGTCGGGCTCGAAGCTCCGCAGCTCGGGGTGCCCCGGCCAGGCCGGACCCGCGGGCCAGTCGAGCACCCGGCCCCAGAAGGCCGCAGCAGCGGCGTGGTCGCTCGCGGGCACGTCGACCACGGCGTGCACCCAGGTCATGGAGGACCTCCGGGCGAGGGCGACCACCCCGTGCGCGCACTCACCGCCAGAGCCCGTCGGCCACCGCCACCACGCCGGCCACCGCCGAGAGCGCCAGGACCGCGGGGCGGCTGCGGCCGCCGTCCAACCAGGGGCGCAGCGGGCCCGAGAGCAGGTAGCCGACCACCACGCCAGGCGCCAGCAGGAGGGAGGCCCGCAGCTCCTCGACGCCGAAGTGCCCGGTGGCGGCCAGCGCTGCCAGCGACACGGCGGCGGTGACGACGAAGAACCCCGAGAGGTTGCTGCGCATCCGCCCGCCCTCCGCGTCGGCGTAGACCAGGGCCAGCGGCGGTCCGCCGACCGAGCCCGCGGTGGAGAGGAACCCGGACGCGGCCCCGGCGGCAGCCAGCGTGGTGGGCGTGGGGGAGAGGTGCAGGTGCAGGGCCGAGAGCGCGACCGCGACCAGGACCAGGGCCCCGATCGGCACCGCCAGCGACTCGGTCGGCACGCGGGCGAGCACCACGAGCGCCACCGCCGTGCCCGGCGCCAGGCCGAGCACGGCCCAGCCCAGCTGCCGGTCCACGGCGGACGGCTCCCGGCGCGCGACCAGGGCCGAGAGCAGCAGCCCTACCGCCAGGGCGGGTCCCGGGACCAGGCTCGGGTCGAGCAGCACGAGCACCGGCACCGCGAGCAGGTTCATGCCGAAGCCGACGGCCCCCTGCACCGCGGCGGTCACGGCGAGCACGAGGCCCGCCACGACGAGCTCGGTCACACCCGCCCGCGCAGGACGGCGGCCAGGTTGCGGGCCACGCCGAGCACCGAGCTGCCCGCCCCGCCGCGGGTCCGGTTGTCCCGGTCCAGGCTGTCCAGGACGTTTCCCTCGGTGGCCGGCAGGTCGTGGGTCAGGTCGGTGGCGCCCAGGGGGAACGCCGTGCCGATGAGGCGCTCGAAGAGCCACGGCAGCAGCGAGGAGCCCCAGACGATCGGGTAGTTGAGGACGCTCAGCTGGTCGGGCAGCCAGCCGTGGTCCACCCGCCGCCAGACCTGGGCGGCTGCGCGGGCCGGGCTGGCCGCCGGCGGCGGGGGCCGGCCCTCGCGCCCGAGGTAGTTGGCGGCGTGGGGGTAGATCGGCGTGTCCACACCACCCGGCGCGACGTAGCGGATGTGCACGTCCGGCAGGTCGCGGTTCTCCAGCTGCAGCTGGCGCACCAGGGCGCGGACGCCCCACTTGCTGAGCACGTACGGCGTCATGGTCGGGATCGCCACGTGCCCGATCAGCGAGCCGACCAGCAGCAAGGTGCCCTCGCCCTGCGCCCGGAGCACCGGCAGCACGTGCCGGGCCACCGTGAGCGAGCCGAGGAGGTTGGTCCGGAGCACGCGCTCGGCCACCTCGGCGGGGACGTCCTCGCTGCGGCCGTAGGACACCACCCCGGCGTTGCTGATCACCACGTCGACGCGACCGTGGCGCTCGACCACGCCCTCGACCCAGCGGCGCACCGCGTCGTCGTCGGCGACGTCGGCCGCGAAGGCGGTGGCCGAGGCCGCGCCCGCCTGCTCGCACTCGCGGGCCGCCGCTTCCAGCGACTCCGGGCCGCGGGCCAGCAGGTGGAGGTGGTCACCGGTGCGGGCGGCCTGCAGGGCGGCGGCCCTGCCGATCCCGCTGGACCCTCCGGTGACCAGGACGACGCGTGGCTCGGGCACGCCGGTGCGGTGCCCCGCCCGCCGCCGGGGCAACCTCACCCGGCCGGAGAGCTCGTGCCGGGACGGCCCAGGCGCAGGCGGCGGTGCAGCAGGGCGGCGCGGGCGGCGTTGCTGCCCGCCGCGCCGTGCACGCCGCCGCCGGGGTGGGCCGAGGCCGAGCCGAGGTAGAGCCCCGGCACCCCGGTCTCGGCGCGCCCCAGGCCCGGCACCGGCCGGAAGACCAGCTCCTGGTGCAGCTGCGAGGTGCCACCACCCACGGCCCCGCCGATGAGGTTGGCGTTGCGGGCCTCGAGCTCGCGGGGCCCGAGCACCCGGCGGGACAGCACGCGCTCCCCGAAGCCGGGGGCGAAGCGCTCCATCTGGCCCTGCATCCGGTCGGCGAAGCGCTCGCAGTCGTCGCGGTCCCAGGTGCCCTTCACCTCGCCGTGGCCGGCGTCGGTGCGCGTCTCCTGGGGGACGTGGGTGTAGGCCCAGAAGGACTCCGTGCCCGGCGGTGATCGGGTGGGGTCGGAGGTCGTCATCTGCCCGGAGAGCATGAACGGCGACGCCGGGACCGCGCCGGACCACACCTGGTTGAGCGCCTCCTGCATGGCGCTCAGCGACTCGGCGACGTGGACGGTGCCGGGGGCGTGCGCCGGCTCGGTCAGCCAGGGGATCGGTCCCGACAGCGCCCAGTCCACCTTCACCGTGCCCGGGTCCATCTGGAACTGCCGCATGCCCCGGACGACGCGGGCCGGGAGGTGCTCGGGGTCGACCAGCCGGCCGAAGAGGTGGGGCGCGGCCACGTCGGCGATGACCGCGTGCCGGGCGCGGACGCGTGAGGTCGACGTCCGCACCCCGGTGGCCCGGCCCAGCTCGACGTCCACGCCGATGACCTCCGCCTCGCAGACGATCTCCCCGCCGGCCTCGGTGAACCGGCGCGCCAGGGCGTCGGCCAGCCGGCCGGCACCGCCCTCGGGCACCGGGAAGCCGACGGTCTGGGCCAGCATGGTCATGAGCAGGCCCATCAGCCCGGAGCCGGGTGCGTCCAGGGGGATGTCGGCGTGCCCGGCGTTCCCGGCCAGGAGCGTCGGCAGGGCCGCGCCGCCGAACCGGTTGCGGCCCAGCTCCGCCGCGGGCGTCAGCAGCGTCCGCACGAAGTCCAGGCCGCCCACCTTCCGCAGGCGGGTGAGCAGGCGCAGACCAGGACGCACGGGCGGGAACGGCGTGAGCAGCGCCCGCACGAGGTCCTCTCCCACGACGTCCCAGGCCCGGCACAGCTCGAGCCAGGCCTCGCCGTCGCCCGGGTGCTGGGCCTCGGCCAGGCGTGCGGTCACCTCCCGGTCGCGGTGCAGCAGGGCCCAGCTCCCGTCGGTGAACGGGTGGCCCAGCACCGCCGGGGCGTGGCACCAGCGCAGCCCGTGGTCCTCGAGCCGCAGGGCCTGGATGGTGCGCGAGGCCGCGGCCAGGGGGTAGAACGCGCTGAAGGTGTCGTGGACGAAGCCGGGGTGGACCTCCTCGTCGCTGGCCACGGCCCCGCCGACCTTGGGCTGCGCCTCGAGCACGAGGACCGACCAGCCCTGGTCGGTCAGCAGGTTGGCCGCCACCAGGCCGTTGGGCCCCGACCCGATGACGACCGCATCGTACGTCGAGGGGACGCTCACGTCGGCCGCTGCT
>CAZEPK010000275.1:0-6956 GCA_964514085.1 uncultured Nocardioides sp.
CGAGGTGCCGCCCGTTGAACCGATGTTGTTGAAGTCGCCAGCCGACACGACGTTTCCGGCCGCGCCGCCGTTGCCGCCGTTGCCGCCGTTGGCCGACCCGCCACCGCCACCGCCACCGCCGGCTACCGCAATGATCTTGTTGGCGCTGTCGGTGAGGACTGTGCCGCCTCCGCCGCCGCCTGCGGGACGGGTGTTGGCGCCACCGTTGCCGCCGGCACCGCCAGCTGTCACCAAGTTGCCAGCGCCCAGCCCACCCGTGCTCCCGTTCGCAGCGGACTTACCGCCACCGCCGACGTAGCCGAGAAGGGTGAACGCCGGGCCGTTCGCCGGCTGGTTGAGGTCGAAGGAGAACGTCGCCGCGCCCCCACCGGTGCCGGCGTTGCGGGTGGGCGCAACAAAACCCGATCCGCCCGAAGCGCCACTGATCGTGATGTGCAGCGTGCGATCCGAGGCCGTTTGGTTCGCAGGAACGTTGATGACGATCGGCCCGGCAGTCGTCTTGCCTGCGGCGAAGTCGAAGCTGGGGCTTGCCGCGGCGATCGACGGCGGAAGCGCGATGGTCACGATGCCCGCTCCAGCCACGACCAGGCCGGACTTCTTGAGGACGGAGCGTCGCGAGAAGGAGGCGGCCGGGTCAGCAAGCAGCCCGAGCTCCGCGAGCTCGGCCAGCACGGCGTCGACCTCGTCGGCGGATGCGGCGGGCAGGCTCTTGTCCTCCATCGAGCGCCAGACGGCGGCCGAGAGCCCTTCGAGGGCGTGGGCCGTCTGAGAGACCGGCTCGAGGACCACGAACCCCTCACCGACGGAGCGGCTGGACACGCCAGGCGCGCGGGCAGGCAGCGAGTGGTGCGACTTCATGCGTGGTTCCCCCCGGAAAAGACAAACGTCGTTGGGCGAACCCTAACTGCGGTCGGCGACCCCTCCAAGCGAATCGCAGAGAACTACCCGATCGTGTCAGGGGTTGGACCTGTGGCGCCGTTCACAAGGCGGCCGTGTGTCCATGACGAGTCGCTTCCGCCCCAGCGTGGTGCTTCAGGGACTGGGCCAGGACCGCGCCGAACTCGGCCGCGCGGTCGTCCCAGTCCGGAGGCGGGTCGCGGTGGAACGGTCCGGTGCCGTCCGCGGCGCTGACGGACCCGACGAAGCCGTCCGCGGAGACCACGGTCAGCCCAGGAGCGGTGATCGACTCGAAGCCGCTGCTGGGCGTCGCCACGACCGGCTTGGTGGTGCAGAGGTACTCGTAGGCCTTGATGGCGTCGAGGCTGAGCGTGAAGTCGTCCACGAGGTGCGGGCACACCAGCACGTCGGCCGCGACGAGCCAGCCCGGTACGTCGGCGCTGGCCACCCGCCCGTGGCGACGCACGCCGCGAGCGTCGAGGAAGGCCCGGGTCTCCTCGTCGAGCGAGTCCGGGCCGACGAGGTGCAGGGTCCCCGGCAGCTCTTCGGCGAGCCGACGCAGGAGGGAGATGTCGACGCGGTTGGGGTGGACGGTCCCGACGTAGATGACGTGCGGACCCGGACCGGCCAGGCCGACGGGCTGCGCGGCGCGGATCGCGGCCACGTCGACGCCGTTCCCGATGAGGGTGGCGTCCACGGCGTACCGCTCCCGCCAGCGGCGGGCCAGCGTGCGTGAGCACACGACGGTCCGGGCGGCGGTGGCGAGCCGGTCCTCGGCCGCCACCACACGACGCCGATCGGCTTCCGGTTGGTCCACCTCGCGCCAGTCGTCGGTGACGTCGTAGACAGCAGGGGTGCTGGGCCGGAGTGTGGCTCCACCCGCGACCGGGTCGTTGACCCAGAGGAGGTCCACCCCGTCCGTGGCTCGCCGCAGCCACGCGGCCAAGGCCCGGTGTCCGCCGTGGCGCCGGGGGACGACGAGCGGAGGCGTCACCACGGTGATGCCCGGCTCGGGCTGGTGCCGGTCCGAGCGGAGCGCCAACCCTCCCCGCGGTGGGTTGACGAACAGCAGCGACGACACCCTCCCCGACCGCACCAGCCGGCTGGCGAGGTGCTGGTTGCGCCTCCACACGTCGTCCCACGGCTCGAGGCTCAACAAGGCGACCCGCGGAGCGGCGTCGCGGTAGAGCGCCAGCAGCTGGTCGACCTGGTGCTCTACCGTGAACAGCGCGGCGTGACGAGCGCGGAGACGCTGACCGAGCTCCGAGCGCTCGTCCTCCGACAGGTCGGCGACCTCGTTCAGCGCTCGCGCTGCCGCCAGTGGGTCTCCGGGTGCGAAGTAGAAGGCGTCGGGACCGGCGACCTCACGATGGGCGCCACCGTCGGCAGCGATGATCGGCGTCGCCTCGGCCATGGCCTCCGCGACCGTGAGCCCGAAGCCCTCGATGCGCGTCGTGGCGAGCAGCACGGACGCCGAGGCCAATGCCCCGTGCGGGTCGTCCGAGAAGCCCGGGAAGACGACCGAACCGCCACAGCCGAGCTCGTCCGTGAGCCTCCGCAGGTCGCCCAGGCGGCTGCCCTCGCCGTGCACGACCAGCTCCCAGCCGCGCGCCGCCAGTCCGCTCGCTGCCCAAGCCCGGACGGCGAGATCGGTCTCCTTCTCGGCCTCGAACCTCTGCAGGACCAGGACGGTCCGCGTGCGCGCCGAGCTCGACGAGGAGCCCCTGACCCCGTTGTGCACCACGGTGCTGGGGCCCTCGATCGACGCGGCGACGTACTCGCTGATCGCGACCTGGACGTCGAGCCGGCGGGCGACGCGGCGACCGATGACCTTGGCCACCCTGGTGGAGCCGCGTAGCGCGGCGAAGTGGCGGGTGGCGACCAGCCGCGCGCCGAGACGGGGCTTCGCGGCGGCCGCCGCGAACTCGGCGGCCGTCATGTGCGCGTGGATGACGTCCACCTGACCCATCCGGACCAAGGAGCGGTACGCCGAGGCGAGCGTGGCGCCGGGCAGGTGCGAGACGCCTGCGGGCAGCTCCGCCCGCATGCGCGCCGGGTCGCCACCGATGACGGTGACGCGCCAGCCGCGGCGGTACTCCTCGGCGGCGATGTCCGTGACCTGCCTCTCCACCCCTGCGAAGGCGTCCGTGCAGACGACGTGGACGACCGAGGGTCGCCCGGGCTCGATCGCGGGTGCGCGGAGGTGCAGGCTCTGGCGCAGTCGGCGTCGGCCGGTCGCGCGGTCGGGACCGATCGTGGCCCTCCGCAGAGCCGCCGCCGTGCTCGCCGCGCGCATCGCCGCGGCGCCGGCCGTGCCGTACCAGCGCCGGGCGAAGACGCGGTTGCTGGTCAGGAAGTGGTAGTCCCGACGATCCGGGTCCGTGCTGCTGGCCCCACCGACGTGGTGGGCGGAGGTCTCGTGGTCGACCGCCACCTCCCAACCCGCCTCCTGGGCGCGCTGCTGCCAGTCCGTCTCCTCGGCGTAGAGGAAGTAGCGCTCGTCGAAGCCACCGAGCTCCGACACGGCCTCGCTGCGGAGGAGCAGCACGGCCCCGGTCACGAATGTCCTCCGGGCGATCCAGTCGGCGAGCCCGAAGACCTCGGCCCACGTCTGGCCCGGGGACGGCATCGGCCAGGAGGGCCGCTCGGTGCCGGTGGCGCTGAGGAGGTCCGGGCCCACCGCGGCCCTGCGGTGCGCGGGGTCGCGCAGGAAGCGCTGCAGCCGGAGGACCGCGTCGGGCCCGATCACCGCGTCGGGGTTCAGGAGCAGGACGTCGCGCCCGGCGGCACGCTCCAGACCCAGGTTGACCGCACCGGCGAAACCGAGGTTGCGACCCGTGGCGAGGTAGCCGGCGCCGAGCGCCTCGCTGAGCGAGCGCGTGCTGGCGGCTGCATCGTTGTCGACGACCAGGACCTCGAGGGCGCCGGTCAACGACTCGAGACAGGTGCGGAGGAGCTCGTCGGAGCGGTAGGCGACGACGACGACGAGGGGAGGAGCGACCAGGGCTCCGTCAGTCGGGCTGCTCACCCCGCCGCGCGTTCCAGCGTGGCGCGCCGACCACGCACCGCCACGACAGGCGGGGTGTCCTCCTTGGTCGCCCCCAGGCCCATGCCGAGGAGCATGAAGGGCAGCGCGACCGACCCCCCGATCCAGTAGATGTCGACCATGCCGTGGACCAGGGCGCCGGTGACGCACGCCGCACCCACCAGCGCCATGTGGCTGTCGCGGCGGCGCCGCACGCCGGCGGTGATCGCGGCTCCCTGGAACACCACGAAGCCGCCCAGACCGATCAGCCCCGACTCGGCCAGCTCGTTGTCGACCACGATGTTCGGCGCCTGGCCGTACTTGCCCCACTCACCGCTGAAGAAGTACTTGAGCCCGACGCCGTGGATGGGCGAGGTCCGCCAGATCTCGTGGCTGCGCTTCTCCACCTGCTGCCGGACGCCGATGCTGCTGTTGTTGAGGTCCTCCTCGCTCAGGCTGAGCTGCGACTTGATCGAGAAGTAGACGAAGCCGGCGAGGACGATGGTCACCAGGGCGATCGCGCCCCGCCCGCGCCGGCTGGCTGCCTGCGGTGAGAAGGCGGCGACCATGATCAGGGCGGCAGTGGCCGCCAGCATGGAGCCGCGCGACTGGGTCGCGAGCAGGCCGCCGGCCAGGACGACGACGAGCAAGGCTTCCGTGCGCCGGCCCAGCTGGTGCGTACGTCGCGCGGTCACGAGCACCACGAGGATCAGGCTGAGCTGGGCGCCGGCGAAGTTCTTGTTCATGTGGAGCGGGTAGGCGGGCTCGAACCCGTTCTGCACGGCGTTGGCCATCGCGGCGACCGCCACGACGACCGACACCCCGAACAACGCCCGCAGGGTCAGGCGGGTCAGGTCGTTCGTGGCGATCCAGTAGCCCACCGCGGCTGCGCCCCCGACGATGACGAGGCGGTGGACCCACTCGAGGGCTCCGCGGTGGCTGTCGTCGAGGAGCACCGCGGGCAGCAGGCACACGAGGTAGAAGGCGAGGCCTGCCATGACCAGCCGCAGTCGCGTGACGTGGAGGCGGTTGGCCAGGCTGGGGACGGTGATGGCGGTGGCCAGGGTCAGGAGCAGGTCGGAGTAGGCCACCCCGTTGCCGCCCGGGCCGCCTCCGCCCCCTGCGCGGTAGGACGCGTAGAGACCGACGGCTGCCGCGACCGCCAGCAGGACGGGGCGGGTGAAGATCACGGCGAGCAGCAGGATGGCTCCGACCAGCGCCCCCCCGGCCACGTAGCTGTGCGCACCCACCGCCCCGGCGGCGAGGGCCATGGCCACGCCGAGGACGGCGAGCACCACGTCGGACCCGCGAGCGCCCCTCAGCGCGCTCATCGGTGCACCCTCACCCTTGGACGGACCCGGCGTTGGCCAGGACCTTGTCGGCCACGTCGTTCATCCGGTCGCAGAAGGCGGTGGGGGAGAAGTGCTCGCCGTGGCCCCGGATCGCCTCGGGGGACCAGGTGCTCGCACGCAGCAGTCGGATGCCGTCGACGACCGCGTCAGCCGTGGGCTCGTCCACGAACAGGCCGGTGACACCCTCGACCGTCGAGTCGAGGTAGCCGCCGCCCCGCAGGACCAGCGACGGGACTCCGAAGGCCTGCGCCTCGACCGGTGTGAGACCGAAGTCCTCGTAGGAGACGGCGACCAGCGCGTCCGCGTTCGCGTAGAGCCACCGCAGCTCGGCGTCGCCGATCCGGGGGAGCACGGTCACGTTGTCGTGGTGGGGCAGGTGGTCGCGCACGCCTCCGACCACCACGAGCCGCTCGTCGGGCATGCGGCCGACTGCCTCACACGCGACCTGGGTGTTCTTGTAGCCCCGGCTGCGGCTGACCGTGAGCAGGTAGCCCGGCTCCACCCCGGCGATGGGGCTCTGCGGACCCTCCGGGGAGAGGCCGCGGGCTGGGGGGACGACCGCGGCGTCGATGCCGTACGCGTCGTGCACCCGTGAGCCGACGACCCGGGAGTTGACCAGGTACGCCGCGGCCGTGGTCGCCGCGACGTTGTCGCTGTGGCGCAGCCTCTGCGTGTTGGCCACGAACACCTCGCGGAGGCGCGGCGAGAGCCGGTGCAGGTAGTCGTGGGGTTGGTAGAGCCAGCGCGCCGGGTTGTGGCAGTAGACGATCTTCGGGGCCTCGGTGTGGACGCGGTGGGCCCAGCCGCTGCTGGAGGCGATGACGAGGTCGGCGTCCCGCACGACGTGGCGGTTGAACGCCCGGGCCAGGAACGGGAAGGCGCGGCGCGGGTCCTTGCGGAAGGACTTCACCTGGTTGAGCCACAGCGTCTCGACCTCGTGGTCGGCGAAGTCGGGGTAGGTGGTGGACGGCTCGAAGACGGACGTCACCAGCCGGGCCCCGGGGAAGCAGTTCAGGAGCTCGAGGACGACTCGCTCGGCTCCACCCCGTTGTGTCACGTAGTCGTGTACGACCACGACCTTCACCGGAGCCACCTCTCCTTCATACCCGGAGCCCGGCCCCTGTGAACGCGAACCACATACTGGACGGGTGCGACTCCGGGGGACGGTACAGAGCGACGTCCTTGTCGTGTGCACCGGGAATGTCTGCCGCTCACCGTACGTCGCCGCGCGGCTCGCGGGCGAACTTCCCGACCTCATCGTGGCGTCGGGAGGCACGGGCGCGCTGGTGGGCGAGCCACCGACGGAGGAGACCGAGGGGCTGCTGCTGCAGCACGGCATCGCGCTGGACGGTGCCGTCGCGCGATCCGTCGACCGGGCGCAGCTCCGAGGGGCCCGCCTGATCGTCACCGCGGCGCGGCGCCACCGGGTCGAGATCGCTCGCCTGGCACCCCCGGCGGCGGACCGTGCCTACACGCTCCTGGAGCTCGCTCGCGTCCTCAGGAGCCAGGGCCAGACCGAGGGGCTGGGCGTGGACGGTGTGCTGGCGCTGGCACGTGACGCGGCCCAGGACGAGGCGGAGGACCACGACGACGACCTCGTCGATCCCTTCGGGCGCTCCGAGGACACCTACTTCCGGATGGCCGCGGCGGCCGACGAGGCGCTGTCCGTCCTTGTCCCGGCC
>CAZEPK010000276.1:0-6940 GCA_964514085.1 uncultured Nocardioides sp.
GCGGGGCTTCGCCGGTCCGTCGTGGCCGCGAGGCCGATCGCGGGGCGCGCTCGCTCCGCTCGCCACCTCGCTTCGCTCGCCCTAGTGGACGGACGTGGCGGGCGGAATCACCACGGACACGGCTCCGACGGCGGGCTGGCCGCTGATAGGGTCGGTCCCAGTTCGACATCCTTTAAGCACCGTCCTGTGAGGCGGAGAAGGAGAAACGGCTTTGCCCACGCCTGCCCCCAGTCAAGGCACCGCGATCCTGGTCCTCGAGGACGGTCGCACCTTCACCGGCGAGAGCTTCGGCGCCGAGGGTGAGACCTTCGGCGAAGCGGTCTTCAACACCGGCATGACCGGCTACCAGGAGACGCTCACCGACCCGTCCTACCACCGCCAGGTCGTCGTGATGACGGCCCCGCACGTCGGCAACACCGGCATCAACGACGAGGACCCGGAGTCCCGGCGGATCTGGGTGGCCGGCTACGTCGTCCGCGACCCCGCTCGGGTGCCCTCGAGCTGGCGCAGCGCGCGCAGCCTGGACGACGAGCTGCGCGACCAGGGAGTGGTCGGCATCAGCGGCATCGACACCCGCGCGCTCACCCGCCACCTGCGCGAGCGCGGGGCGATGCGGGTCGGCATCTCGTCGACCGAGACCGACGTCGACGCGCTGCTGGGGCGGGTCCGCTCGAGCGCGGAGATGGCCGGCTCCGAGCTGGCCGAGGAGGTGTCGACGGGGGAGACCTTCGTCGTGCCGGCCGTGGGGGAGAAGCGGCTGACCGTCGCCGCGCTGGACCTCGGGATCAAGGCCATGACGCCCCACCGGATGGCCGAGCGCGGCATCGAGGTGCACGTCATGCCCGCCACCTCCACCGTGGAGGACATCAAGGCGGTCGGCGCCGACGGCCTGTTCTACTCCAACGGCCCCGGCGACCCGGCCGCGACCACCGCGCAGGTGGAGCTGCTCCGGGGCGCCCTGGGCGAGGGCATCCCCTACTTCGGGATCTGCTTCGGCAACCAGCTCTTCGGCCGGGCCCTGGGCTTCGGCACCTACAAGCTCAAGTACGGCCACCGCGGGATCAACCAGCCGGTGATGGACCGCACCACCGGCAAGGTGGAGGTGACCGCGCACAACCACGGGTTCGCGGTCGACGCCCCGCTGGACGGCGCGACCGACACGCCGTACGGCGCCGCGACGGTGAGCCACGTGTGCCTCAACGACGACGTGGTCGAGGGCCTGGAGCTGCGCGACGCCGAGGGCAGGCTGACGGCGTTCTCGGTCCAGTACCACCCCGAGGCGGCCGCCGGGCCGCACGACGCGGCCTACCTCTTCGACCGGTTCGTGGGTCTCATGGAAGGCACCGCCTGATGCCGAAGCGCACCGACATCAAGAGCGTCATGGTCATCGGCTCGGGGCCGATCATCATCGGCCAGGCCTGTGAGTTCGACTACTCCGGCACCCAGGCCTGCCGGGTGCTGATGGCCGAGGGCATCCGGGTGGTGCTGGTCAACTCCAACCCCGCCACGATCATGACCGACCCCGAGTTCGCCGACGCGACCTACATCGAGCCGATCACCCCCGAGTTCGTGGAGAAGGTGATCGAGAAGGAGCGGCCCGACGCGCTCCTGGCCACCCTGGGCGGCCAGACCGCCCTCAACACCGCGATGGCGCTCGACGCGGCCGGCGTGCTGGAGAAGTACGGCGTGGAGCTGATCGGCGCCTCCATCGAGGCGATCGACCGCGGGGAGAACCGGCAGGTCTTCAAGAAGATCGTCGAGGACCTCGGCGGCGAGGTGGCCCGCAGCGCCATCTGCCACTCGATGGCGGACTGCCTGGCCGGGGTGGAGGAGCTGGGCTACCCGGTGGTGGTCCGGCCGTCGTTCACCATGGGCGGCACCGGCTCCGGCATGGCCCACAACGAGGCCGACCTGCACCGCATCGCCGGTGCCGGGCTGCAGGCCAGCCCGACCACCGAGGTGCTCCTCGAGGAGTCGATCCTCGGCTGGAAGGAGTACGAGCTCGAGGTCATGCGCGACACCAAGGACAACGTGGTGATCGTCTGCTCGATCGAGAACCTCGACCCGATGGGCGTGCACACCGGCGACTCGATCACCGTCGCGCCCGCGATGACGCTGACCGACCGCGAGTACCAAGCGATGCGCGACCTCTCCATCGGGATCATCCGCTCGGTGGGTGTGGACACCGGGGGCTGCAACATCCAGTTCGCGGTCAACCCGCGCGACGGCCGGCTCGTGGTCATCGAGATGAACCCGCGGGTCTCCCGGTCCAGCGCGCTGGCCTCCAAGGCCACCGGCTTCCCGATCGCCAAGATCGCGGCCAAGGTCGCGATCGGCTACACCCTCGACGAGATCCCCAACGACATCACGGTCCGCGCCGACGGGTCGAGCACGCCGGCGGCGTTCGAGCCGACCCTCGACTACGTCGTGGTGAAGGTGCCGCGCTTCGCCTTCGAGAAGTTCCCCGGCGCCGACCACCAGCTGACCACCCACATGAAGTCGGTGGGCGAGGCGATGGCGATCGGCCGCAACTTCACCGAGGCGCTGCAGAAGGCGCTGCGGTCGCTGGAGAGCAAGGACGCGGTCTTCGACTGGGCCCAGGAGTGGGTGGAGCTCGACAAGGAGGCGCTGCTCGACGAGATCTCGGTGCCGCACGACGGCCGGCTGAAGAAGGTCATGGACGCGCTGCGGGCCGGGGCCGCGGCCGCCGAGGTGCACGCCGCCACCCATATCGACCCGTGGTTCGTGGACCAGCTCGAGCTGATCAACGAGGTGGCCACCGAGGTGACCGCCGCCGAGGAGCTCACCCCCGCCCTGCTGCGGCGGGCCAAGCGGCACGGCTTCTCCGACGCCCAGATCGGCAGGATCCGCGGGATGAGCGCCGACGTGGTGCGCGGGGTGCGCCACGCGCTCGGCATCCGCCCGGTCTTCAAGACCGTCGACACCTGCGCGGCCGAGTTCGCCGCCGCGACGCCGTACCACTACTCCTCCTACGACGAGGAGACCGAGGTGCAGCCGCGCGAGAAGCCCGCGGTGATCATCCTGGGCTCGGGGCCCAACCGGATCGGCCAGGGCATCGAGTTCGACTACTCCTGCGTGCACGCCTCGATGGCCCTCAGCGAGGCCGGCTACGAGACCGTGATGGTCAACTGCAACCCCGAGACGGTCTCCACCGACTACGACACCTCCGACCGGCTCTACTTCGAGCCGCTCACCCTGGAGGACGTCCTCGAGATCGTGCACGCCGAGGAGCAGGCTGGGCCGATCGCCGGCGTCATCTGCCAGCTCGGTGGGCAGACGCCCCTCGGCCTGGCCCAGGGGCTCGAGGACAACGGCGTGCGGATCGTCGGCACCTCGCCCGCCGCGATCCACCTGGCCGAGGAGCGCGGCGCCTTCGGGCGGGTGCTGGCCGAGGCGGGGCTGCCCGCGCCGAAGCACGGGCTGGCCACGTCGTACGCCGAGGCCCGGGCCATCGCGGCCGAGATCGGCTACCCGGTGCTGGTCCGGCCGTCGTACGTCCTCGGGGGCCGCGGCATGGAGATCGTCTACGGCGACGAGGCGCTCGAGGGCTACATCGCCCGGGCCACCCAGGTCAGCCCGGAGCACCCGGTCCTGGTCGACCGGTTCATCGACGACGCCGTCGAGATCGACGTGGACGCCCTCTTCGACGGCGAGGAGCTGTTCCTCGGCGGCGTCATGGAGCACATCGAGGAGGCCGGCATCCACTCCGGCGACTCCTCGTGCGCGCTGCCGCCCATCACCCTCGGCGACTCCGAGATCCAGCGGATCCGCGAGGCGACCGAGGCGATCGCACGCGGCGTCGGGGTGCGCGGGCTGCTCAACATCCAGTACGCCCTGGGCGCCGACATCCTCTACGTGCTCGAGGCCAACCCACGTGCCTCGCGGACCGTGCCCTTCGTCTCCAAGGCCACCGCGACCCCGCTGGCCAAGGCGGCGGCCCGGATCATGCTCGGCGAGACGGTGGCCGTGCTCCGGGCGGCTGGCGTTCTCCCCGCCACCGGCGACGGCGGCACGCTGCCGGCCGACCAGCCGATCGCGGTCAAGGAGGCGGTGATGCCCTTCAACCGGTTCCGCACCCCTGACGGCCAGCAGGTCGACACGGTGCTGGGGCCGGAGATGAAGTCGACCGGCGAGGTGATGGGCCTCGACGCCAACTTCGGGCAGGCCTTCGCCAAGTCGCAGGCCGCGGCCTACGGCTCGCTGCCGACCTCGGGCCGGGTGTTCGTATCCATGGCCAACCGCGACAAGCGCACCATGATCTTCCCGATCAAGGTGCTGGCCGACATGGGCTTCGAGATCCTGGCCACCCAGGGCACCGCGGAGGCGCTGCGCCGCAACGGCGTGGCCGCGACGGTGGTCCGCAAGCACTTCGAGGGGCCCGGCGAGGGTGAGCGACGCACCACGGTCCAGCAGATCCTGGACGGCGACATCGACCTGGTGGTCAACACGCCGTACGGCTCGGCCAGCGCGGGCTCGGGCGGCGGGACCGCGCGCATCGACGGCTACGAGATCCGCACCGCGGCGGTGATGGCCAACATCCCGTGCATCACCACGGTGCAGGGGCTCGGCGCCGCGGTCCAGGGCATCGAGGCCGCGATCCGCGGGCAGATCGGCGTCCGGTCGCTGCAGGACTGGTTCCGCGACGCCCCGGGCCGTCCGTGACGGCCTACTCCGTCCTCTTCGACCACGGCCTGACCCGCGTCGACCCCGAGCGGGCGCACCACCTCGGCTTCCGGGCCGTCCGGGCCGCGCGCCCGCTGCTGGCGCGGCGGCGTACGCCGGGCCGGCCGGTCCGCGCGATGGGCCTGACCTTCCCCAACGTGCTGGGCCTGGCCGCCGGCTTCGACAAGAACGCCGTGGGCATCGACGCGCTGGGGGCCCTGGGCTTCGGGCACGTCGAGGTCGGCACGGTCACCGGCGAGCCGCAGCCGGGGAACGAGAAGCCGCGGCTGTTCCGGCTCCCGGCCGACCGGGCCGTGGTCAACCGGATGGGCTTCAACAACGACGGCGCCGAGGTGGTGGCCGCCCGGCTGGCGGCCCGCGGCCGCCGCACCGTGGCCGAGGGCGGGCCCGTGCTGGGGGTCAACATCGGCAAGTCCAAGGTGGTCCCCGAGGACGAGGCGGTGCGCGACTACGAGAAGTCGGCCCGGCTGCTGGCCCCGCACGCCGACTACCTCGTGGTCAACGTCAGCTCTCCCAACACCCCCGGGCTCCGCAACCTGCAGGCGGTCGAGAAGCTCGAGCCGATCCTGACCGCGGTGCGGGCGGTCGGCGGTGCGGTCCCGCTGCTGGTCAAGATCGCCCCCGACCTGGACGACGACGACGTGCTGGCCGTGGCCGACCTGGCCACCGCCACCGGCCTCGACGGCATCATCGCCACCAACACCACGATCTCGCGCGACGGGCTGGCCTCGAGCGCCGAGCAGGTCGGCGCGGCCGGCGCCGGCGGGCTCTCCGGGCGACCGCTGAATGCCCGCTCGCTCGAGGTGCTGCGGCTGCTCCGCGGCCGGGTCGGCGAGGGCCTGACCCTCATCGGCGTCGGCGGCGTCACCACGGTGGCGGACGCCCGGGCCCGGCTCGACGCGGGGGCCGACCTGCTGCAGGGCTACACGGCGTTCATCTACGAGGGGCCGGGCTGGCCCCGCCGGATCATCGGAGGAGTGCAGCGGTGACGTTCGGACGACGCTTCGTGGCGGCCCTGGAGGCCCGCGGCCCGCTGTGCGCGGGGATCGACCCCCACGCCGGGCTGCTGGCCGAGTGGGGGCTGCCCGACGACGTATGGGGGCTGGAGCGCTTCGCGCTGACCGCCGTCGAGGGCCTGGCTCCGCACGTGGCCGTGGTCAAGCCCCAGTCGGCCTTCTACGAGCGGTTCGGCAGCCGAGGCGTGGCGGTGCTGGAGCGGGTGCTGGCCGAGTCGCGCGCGGCCGGTGCGCTGGTGCTGCTGGACGTGAAGCGGGGCGACATCGGCTCCACCACCCAGGCCTACGCCGATGCCTACCTCGACCCCGCCTCGCCGCTGGCCGCCGACGCGATCACGGCCTCGCCGTACCTCGGCTTCGGCTCGCTCGACCCCATGGTCGACACCGCGCGGAAGCACGACGCCGGGCTGTTCGTGCTGGCCCTGACCTCCAACAAGGAGGGGCCGGAGGTGCAGCACGCCCGCACCGACGACGGCACGCCCGTCGCTGGCCGCGTGCTCGACCACCTCCGGGCGCTCAACGCCGGCGAGGAGCCGCTCGGGTCCTTCGGCGCGGTCATCGGCGCGACCATCGGCCAGAGCGAGCTGGACCTCGACATCAACGGCCCGGTCCTGGCGCCCGGCTTCGGCGCCCAGGGCGGCACCGTGGCCGACCTGCGCCGGATCTTCGGCTCCTCGGTGGCGGCCGTGACGCCCAGCTCCTCCCGCGAGCTGCTCCGCCGCGGGCCGTCGGTCGAGGCGATGCGCGACGAGGCCCTGCGGCTCAACGACGAGCTGCGGTCGCTGCGGGACTGACCCGGCCGGGGGAGCGGTCTGCAGGCAACCTGGGAGGGCCCGGATCCGGCCGACCAAGGTTGCTGACTGACCGCCCACCCGACTCACCCCGGGGCAGCGGTCAGCAGGCAACCCGGAAGGGCCCGGATCCGGCCGACCGAGGTTGCTGGCTGACCGCCCGACCGGACCGGCCCTGGGCAGCGGTCTGCAGGCAACCCGGGGGGGCCGGGATCCGGCCGGCCGAGGTTGCTGGCTGACCGCCCACCCGACCCGCCCGCGCCGAGACGCTGGCGAGAGCACGGCCATCGGTCATGCTGGCCCGCATGAGGTTCCCTGCCGACCGCCGGCCCGGCGTACGCCGCGCGGCCGCCACGCTGGCCCTCGCGCTGTCGCTGGCCCTGCTGGCCGCCGGCTGCGCGGACCAGCAGGAGAAGTACTGCGGCGCCG
>CAZEPK010000277.1:0-6929 GCA_964514085.1 uncultured Nocardioides sp.
CAGCAGCACGGCCCGCTCGCCGGCGGAGGCCAGCGCGCGCCGCGCGATGATCGAGCCCCACTTCGCGGAGTCCTCGCTGGCTCCCACGACGGCCACCGTCCGCGGTGCGAACAGCGCCTGGAGCCGCTCGGGCGACGGGCCCGACGACGCCGCCCGCGGCCCTTGACGCCTCACGCGGGCGACCCTAGCATCGCTGACTGACTGAACAGTCAAACAGGATCGGGGTGCCATGGCGGAGGTCCAGACGCGGCCCACCCAGCGCGAGGTGGCGGCCGCCGAGGCGCGCACCAAGATTCTCGCCGCGGCGGCCGACTGCATCGTCCGCGACGGCCTGGCCCAGGTGCGGATGGCCTCGATCGCGCGGACCGCGGGCGTCTCGGCCGGGCTGCTGCACTACCACTTCGACACCAAGGAGCTCCTCTTCGGCGAGGTGCTCAAGTACTCCCACGCCGTCTCGGCCGACCTCAACCAGCGGGCCATGGCCGGCGCGGGCCAGGGCCCTGCCGAGCGGCTCTCGTCGTTCCTCGACCGCTGCCTGCCCAGCGACGACCAGCGCGCCCACGAGTGGCTGCTCTGGCAGGAGCTCGCCCTCCTGTGCATCCGCGACCCGCACCTGGCCGAGGTCGGTGCCGAGCTCTACGAGGACCTCTACGCCACCGTGGCCCAGATCGTGCACGACGGCCTGGACGCCGGTGTCTTCCGCACCGCGCTCGACCCGCGGTCGCTGGCCGAGACCGCCGTGGCCCTCTGCGACGGGCTCGGCGCCCGGGTGCTGGCCAACGACCCGCGGCTGGGCCTCGAGGAGGCCCGGGCCGCCATCGCCACCAGCGTCGGGCTGCTGGTCGGCCACGACGGCCCACTGCCCCCACCGGCGCCGTTCGAGGGCGGGCTCACCGGGTGACGGCGCGCGCCGGCCTGCGGCTGCCCCGCCCCTCGCGGCGCGGGCTGCTGGCCGGCGGGCTGGCGCTGGGCGCCTCGACGGCGCTGCCCGGCTGCGCCTACATCCGTGACGACGTCCGCACCGACGCACCGCTGCCCGCCTCGGCCAAGGCCGAGGTCGACGGCGACCTCGTCTACTTCAACTGGGCCGACTACCTCGCGCCGCGCGTGGTCAAGGGCTTCCAGGAGGAGTACGGGGTCGACGTGATCGAGTCCAACTTCGACTCGATGGAGGGCATGTACGCCAAGCTCGCCGCCGGCAACCAGTACGACATCATCTTCCCGATCGCCAAGTGGGTCGTGAAGCTGCGCCGCGAGGGCAAGCTCCGCGCGATCGACCCCGACCAGCTGCAGAACGCCGACCAGGTCTTCTACAGCGGCTCCTACTTCAACGACCCGTGGTACGACGCGGGCTCGCGGGTCTCGATCCCCTTCACCGTCTACAAGACCGGGATCGGCTGGCGCACCGACAAGGTCTCGTCGACGACCGGGTCATGGCGCGACCTCTGGGACAGCGAGGCGCGCGGCCACATCTTCACCCTCGACGACCAGGACGAGGCGCTGGCCATGGCGGCGCTCCTCCTCGACTACGACGTCAACACCGCGAAGGCCTCCGAGCTCGACGAGATCAAGAAGCTCCTGGTCAGCCAGAAGGAGTACCTCCGCGCGTACTCCTCCGACGACATCAACAACATGCTCGGCGGCGACGCCTGGGTGCACCACATGTGGAGCGGCGACTTCCTCTACCTCCAGCAGGGGCTGGCCGACGACCCGGCCGCCTACGACTTCGAGGCGCCCACCGAGGGCACGCCGATCAACTCCGACACCTACGCCATCCCGGCCAACGCCCAGCACCCCGGCACCGCGATGTTGTTCATCGACTACCTGCTGCGACCCGAGAACGCCATCAAGAACATGAAGTACCTCTACTACCCGTTCCCGGTGAAGGACGCCCTGCCGGCGTTCGCCGAGCTGGCCCGTGACGTGCCGGCCTGCAACGTGGAGGTCTCCGACCTGGAGAACGAGAACGTCTTCCGGCTCCTGGACGCCGACGCGACCCAGCGCCGCGCGGCCATCTGGACCGAAGTGAAGGCGAGCTGACCGTGGCCACGCTCGACCGCACCCGCACGGCTCCGCGCTCGGCCCAGCGGACCTGGCTGTGGGGGGCGCTGCTGGCCCTGCCGACGGCGTGGATGGTGGCGTTCTTCGTCTCCAGCATGGCCATCGTGGTGCTGCTCTCCTTCGGCCGCACGACCAACGACGGGTTCCCGGCGTTCGCGCTGCGCACCACCAACTACCGCGCGCTGTGGAACGACGTCTACCTCGAGCTGTTCCTGCGCTCCCTGCTCTACGCGCTCGCCACGGTGGCCATCTCGGTGCTCATCGCCTACCCGGTCGCCTACGCCATCGCCCGGCACGGCGGCCGCTACAAGAACGCCCTGATCGCCGCGATCGTGGTGCCGTTCTTCGCCAGCTACCTGATCCGGATGTACGCCTGGAAGGCGCTGCTCTCCGACGACGGGCCGGTCAACAGCGGCCTGCGCAGCACCGGGCTCAGCGACGGGATCACCTTCCTCAACACGCCGTGGGCGGTGATCGGCGGGCTGGTCTACGGCTTCGTGGTCTTCATGATCCTGCCGGTCTACGCCTCGCTCGAGCGCCTCGACGGCTCGCTCATCGAGGCCGGCAAGGACCTCTACCACGGGCCGGTGCGCACGTTCTTCAGCGTGACCCTGCCCGCCACCCGGCCCGGGCTGTACGGCGGGATGCTCCTGGTCTTCCTGCCGGCGCTGGGCGACTTCGTCAGCGCCCAGCTGCTGGGCGGGGCGAGCACCTACATGATGGGCAACCTGGTCCAGCAGCAGTTCGCCGAGGGGCAGAACTGGCCGCTCGGCTCCGCGCTCACCGTGGGCATGATGGCGGCGCTGACCGTGCTGATGGTGGTCTACCTGCGCGCCACCTCCACCCGGGCCAGGGAGGAGTCCTGATGGGCCGGCCCCGCAGGCTCGAGCGCAAGCCGGTCTTCGCCGTGGCGGTCACGGTGGTGTTCTTCGGCTGGCTCTACCTGCCGATCCTGGCCGTGGCGCTGTTCAGCTTCAACGACAAGAAGTCGCTCTCGGCGTTCTCCGGCTTCAGCCTGCGCTGGTACGACGACCTGTTCCACAACAGCGGGCTGCTCGGCTCCCTGGTGGCCAGCCTCGAGATCGCCGCGGTCTCGACCGCCGGGTCCCTGGTGCTCGGCACCATGCTGGCCCTGGGGCTGGAGCGGGTCCGGTCGCGTCGCGGCCGCTTCATCGGGGCGGTCACCCTGCTCCCCCTGGTCACCCCCGAGATCGTCACCGGTGTGGCCGCGCTGCTGCTGCTCACCGGCATCGGGCTGAGGCTCTCGATGACCACGGTGGTCCTGGCCGAGGTCACCTTCTCGATCGCCTACGTGACGGTGATCGTGCGGGGCCGGCTGGCCGGGATCTCGGGGGAGGTCGAGGAGGCCGCCCGCGACCTGGGCTGCACGCCGTTCCAGGCGCTGCGCCTGGTCACCCTGCCCACGCTGGTGCCGGCCCTGGTCGGCGCCGGCCTCCTGGTGTTCGCGCTGGTCTTCGACGACTTCGTGCTGGCCTTCTTCACCACCGGCGTCGACCCGCAGCCGCTGCCGGTGCGGGTCTACTCCTCGATCCGCTTCGGAGTCTCGCCGGCCATCAACGCCATCGGCACGCTGATGCTGCTGGGCTCGGCCCTGCTCATCGTGGCCGCCCTCGCGCTCCCGCGCCTCTTCGGCCGGGAGTCGTCCAGCCTGGACCTGATCACCGGAGGCGACCGCCGATGACCACCACGTCGAGCACCACGACCGGCACCACCACCACGGCGACGCCGTCGGTGTCCCTCCGCGGCCTGACCAAGGTCTTCGGCGGGTCGACGGTGGTCGACCACCTCGACCTCGACATCACCAGTGGGGAGTTCTTCTCCCTGCTCGGCCCGTCCGGGTGCGGCAAGACCACCACGCTGCGGATGATCGCCGGCTTCACCGACCCCACCTCCGGCTCGATCCTGGTCGGCGGCGAGGACGTCACGAGTACGCCGCCGCACAAGCGCGACGTCAACACCGTCTTCCAGAGCTACGCGCTCTTCGAGCACCTCGACGTGCGCGGCAACGTCGGCTTCGGCCTGCGCCGCAAGGGCCTGGACCGGGCCGCGATCCAGCAGCGCGTCTCGGCCATGCTGGAGCTGGTCGAGCTGGGCGACCGCGGCAAGGACCGCCCCGCGCAGCTCTCCGGCGGTCAGCGGCAGCGCGTGGCCCTGGCCCGGGCCCTGATCAACGAGCCCAAGGTCCTGCTGCTCGACGAGCCGCTGGCGGCGCTGGACCTCAAGCTCCGCCACGCCATGCAGGCCGAGCTGAAGTCCCTCCAGCGCGAGGTCGGGGTCACCTTCCTGTTCGTGACCCACGACCAGGACGAGGCGCTGAGCATGAGCGACCGGGTGGCGATCATGAACCACGGCGTCATCGAGCAGTGCGGCACGCCCGAGGACGTCTACGAGCGGCCCACCTCCACCTTCGCCGCCGCCTTCATCGGCACCAGCAACCTGATGGCCGGCACCTGGGAGCGGGGCTGCGTGGCCGTCTCGCCCACGGTGTCGATCCCGGCCCCGGGCCACCAGGGCTCGCAGGACGGCGACGCGGTGAGCGTGGCGGTCCGGCCGGAGAAGATCTGGCTCAGCGAGCTCACCCCCGACATGTTCCGGCTGCCCGGCACCATCGTCTCCACGACCTACCACGGCGCCACCACCCAGCACCTGGTCTCGATCGGTCCCGACCTCACCGTCACCGTGCTGGAGCAGAACCTCCCCCGGATGCGGGCCGAGGACCGCTGCGTCCCCGGCGACCGGGTGGAGATGGGCTGGCTGCCCGAGCACACCGTGGTGCTGCGTTGACCGACACGGACGTGGTCGTGGTCGGAGCCGGCCTGGCGGGGCTGGCCGCGGCTCGCGACCTCGAGGCGGGCGGCGCCCGCGTCACCGTGCTGGAGGCCCGGCCGCGCGTCGGCGGGCGGGTCGAGCAGGTCGAGCTGCCCGACGGTCGTCAGGTGCAGCTGGGCGGCGAGGTGGTCGGCAGCGCCCACACCTCCTACCTGGGACTGGTGGCCGAGCTCGGGCTGACCCTCGTGCCGTCGTACGTCGCCGAGCCGGGCCGGACCACGCGCCAGCTGCCCGACACCCTGTCGGTCGGCGAGTGGCCGTCCTGGTACTCCGAGGCCGACCGGACCTGCCACGAGCAGGTCGAGGTGCTGCTGGAGAAGCTGGTCTTCTCGATCGACCCCGCGGACCCGTGGGCCCATCCCGACCTGCACCGGCTCGACCAGCTCAGCGTCGGCGACTTCCTGCGCGAGGCCGGCGCCACCCCAGCGGTGCTGCGGGCCATGGACCTGGTCCACCTGAGCCTGTCCGACGGCTCCATCGAGCGGCAGAGCATGTTCGCCTACGCCCGCAAGCAGGCGGTCGGCGGCGGTACGGCGGCCTACGACGTCACCGAGTGGGAGGACCAGCGGGTGGCCGAGGGCTCGGCCACGGTCGCGCTGCGGATGGCCGACGGCCTGCGCGACCTGCGCCTCTCGACCCCGGTGCGCCGGATCCAGGTCGGGCGGTCGAGCGTCGTGACCACGCACGACGGCGAGGAGGTGCGCGCCGGGGCAGTGGTCCTCGCCGTGCCCTCGGGCCCGGCCCGCGACGTCGACATCAGCGGGGTGAGCGAGCCGCGCCTGGCCTCCCTGCGCCGCCAGCGGCACGCCTGGGCGGCCAAGTTCGTGGCGGCGTACGACCGGCCGTTCTGGCGCGACCGCGGCCAGAACGCGCTCTCCGAGAGCGAAGGCGTGCTCGGCTCGACCTGGCCGCAGCAGGACGGCGTGCTGTCCTGCCTGGTCCCGCCGGAGCGCTACGCCGCGTTCGCCTCCGGCGACCCCGGCACGCGCACCCGCGAGGCCCTGGCCCAGCTCGCCGCCCTGTTCGGCGACGAGGCGCTGGTCCCGCTCGCCACCTGGACCCGGCTGTGGGGCACCGACCCCTGGACCCAGGGCTACGTCACCAACTGGCGTCCGGGCGACGTCGAGGCGGTCGGCCCCCTGCACGGCACCCACGAACCACCCTTCTACGTCTGCGGCTCCGACCAGTGGGTCGCGGGCTACATGGAGGGCGCGGTCCGGACCGGGCGCGGCGCCGCCGCGGCGGTCCTGGTCCACTGAGCCACCGACCCACCCACCCCGACGACCCACCACCGGGAAGGATCGACCGCATGGACTTCGGCCTCACCGACGAGCAGCGCAGCATCGTGGAGGTGACGCGCTCCTTCGTCGAGCGCGAGCTCTACCCCCACGAGGAGGAGGTGGAGCGCACCGGCGTGCTGCGGCCCGAGCTCGCCGCCCAGATCCGGGCCAAGGCCCTGGCGGCGGGTCTCTACGCCGCCAACATGCCCGAGGAGGTCGGCGGGGCGGGGCTCGACACCGTGACCTGGGTGCTCTACGAGAAGGAGCTGGGCAAGGCCAGCTACGCCCTGCACTACACCAGCGTGGCCCGGCCCTCGAACATCCTGCTGGCCGGCACCGAGGCGCAGCGTGAGCGCTACCTGTACCCGTGCGTGCGCGGCGAGAAGGTCGACTGCCTGGCCATGACCGAGCCCGAGGCTGGCTCCGACATGCGGGCCATGCGCACGCGCGCCACCCGGGCCGCGGAGGGGGGCTGGCGGATCAAGGGCACCAAGCACTTCATCAGCCACGCCGACCTGGCCGACTACACCATCCTCTTCGCCGCCACCGCCGAGGAGGAGACCACCCGGGGACCCAAGAAGCACATCACGTCCTTCCTGCTCGACCACGACACGCCGGGTCTCGAGCTGGCTCCGGGCTACGACTCCGTCTCGAACCGTGGGTACCACAACCTGATCCTGAACTTCGACGACTGCCGGGTGCCCTCAGCGCCTGTGTTGACACTGGCTGAAGCCGCCC
>CAZEPK010000278.1:0-6823 GCA_964514085.1 uncultured Nocardioides sp.
GTCCGAATCCGGCGCTGACCCGCAACCGTAGGCGCGCTCCACTCCCGGCTCGGCTGAGTGGCGTGCGCGAGCCGGAGTACCCGCCGCGACGCGTCCTGACTCATCGCTGTCGAGGAAAAGCAGCGGGTCGGCCACCTACAGACGTCCTTGGCCTCCCCGCTGTGCAGCGGGAAGGAAACACCATGCGTACGACCCTGGTCCGCGGCGCTGCCGCGGTCACCGGCTCGGTCCTGGCCCTCGGGCTCGGGCTCACCGTCCCGAGCGCGCAGGCCGCCACCATCGCGGCGCCCGTCGGCGCCGACCCGGCACCGGCCGCGGCCGGTGCGAGCTATCTCGCGGCACAGCCGGACCCCGCCACCGGCATCATCAAGACCTACTACGTCTTCCCGGAGAACACCCCGGCGCAGAGCTTCGAGGACTACGGCCTGACCATCGACGCCGGGTTCGCCCTCGACGCGGTCGGGGGCCAGCAGGCCAAGCTGGCCGCGGTGACGACGGCACTGGAGACGCACATCGGCGACTACGTCTCCGGCGGCGGCTCCGCGGCCAAGATGGGGGCGTTCCTGCTCTCGCAGGGCCGCACCGGCGCGCCGGTCAACGGCGTGGTCACCACCCTGGAGGGCCACATCGAGACCACGGCCCCCAACGCCGGCCGGCTGGTCGACGCGGACCCGAACGACTTCAACACCCCGCTGACCCAGGCCTACGCCGTCAGCGCGCTCCACAAGTCGGGCTCCGCCAAGGCCGGCGCTGCCCTCGGCTACCTGCTCCAGCAGCAGTGCGCCGCCGGCTTCTTCCGCGGGTCCTTCTCGGCCAAGGCCTCGCCGACGCAGAGCTGCGACGCCGCTGCCGCGCCGACCGGGAACGTCGACACCACCGGCCTCGCGGTGCTCATGCTGCAGGACCAGACCTCGACCCCCGCCGTCGCCACGGCGGTGTCGAAGGCGGCCGACTGGCTGGCCACCCAGCAGGCGGCCAACGGGTCCTTCAACAGCGGCAACGCCAACTCCACCGGCCTGGCCGGCTGGGCCCTCGGGGTCACCGGTCGGACCACCGACGCCAAGGAGGCGGCGCTGTGGCTGCGCGGCCAGCAGCTGGCCAACGCCGGCTCGTGCGCCAAGTACGCCGCCAAGGACAACGGCGCGATCACCCTCGACGCCCTCGGTCTGGCCAACGCCGCCACCGGCCCGCTCGGACAGGTGGACAACAGCGTGGCCACCCGGTCCACCGCACAGGCCCTCCCCGCCCTGCTGTGGGCGCCCGGAGGGACCGCCGCCGGCGCCAACACCCTGACCGCGCCGACGGGGTTCGTGCCGGCCGGCTCTGCCCAGTCGGTGGCCGTGTCCGGGGCGCCCGGCAACACGGTCTGCCTCAGCACCGGCGGCACCGGCACCCGCGCCGTCCTCGACGCCACCGGCAAGGCGACCCTGGCCCTGACCGCGCCGGCCACGACCGGCAAGGTCACCGTCTCGGTCGTCGACGCGGGCGGCGAGACCGACACCGCGTCGTTCACCGCGCTGTCCGCCACCAAGCTCGACCTCGACCTCAAGAAGTCCAAGGTCACGAAGGGCGCCAAGATCGTCGTCAAGGTCTCCGGCCTGGCGGCGGGGGAGACGGTCACGGTCTCCGTGGGCGGCAAGGACGTCAAGACCACCGCCAACGCCGCCGGCAAGGCCAAGGTCAAGGTGGTCGCGAAGAAGATCGGCAAGACCAAGGTCAAGGCCCGCGGCGCCTTCGCGAACCGCAAGGGCAAGGCCACGGTCACGGTCACCCGATGAGCCGTCGCACCTTCCGCCTCCTCGCCGCCGCGGTCCTCGTGACCGCGGCGGCGGGGGTGGGCGGTGTGCTGACGGCACCGGCCGCGACCGCGTCGACCTGCAGCAGTGCGTCCGGCGTGAGCGTGGTGGTCGACTTCGGCGCCCTGGGCGGCGGCGTCCAGTCCGCCTGCGTGGCCGGCGGTGGTGGGCGCAGCGCGTCCTCGCTGTTCCCCGGTGCGGGCTTCGACCTCTCCTACGTGCAGAACGAGCCCGGGTTCGTCTGCCGCATCTCGGGCCTGCCCGCGCCGTCGGACACCGCCTGCGTGAACACCCCGCCCGAGGACGCCTACTGGGCGCTCTGGTGGTCCGACGGCACGTCGGGCAGCTGGAGCTACTCGAACTACGGCGTGGGCTCGCTGCGGGTGCCCGACGGCGGGTACGTCGGCTTCGCGTGGTCCACCGGGTCGCGCAACGCGCCCGGGGTGGCACCGGCGGCCCACGCGGCCAGCTCGGCCCCCACGCCGACCGCCCCCACGCCGACGAGCAAGCCGACCACCAAGCCCACGGCGAAGCCGACGAGCCGGCCCACGTCCCAGCCCACGAGCCGGCCGACGAGCCGGCCGTCGAGCGGGTCGCCGAGCGGGTCCCCGACGACCGGCGCGGGCGGGTCGCCGACCGTCGCCGCCACCAGCCCGGCCGCCTCCGACGCCGCCACGCCCCCGCCCACGGAGGCGGTGACCGCCGCCCCCTCAGCCAGCCTCGACCCGACCGACCCGGCCGCCCCCACCCCGACCGCACCGGTGAGCCAGCCGGGCGCGTCGGACGACTCCACGGCGGCCGTGCCCACCGCGAACCCGGTCGATCCGGCGGCCGGGACCGGGGGCACGCTGCCCGCCTGGACGGTGCCGGTGGTCATCGCGGTGCTGGCCCTCCTCGGAGGCGCCGTCACCCTGCTCCGCAGACGCCGCAGGACCACCCCATAGATCCTCGAATCTCCTGCCGCCACCGCGCCGTTCAGGTACCGTCGATCGCAGGGTTCGGAGCCCTTCTTCCGTCGCGGGAACCTCCAGGAGGACGTGGTGAGCAGGACCTGGGCGAACGTCGTTCGCCTCGCCGTCGCGGCGCTGCTGGGCCTCGCCGCCTGCCTGGTGGCCTGGTGGCCCCAGAGCGCTGCCGGCTCGAACGACGTGGACCTGGCGCCGGTGGTCGCGGCGCCGACCCAGAACACCCCGACGCCGACCGCGACCGTGGCGCCCACCCAGCAGAACCCCACCGCGACGGTGGCCCCGCCGGCGCCGCCGCCGGCTCCGTCCACGCCCAAGCCGACGAAGAAGCCGACGCCCAAGCCCACGCCCAAGCCCACGCCCAAGCCGACGCGGAAGCCCACGCAGGGCACCGGCGGCGGGCACCACAGCAGCGGCCACCAGTCGCAGAGCCCGCCGAAGCCGACCCCGGCCGCACCCACGAGCGCGCCGTACACGCCGCCGCCGGCCAGCCCCTCGCCGACGAGCAAGCCACCCAAGCCCACCACGGCGGCGCCGGTGACGACGGCGCCAGCCACGACGGCCGCGGCCACTCCGACCACGCAGGCGCCCGTCGCTGCGGTCAGCACCGACGACCCGGCCGCCGGCCAGGAGGACGGGGAGGACTACGACACCTACCTGACCAGCTCGGAGCCGGTGCAGACGGGCAGCGCCCCGGTGTGGGTGGTGCCCGGCATCCTGCTCGTGCTCACCTCGATGCTCGCGCTGCTCGGCGGGGTCCTGGGCCGCGGCCACCGGCCGGCGCCGGCCACCGTGCCGGCCTCCCAGAGCCGCCCTGGCGACGACGAGTCGTAGGAGCACCGCTCCGTCCGCGACACTGGGGCGGTGACCGGCCCGCTGACTGCTGCGCGGCTGCCCCGGGACCTCCACCCGGTCGCCTGGTGGGTCTGGGCGCTCGGCCTGGCCGCCGCGGCGACGTTCACCACCAACCCGCTGGTGCTGCTCACCATCGTGGCCGTGGCCACGCTCGTGGTGCTGGCCCGGCGGTCCGAGCAGCCGTGGGCGGACGCCTTCCGGCTCTACGTCGTGGTGGCCGTGGTCATCGTGGTGATGCGGGTGCTCTTCCGGGTGCTGCTGGGCGGCGGGCTGGGCGGCGGGCACGTCCTGCTCGACCTGCCGGAGGTCCCGCTCCCGGACTGGGTCCTGGGCCTGCACCTGCTGGGGCCGGTGACGCGTGAGTCGGTGCTCGCGGGCTTCTACGACGGCCTGCGCCTGGGGACCATCGTCATCTGCGTCGGCGCGGCCAACGCGCTGGCCAACCCCAAGCGCCTGCTGCGCTCGGTGCCTGCCGCGCTCCACGAGATCGGCACCGCGCTGGTGGTCGCCGTGACGGTGCTGCCGCAGCTGGTCGACAGCGCCCGGCGGGTGCGGGCGGCCCAGTCCCTGCGCGCGGGTGACACCCGGCGCACCGGCCGGCTGCGCCGCTACCTGGTGCCGGTCCTGGAGGACGCCCTGGAGCGCTCCCTGCGGCTGGCCGCAGGCATGGACACCCGCGGCTACGGCCGCTCCGCCGGCGCGCCGCCGGCCGAGCGCCGGCTGACCGGTGCCCTCATGCTGCTCGGGCTGTGCGGCGTGGCGGTCGGGGTGTACGCCGGCCTGGACCACAGTGCGCCGCGCCTGCTGGCCACCCCGATGCTGGTGCTGGGCGTGGCCGCCGCGGTCGCCGGGCTGGTGCTGGCCGGGCGCCGGGTCGGCCGGACCCGCTACCGGCCGGACCCGTGGCGGTGGCCCGAGCTGGTGGTGATGCTCTCCGGGCTCGGCACCGCGCTGGTGGCCTGGTGGGTCTCCGGCCACCAGCTGGTGGTCGCCTACCCCGACCTGGCCACCTTTCCCCAGGTGACCGTGGTCGCCCTGCTCGGGTCGGTGCTCGGCCTCGTCGCCGCGGCCGCCGCACCGGAGCCGCGGGTGGTTTCGTCATGAGCCTGCTCGAGCTGCGCGACCTGCGGTTCGGCTACGGCTCCGCGCCCGTCTTCGACGGCGTCTCGCTGTCGGTGGAGGAGGGCGAGCTGGTGCTGGTCACCGGGCCGACCGGCTCGGGCAAGTCCACGCTGCTCGGCGTGGTGACCGGGCTGGTGCCGCGCTTCTCCGGCGGCACGCTCCTCGGGGACGTGCTGCTGGACGGGGTGTCCGTGCTCGAGGCGCCGCCTCGCGAGCGGGCGCACGCGATCGGGTACGTCGGGCAGGACCCGTTGGCCGGCTTCGTCACCGACACCGTCGAGGAGGAGCTGGCCTACGGCATGGAGCAGCTCGGCCTGCCGCCGGAGACGATGCGCCGCCGGGTCGAGGAGACCCTCGACCTGCTCGGCATCGCCGACCTGCGCCACCGCGACCTGCGCACCCTCTCCGGTGGCCAGCAGCAGCGGGTCGCGATCGGCTCGGTGCTGACGATGCACCCCCGGCTGCTGGTCCTCGATGAGCCCACCTCGGCGCTCGACCCCACGGCGGCCGAGGACGTGCTGGCCACGATCACGCGCCTGGTGCACGACCTCGGGGTCTCGGTCCTGCTGGCCGAGCACCGGCTGGAGCGGGTGGTGCCGTTCGCCGACCGGATCTGCCTGGTGACCGGGGACGGCTCGGTGGTCGTGGGCGAGCCCGCGGCGGTGCTGGCCACCTCGCCCGTCGTACCTCCCCTCGTCGAGCTGGGCCGGGCCGCGGGCTGGTCCCCGCTCCCGCTGACCGTCCGCGACGCGCGGCGGCTCGCTCCTACCCTCGAGCTCCCTCCGGCGCCGGTCGACGTCCCGGCTCCGGCGGTAGAGCCGGGTGTGGTCGCCACCGGGCTCACGGTGGTGCACGGCCGGACCACCGCGGTGCGCGAGGTCTCCCTGGCCCTGCCCCGGAGCCGGGTGACCGCGCTGATGGGCCGCAACGGCTCGGGCAAGTCCTCGCTGCTGTGGGCCCTGCAGGGCAGCGGCCCCCGGCGTGCGGGAGCCGTCTCCGTGACCAGGGCCGCGGGCGACGACGTGGACCCCGCCGCGCTCAAGCCCGCCGGCCGGCGGGCCGTGGTCGGGCTGCTCCCGCAGCAGGCCGCCGACCTCCTCTACCTCGAGACCGTCGACGAGGAGTGCGCCGCGGGAGGACCGGAGACGCGGGCCATCCTCGACTCGCTCGCGCCGGGCATCCCGGGTGACCAGCACCCGCGCGACCTCTCCGAGGGGCAGCGGCTGGCGCTGGCGCTCGCGCTGGTCCTGGCCGCGCGGCCGCCCGTCGTGCTCCTGGACGAGCCGACGCGCGGGCTGGACTACCGCGCCAAGCACGTGCTGGCCGCGGCTCTCCGCGCGCTGGCGGCCGAGGGGCGGACCGTCCTGGTCTCCACCCACGACGTGGAGTTCACCGCGCTGGCCGCGGACGAGGTCGTGGTCCTGGCCGAGGGCGAGGTCGTCTCGTCCGGGCCGGTACGACGCGTGGTGGCCGAGTCGCCGGCCTTCGCGCCCCAGGTCACCAAGGTGCTCGGCCCGCCCTGGGTGCGGGTCGACGAGGTCACCGGGGCGCTGGTCCGGTGAGCACCCCACGACGTTCCTCCTCCGCCCTGCTCGGTCCGTCGGACGGACGTCGCGAGGTCCCGGAGACGCTGAGGGCGGTCCCGCTCTCGCGCCGGTCGGCGGTGATCCTCGCGGTCGCCTCGCTGGCCGGGCTGATGATGCTGGTCTGGCCGCTGCTGCTGCGCGTGCAGCCGACCGACCGGGTCGACCCGCCGTTCCTCTTCCTCGCGCTGCTGCCAGTGGTGATCGCCGTGATGCTCGCCGAGCTCGCCGAGGGCGGCCTCGACACGCGGGTCCTCGCGGTCCTGGGCGTGCTCTCGGCGGTGATCGCGGTCCTCCGCGGCCTCTCGGCCGGCACCGGCGGCGTGGAGCTGGTGTTCTTCCTGCTGGTTCTGGCCGGACGGGTCTTCGGCGCGGGCTTCGGCTTCGTCCTCGGGGTGACCTCGCTGTTCGCCTCGGCGCTGATGACCGCGGGGGTGGGTCCGTGGCTCCCCTTCCAGATGCTGGTCTCGGCCTGGGTCGGCATGGGCGCCGGGCTGCTGCC
>CAZEPK010000279.1:0-6807 GCA_964514085.1 uncultured Nocardioides sp.
CGACGCCGTCCCGGGGCTCGAGGACTACGCGTTGTGGCACGCGACCCGGGCCGTGCTGCTGCGGCGGCTGGGCCGCCACGACGAGGCCGAGGCCGCCGACCGCGCGGCAGCCGCGCTGCCGATGAACGACGCGCAGCGCCGGCTCCTGCAGGACGGGTAGCCGAGCGCGTCAGACGATGTCGGGCACGCTCACCCGGGCCTCGTCGGCCTCCTGGTCGGTGGCCATGGTCTGGCTCCGCCGCTCGGCCTCCACCCGGCGCAGGTAGTGGTCCACTTCGTCGGCCTGGCGGGCGTCGTCCCAGCCGAGCTCGGCGCCCATCAGCCGGGCCACCTCGGGCGCGCACCGCACGCCGCGGTCGAAGGTCTCGATGGAGATGCGGGTCCGCCGGGCCAGGACGTCGTCGAGGTGGCGCGCGCCCTCGTGGGTGACGGCGTAGACGACCTCGACACCGAGGTAGTCCTCGGTGCCGTCGAGCGGCTCGGCCAGCGAGGGGTCCGCCTCGATGAGGGCCAGCAGGTCGTCGACCAGGTCGCCGTAGCGGCCGAGGAGGTGGTCGATCCGGGCCACGTGCAGGCCCGAGCGCCGGGCCAGCTGCACCCGCTGGTTGGTGCGCGTCTCGTAGCCGTCGGCGCCGACCAGCGGCACCCGGTCGGTGATGGAGCTGCGGACCGTCGACCCCCCGGAGGTCAGCGAGTGCGCCGCGGCGTCGACCGCGTCGCGGGCCATGACGCGGTAGGTGGTGAGCTTGCCGCCGGCGATCATGACCAGGCCCGGCACCGGCGTGACCACGGTGTGCTCGCGCGAGATCCTCGAGGTCGGCTCGGACTCACCGGAGAGCAGCGGCCGCAGCCCGGCGTACACGCCCTCGACGTCCTCGTGGTCCAGCGGCTCGCGCAGGATCGCGTTGACGTGGTCGAGGACGTAGTCGATGTCGGCGCGGCTGGCGGCGGGGTGCGCCTTGTCGAGGTCCCACGGGGTGTCGGTGGTGCCGATGATCCAGTGCCGGCCCCACGGGATCACGAAGAGCACGGAGGTCTGGGTGCGGACGATGAAGCCGGCCTCGGACCGGATCCGGTCGCGCGGCACGACCAGGTGGATCCCCTTGGACGCCTGGACGTGCAGCGAGCCGCGGCCACCGACCATGTCCTGGAGGTCGTCGGTCCAGACACCGGCGGCGTTCACCACGACCCGGGCACGGACCTCGAGCTCGCGGCCGTCCTCGAGGTCGACGGCACGGACGCCGATGACCCGCTCGCCCTCGCGGAGGAAGCCGGTGACCTTGACCCGCGTCGCCACCTGGGCGCCGTGCGCGGCGGCGGTCCGGGCCACGGTGACCACCAGCCGGGCGTCGTCGACCTGGCAGTCGTAGTAGCGGATCGCCCCGGCGATCGACTCGGGCGCGAAGTCGGGTGCGATGCGGGCCACGCTACTGCGCGTGAGGTGCCGGTGCTTGGGCACGCCCATCTCGTACTTGCCGGCCATCGCCATGCCGTCGTAGAGAGCCAGGCCGGCGCCGACGTAGGGGCGCTCCCACACGCGGTGGGTCAGCGGGTAGAGGAACGGCACCGGCCGGACCAGGTGCGGCGCCAGCCGGGTGAGCAGCAGGCCGCGCTCCTGCAGGGCCTCGCGGACCAGTCCGAAGTCGAGCATCTCGAGGTAGCGCAGGCCGCCGTGGATGAGCTTGCTGCTGCGGCTGCTGGTGCCGCTGGCCAGGTCGCGCTGCTCGAGCAGTCCCGTCGACAGGCCCCGGCTCACCGCGTCCAGCGCGACCCCGACGCCGACGACGCCGCCTCCGACGACCAGGACGTCGAGCTCCTCCGCGCCGGGCCCGGACATCGACTCCAGCGCACGGACCCGTGCCTCCGGGCTGAGCGCGCTCGGCTCCCGGTCCATGCCCCCAGTCTGGCAGGCCGGGCCAGCCCCGGTGGGCCGGTCCTGGCTACCCGACGATGCAGGCGGTCCCGACCCGCCGGAAGCCCACGCCCTCGTAGATCCGCGCCACGTCGTCGCTGCCCGCCGACATGAAGACGGTGTGCACGCCCGCCTGCGCCGCGTCGGCCGCCAGCGCCCAGGTGAGGTGGCCCGCGATGCCGCGCCGGCGGTGCGAGGGCAGCACCGCGACACCCACCACCTCGGTCACGTCCCCCCGCGGGTTGTGGCTGCCGCCGCCGACGGCGCCGAGGTCGGCGTCGAAGGCGCCGAAGGTCACCGTCCGGCCCGCGGCGATCATCGCCGCCATCGTCTCGACGTGGGAGTCCGCAGCTGCCGCCCGGGCGTCGCGCTCGGCCACCCCGGCCGTCCCGGTGGCGGTGTCGTCCTGGCCGAACCCGACGTGGACCGCCGCCTGCACGGCCGCCAGGTCGGGATCGTCCGACGTCAGGCGGCGCACCGCGACCGGACCCCGGCGCGCGACCGGCGCACCGTCCAGGACCAGCAGCGGGTAGGTGCCCACCTCCGCCCCGGCGGCCAGGGCGGCCGCGCGCAGGGACGGGGTCGTCTGGTCGACCCACTCGATCGACGGCGGCAGCCCGAGCTCCTCGAGCCGGGCCAGGACCGAGGTGACGTCGTCCGGTCCGATCGGTGCGGTGTGCCCGAGCCGCGGCCGGGCGTAGTAGGGCCAGCCGCCGCGCGAGACGAAGACCGTGAACGGGCCGTGCTCCTCGGTGTCGGCGCCGGCTCGCGGTGCGTCGTCGTAGTAGCCCTCGAGCCGGGGCAGCAGGTCGTCCATCGGGAGCCATCCTGTCCGCTGTGGACGCGGGCGGCACACTGGTTTTGTGCTTCCCCTCGACCTGGCCCTCGCGCTGCGCGACGCCGGCCTGCGGTGGGAGCCGCGTCCGGGCGACGCGTTCGCGGTCCCCGACCGCGACCTGGACGACCAGGTCTTCGTCCTGAGCGACATGGTGGTGCAGACCCTGCACCCGCCGGACGGACCGCCCATCCTGGCCTTCAACGGCACCACCGAGTGGGCGCTGGACAGCCTCGAGGCGCACGAGGCCGTGTGGCTCCCGCGCGAGGACCAGCTGCGCACGCTGCTGGAGGACACCTTCGCCGGCCTGGAGCGCGTGCCCGGCCCGCCGGAGGCGTACGCCGTGACCGCAGCCGGGTCGCGCCACGTCGACCTCACGCCCGAGGCGGCCTACGCCCGGGCGGTGCTGGCCGGCCTCAGCCGCTGACCACGGCCTCCACGTCGAGCACCACCTGGCGGCCGGTCGCCGAGCCGGGCACGTCCCACGCCACCTCGGCGCGCCCCGACACGTGCAGGGTCCGCCCGCTGACCGGGTCCAGGACCAGCACCGCGGCCGCCGAGTCCACCGCGAGGTTGCCCAGGCTGTTGAACATCTGGTTGCCCGGCAGGTCGTCCCAGACCAGCCGGGTCGCCGACTCGGCGCGCAGGAAGCCCGGCGCCCCACCCCGGTGCGAGGCGTCGGTGCCGCGCTCGGGGTGGGTGGTGCCGAGCACGAAGGTGTCCACCGTCGCGACCAGCTCCAGCTGTCCCGCGTCCAGCACGGCGCTGCGGCCGGGCTGCCGGGACGCCACGACCACCGGCGGGCGCGGCGGGATGTACTGCGGGCAGTTGCCGTAGGCCTCGGCCACGTCGATGACCAGGCGGTCCGGCGCGGTGGTCACGAGCGTGCCGTTGAGGCGGGCCCGGCGGCGGGCGGCGTACTCGATGACCAGCAGGCCGACCGGCTGGCCGGCCGGGAGCCCGTGCAGCGGGTCGCCGTCCGCCGGGGCCGCGTGGATCTCCAGGGTGTCGACGCCGTCGGGTACGAGGAAGCCCGGCCGGCCGGTCAGCGGAGAGACCCAGAGCCGGCCGTCGGCGTCCCGAGCGCTCAGCGCGGCGTAGGTCCGGCCCGCCAGGAACAGCCCGAGGCCGCCGCGCAGGTCGGCGGGCGCCAGCATCCCCGCTAGCCGCGCGGCCTGGGCCTCCACCCCCGCCCGGCGCTGCACGGCCAGCTCACCCTCGTGGAAACCTCTCACGGTTGAAACACTCTCCATGCGTGAGACAGTACTCACGCCAAGCGATGCGCACAAGCGTTAGAATAATGAGGTGCCGTCACCACGCCTCGACCAAGGACCGACCGTCGACCTGCTCAACACCGTCTGGGCGGACCGGTCCGGCGTCCACGACGACCTGTCCGGCGAGACGGATGCCCTCCGCGAGCTGCGGGACGCGGTGCGGGTCCTGGCCGCCGACCGCACCGACGACCCGCGTCCGGTCGCCGCGGGGCACCAGGAGCGCGTGGCGGCGGCGGTGGCGACCCTCAACGCGGCGGCGGCCCAGGCCCCGGGGTGGCCCACGCTGGTCGACGGCCGGCTGGAGTGGACCTCGTCGGCCCGCGGCGAGGCGCGGCGGCTGGGCGAGCTGGCCGGCGAGGCCGTGCGCTTCCTGGCCGACGACCCGGAGCTGCGGGCCTGCCTGGCGCCGGGGTGCGTCCTGTACTTCGTCAAGGACCACCCACGGCGTGCGTGGTGCTCGACGTCGTGCGGGAACCGGGAGCGGGCCGCCCGCCACTACGCCCGCCGGCGTGCCGTTTGACACCTCCGCGAGCCCCGGCCCGGGCCCACGACGGACTGCTCGCTGCGCTCGCAGCTCCGCCGTCCATCGTGGGCACCGAGCCGATCGCGGGGCGCGCTCGCTGCGCTCGCAACGCTCGCTCCGCTCGCAGCGCTGATAGCGCTCTCAGCGCTTGACCACTGCCCGTTGGTCGGGGCTAGTCGACGATGACGACCTCGACGCGCTGGAACTCCTTGAGCTCGGTGTAGCCGGTGGTGGCCATCGACCGCTTGAGCGCGCCGATGAGGTTCATCGTGCCGTCGGCCACGCGGGAGGGGCCGAACAGGATCTCCTCGAGGGTGCCGACGGTCTCGAACTCCACCCGCTCACCGCGGGGCAGCGAGCTGTGGTGGGCCTCGGCGCCCCAGTGGAAGCCGTGGCCGGGGGCGTCGGTGGCGCGGGCGAAGGGCGAGCCGATCATCACCGCGTCGGCGCCGCACGCGATGGCCTTGGCCACGTCGCCGGACTTGCCGATCGAGCCGTCGGCGATGACGTGCACGTAGCGGCCACCCGACTCGTCGAGGTAGTCGCGGCGCGCGGCGGCGACGTCGGCCACGGCGGAGGCCATCGGCACCGCCACGCCGAGCACCGTGCGGGTGGTGTGCGCGGCCCCGCCGCCGAAGCCGACCAGGACGCCGGCCGCGCCGGTGCGCATGAGGTGCAGCGCGGCCTGGTGGGTGGCGCAGCCGCCCACGATCACCGGCACGTCGAGCTCGTAGATGAACTCCTTGAGGTTCAGCGGCTCGGCCTGCGAGGACACGTGCTCGGCGCTGACCGTCGTCCCGCGGATCACGAACATGTCGACGCCCGCGTCGACCACGGTCTTGGCGAACTCCCGGGTGCGCTGCGGGGACAGGGAGCCGGCCACGGTGACGCCGGCGTCGCGGATCTCGCGGACCCGCTCGGTGATGAGCTCGGCCTTCACCGGCTCGGCGTACATCTCCTGGAGCCGGGCGGTGGCCTGCTCGCCGCGCAGGCCGGAGACCTCGGTGAGCAGCTGGTTGGGGTCCTCGTAGCGGGTCCAGAGACCCTCGAGGTTGAGCACGCCGAGGCCGCCGAACCGGCCGAGGGCGATGGCCTGGGCCGGGGACATGACGGAGTCCATGGGCGCGGCGAGGACCGGGAGCTCGAACCGGTAGGCGTCGATCTGCCAGTCGACGCTCACCTCCTCCGGGTCGCGGGTGCGCCGGGAGGGCACGATCGCCACGTCGTCGAAGGAGTACGCACGGCGGGCTCGCTTGGCCCGGCCGATCTCGATCTCGGTCACGTCCGCAGTGTCCCATCGCCGCGCCCGAGGTCCGGAATCGCTGGGCTGTCCAGATGTCCCCGGCTGGGGGACACTTCCCTCGCCATGCTGGAGCTGCCGCAGCACCTCGCCCCGTTGCTCCGCCCGGAGCCGCACCTCGACGTCCTGGGCACCACCGATCCGTGGGTGCCGCCCGCCGACTTCCTGAAGACGACGCAGCAGCGCCTGAAGGTGCTGGCCGAGGACCCCCGCGGCACGGGCGGCGTCCCGCCGTCCGGCAGCTGGAAGCCGGGCACGTCCGGCGCCGTGCCGTTCCTCTGGAACCTCGCCACCTTCCTGCCCAGCGCCATCCCGGTCTGGGCAGGCAGCTTCACCAGCCTCGGCGACCAGCTCATGCAGCCGTGGCTGTCGGAGAGCTACGCGATCACCTACCCGCGCATCACCTACTACGTGAACAGCGACGACACCTGGCACCTCGACCTGTGGTGGCGCCAGCGCGACCTCGGCGCCGAGGCCCGCCTCAAGGCCCTGGAGCTGATGATCGAGTGCGTCGCGGTCTTCGCCGACGTCCCGCAGTACGCCGCGCGGGCCGCGACGTTCACCGGGATGCTGCACAAGGTCCTCGACGACCCCGAGCTCCGGCGGATGCACGAGGAGGCCTCCTGGGAGGTCGTGTCGAGGACCTGGCGCGAGCAGGTCTGCACAGAGCAGGACGCCCAGGTCTTCTCCGAGGGCCGCGGCTGGACCTCCCAGCTGGTGTGGTCGCTCAGCGGGCTGGAGGCGGCGCACGAGGTCCTCTCCCGCGTGGTGAGCCGGGCCCAGCCGCTCGAGGAGGTGCTCGCTTCGATGGCGCTCTACGACGGGGTCGACGAGCTGCCCGCCGCGCTGGCCGCCGCGGTCGGCGGCGAGCGGTTCGGCACCGTCAACGCCGCGTTCGAGCGCCTGCGGCCCGGCTTCGACAGGGACGACTGGCTCAACGACAACCGCGGCTGGCTGGCCCGT
>CAZEPK010000280.1:0-6782 GCA_964514085.1 uncultured Nocardioides sp.
CGCGCTCACCGTGACCGCCGAGGCCGGGGTCTTGCCCACCAGGGTCCAGTGCCCGAGGGCCGGGCCGGGGGTGAAGAAGTTCGCCCGGACGCTGCCCGGAGCGGCGTTGGCGAAGTAGGCGTAGGAGGTGATGACCCCCGCGCCCGGGACGGTGAACGACGGTCCAGCAGAGGCCGCCTGCACGGTCGTGACGGCTGGGCCGCACGCACCGCCCGGGGCCGGGCTCACGTCACCGACGACGACGGCAGCACCCGCCTTGGGAGCCGGCGCCGGGGCGGGACGGGCCGCGGAAGCGGTGGCCTTGGATCCGCCACCGAGCAACGTGCTGGAGTCGGCGGCGACGGCTGCCGAGGCGAGGGAGAGTGAGGCGACGGCGGTCAGAGCCGCGGCCGCTACGAGCTGAACCTTCATGAGAACCCTTCTGACGACGAGGAGCGCCGCGGCCCGTGGTGGGCCGGGGCGCCCCCAGTGTCGCGCCGAGAGGCCCTGTGCCGCGGCGAAACGCCGGTCAACGCCGAGCGGGGCGCGTCAGTCCGGGGTGTCCAGCACCAGGCGCTGGCCGCCGTCGAGGAGCTCGCGGGCCACGTCGAGGTGCCCGGCGTGGGTCGCGGTCTCGACCAGGACGTGGACCAGCACCTCGCGCAGCGACGCGTACGGCGGGTCGCCGGCTCCCGGGAACCACCACCGCGGCTCCAGGTCGAGGTCCATCCCCTCGACGAGCGAGGTGGTCGCGCGGCACTCCTCGGCGTACGCCGCGAGCACGGCCTCGTCGCTCTCGTCAGGCGGCACCGTCCACCCCTCGTAGCCCTCCGGCAGGCTGACGTCCTCCCCGGCCATGACCGCGCGGAACCAGACCCGCTCGACGTCGAGGGTGAGGTGGCGCACCAGGCCCAGAGGCCTCCACCCCGAGGGGAGGAGGGACCCACGACGAGCCGCCGAGGGCAGGGCCTCCACCTGCTCGAGGACGTGGCGGCGCTTGGCCTCCAGCCCGTCGAGGAGGGCGCGCCGGGTCTGCTCGTCGCTCATGCCGGTGCGGTACCCGAGCCGGCGTGGCCCTCGAGGTACGCCGCGACCAGGCCGCCCAGCGTGGGGAGGTGGTAGCCACCCTCCTGCACCACCACGGCCGCCCGGCCGGTGGCGTCGAGCAGCCGCCCGGCCTCGCGGTAGCCGTCCGCACTGACCTGCAGCGGGCTCTCGGGGTCGTCGGCGGCCGCGTCGACCCCTAGCGAGACGACCAGTGCGTCGCAGCCCGACACCCAGTCGGCCAGCTCGGCCACCGCCGCCAGCCACGGCTCGTCGCCGGCGCCCTCGGGCAGGGGCAGGTTGCGGGTGGCCCCCTCGCCTGCGCCGGTGCCGGTCTCGTCGGCGTACCCGACCACGTGCGGGAACCACCCGGCTCCGGGGTCGACGTGCACCGAGCCGTAGCGCACGTCGGCGCGGTCGTAGTGGATCGCTGCCGTGCCGTTGCCGTGGTGGGCGTCGAGGTCGACGATGCCGACGGTGGCCGCGCCCTGCCGCTGGAGCTGCGCAGCCGCGACCGCGGCGTTGTTGAGGTAGCAGGAGCCGCCGAAGCCGGCGTGGGTCGCGTGGTGGCCTGGGGGCCGGCACAGCGCATAGGCGAGGCGGTCGCCACCGCTCACGAGGTCGGCCGCCTGCACGGCACAGGCCGCGGCGGCCCGCGCCGCCTCCCACGTCCCGGGCCCGACCAGGGTCATGGTGTCGTAGGTGAACCGCCCGGCGTCCGCGTGGATCGCCACCGCGGCGCGCGCCGGGAGCGGACCCGTCATCGCCGGCGTCGGGAACAGGTAGGGCACCACGCGGTCCTGGTTCACGAGCCCGGCGTACGGGCCGGCCGCCCAGCGGTCGGCGGCCGAGCGGAGGAAGTCGACCAGCCCCGGGTCGTGCACCGCGCGCAGCGCCTCGTCGGGCTGCGCGGTGGCCTCCACGAGGTGGTGACCGGCCGCCTCGAGCGCCTCGAGGATCGCGTCGACGCGGGCGGCGACCTCGGTGCCGTCGGTCGCCACCCCTACCCAGACCTCGTGCCGCGGGTCGTGGCGGCGGGTCTCCGGCGACCACACGACCGGGACGGCGTACTGATCCATGGGTCAGTATGAGCACATGCGTGCCCGCGAGCTCGGCATCACCATCGGGGTCCTGCCGACCGGTCCCACCAACTCGGTGCTCGACGTGGCCGGGGTGGGGCTGGGCCACGTGACGATCACGCGGGAGACCGCGCGCACCGGCGTCAGCTGCCTGTTCCTGGCCGAGGACGCCTACCCCCGACCCCTGGTGGGCGGCGGCGCGGTCCTCAACGGGCTGGGGGACTGCACGGGCTTCCTCTCGCTGCAGGAGTCCGGGCTGCTCGAGTCGCCGATCTACCTGACCTCGACCGGCCAGGTGGGCCGGGTCTACGACGCGGCCTTCCACCTGGCGCTCGAGCGGCACCCCGAGCTGGTCGACGACATCTTCGTGCCGGTGGTGGCCGAGTGCGACGACTCCTTCCTCAACGACGTCCGCACCACCTGGGTCAGCCCGGACGACGTGCGCGCGGCCCACGAGGCGGCGCTCGCCTCGCGGGGGTCTGCGGCCCCGCCGGGTGAGGGCTCCGTCGGCGGCGGCACGGGCATGTCCTGCCTGGGCTTCAAGGGCGGCATCGGCACGTCGTCGCGGGTCACGCCCGGAGGCCACACCGTGGCCGTGGTGCTGATGACCAACTTCGGGCAGCGCTCGCGGCTCACCGTCGACGGCGTGCCGGTCGGCCGGCTGCTGCCCGAGCACGTCGACCCGCCCAGGCCGGCCGGCTCCTGCATCGGTGTGGTGGTCACCGACGCGCCGGTCGACCCGCTGGGGTGCCAGCGGCTGGCGCGCCGGGTCGGGCTCGGCCTGGCCAGGACCGGCTCCACCGCCCACCACGGCAGCGGCGAGATCTTCCTGGCGGCCAGCACCACCGCCCGGACCGACCGCGACGGGACCGTGCTGGACGAGGGTCGCCGGCTGGGGATGCGCGGCCTGGACGACCTGTTCGAGGCGGTGGTGGACGCGGCGGAGGAGTCCGTCCTCAACTCGCTGCTCATGTCGCCCACCAGCGCCGGCCGGGACGGCCACACGTCGGAGGGGCTGGACCCCGACACCGTGGTCCGCCTGCTGCGCGAGCACGGGCGGCTCCCGTGACCGGCACGGAGCAGCAGGTCCGGATCGCGATGGCGGACGGTGTCGAGCTGGCCGCCACGCTGTACCTCCCCGACACCGCGGAGCCCCAGCCCTGCCTGCTCGAGGCCCTGCCCTACCGCAAGGACGACCTCACCTCCTCGCAGGCCGAGGGCTACCGCGTCCTGCGCGACGAGCACTCCTACGCCGTGTGCCGCGTCGACCTGCGCGGCACCGGGTCGTCGGCGGGCGACGCGACGGACGAGTACCCGCTGGTCGAGCGCAGCGACCTCTGCGCGGTCATCGCCTGGCTGGCCGAGCAGCCGTGGTGCGACGGGGGCGTCGGGATGTTCGGCACGTCGTACTCCGGCTTCAACTCCCTGCAGATCGCGGCCGAGCGGCCGCCCGCGCTGAAGGCGATCGTGGCCATCTACTCCAGCGACGACCGCTGGAACGACGACGTGCACTGGCGGGGCGGCGCGCTGCGCCTGGTGGACCTGGTCGACTACTGCCACTACATGACGCCGATGTGCGTCCTGCCGCCCGTGCCGGCGCTGTGGCCCGGCGACTGGCGGGCGGAGTGGCGACGACGCTGGGACACCAACGAGCCCTGGCTGCTCACCTGGCTGCGCGAGAACCGTGACGGTCCCTACTGGCGGGCCGGGTCGCTGCGCCACGTGGGCTACGACCGGATCGAGGCGGCCACGATGATCGTGGCCGGGTGGGCCGACGGCTACCGCAACAACTCCTTCCGGACGATCGCCGCGCTGGGCCAGGCCGGGACGCCGTGGCGGCTGCTGGCCGGCCCCTGGGCGCACGCCGACCCGGCCGCGGCGATCCCGGGGCCGCGCATCGACCTCGACCACGAGATGGTCGCGTGGTGGGACCGGTGGCTGCGCGGTCGCCACCCCGAGCCGTGGACCGACCGGGCCGACGTGTTCGTGCGCACCTCCGTGGTGCCGGAGCCCGACCTCGAGGACCACCCCGGGCACTGGGTGAGCGGGCCGTGGCCGGTCGACGAGGCGGCCTCGGCGACGTACGACCTGAGCGGTCCGCGGTCCCTCGTGGTGGAGCCGGACGTGGGCACCGCCGCGTGGATCGACTGCGCCGGGCACCTGCCCTGGGGGCTGTCCGGCGACCAGCGCGACGACGACGCCCACTCGTTGACCTGGGACTGGGACGCGCAGCCCCTGCTCGTGGGCCAGCCGGCGGTGCGGCTCCGCGTCTCGGCCTCGGCGCCGGCCGCCTCGCTCTCGGTCAAGCTGTGCGACGTCTTCCCCGACGGCACGTCGGCCCTGGTGGCCCGCGGCTCGCTGGACCTCGCCTTCCGCGACGGCCCCACCTCCGCGCCGCTGGTGCCGGGCCAGGAGTACGACGTGGAGCTGCTGCTCGACGCCTGCGCCTACCGGCCCGACCCCGGCCACCTCCTGCGCCTCTCGGTGGCCGGCGCGGACTGGCCCAACACGATCGCCCCGCCCGCGCCGGTGACGCTCACGGTGCACGCCGGCTCGCTGACGGCGCCGCTGTGGACCGACTCCGGCCTGGCCCCGCCGGCGTTCGTGCCCGGCGCGGAGTCCTCGTCCGAGGACCCCGCCGACGTCACCTGGTCGACCACCCGCGACGTGCTCCGGCGGACCACCACCTGTGCCGTCCGCTCCGTCGCGGCCTACGACGTCCCGCACGACGGCACGGCGTACGAGGACTACGCCGGTGAGGTCGGGGTCGACCGGCGCACCTTCGCCCAGTGGGCGGACGCCGAGACGACCTACCGGCTCACCTGGCCCGACGTGGAGATCAGGGTGGCCTCGACGCTGCGGGTGGACATCGGTCCCGACGGCTACGACGTGGTGATCGAGGCGGATGCCTTCGATGACGAGGAGCAGGTCGGCCACCGGGAGTGGCGCGAGCGGATCCCTCGCTAGGTCCAGGTGCGCCGGCCCGGTCCACGCGGACGACCCGCCCCAGAGGTGGCTGAGCCTGAGGCAAAGGCCCCATGACGTGGGGCGGCGCCAGCGGGACGGTGGACCTCCACCTACTCCTGGAGGCAGCGATGACGCTCTACCTGGATGTGCACGAGGCCCTCCCGCAGGGCACGACCGCGGCCGACGTGGCCGGCGCCCACGCGCAGGACCTCGCGGTCCAGTCGAAGTACGGCGTGCACTACCGCAGCTACTGGGTCGACGAGGCCGCCGGCAGGGCGTGGTGCCTGGTCGACGCGCCCGACGCCGAGGCGGCCGAAGCCGTGCACCGCGAGGCGCACGGGTTGGTCGCCGACCGGCTGTTCCCCGTGGTCGAGGGCCAGTGATGTCCTCGCGCACCACGCCGCGGAGTGCGGCGGAGCAGGCGGAAGCGGCGCCCTCGCTCCCTGCCGGCACCGGCGAGCGGATCAGCGGCTACGGGGTGATGGGCCTGTCCTTCGCCTCGGGGGACTACCTCGCCCTGCGGAACATGACAGCGGCGAGCTTCGGCGCCGGCTACCGCGCCCTGTGGCACCGGAGCCCGGACGGCGACTGGACGGTGTACTCGACGGCGGATCCCGCCCACAGCTGCGAGCGCTACGTCGGTGCGGCCTGCAGCCGTCCGTCGGTCCGGACCGCCATCGACGTGGAGTGGCTCGACGACCACACCCTGCGCGTGCGCGTGGGCGACGTCCTGGACTGGACGGTGGCGCTCCGCACCACGGTCGTCACCCGGATGATGACGGCGGTGGGCCGGTCCCTGCCCCAGTGGATGTGGACCAACACGGTCGTCCTGGCTGCCGTGGGCCGGGTCGCGGGACCCGCGCTCCGGGTCGGCAAGGTGCGGCTCTCCGGGGAGATGCCGAACGGGCAGCGCTTCACCGCGGCGCCGGTCCGGATCTGGGCCGTCGAGGACAGCGTGGCCACGCTCGCCGGCCGTGACCTCGGCGCGCCGCGGCCACTGGACGCGCAGGCACGCATGGGCGGCTTCTGGCTGCCCCAGCGCGGCATCTTCATGCGCGGCTTCGGCCACTTCGACGACCTCGACCTCGCCCGTCACGTGTCGGCGGCCGACCGCCAGCGCGAGCTGCTCGAAGCAGCCACCTGAGTAGCGGGCGTGCCCACCCGGGTGCACGATGACGCTGTGCCAGGTCCACCGGTCGGAACGCGCCGTACGGAGCTGCTGGCCGCGCTGTCCCTCGCCATCGACCTCGGCCTGGGCCAGCCCGCCGAGCACGTGCTGCGGGCGGCGGTCATCGCGACGCGGCTCGCAGACCGGCTGGGCCTGACTCCAGAGCAGCGCGACACCACTTTCCACGCCACGCTCGTGATGTGGATCGGCTGCCACGCCGACTCCCACGAGTACGTGCGCTGGTTCGGCGACGACATCGCCGTCAGGCGCGAGGCCTACCTCGTCGACTGGTCCGGCCTGCCGTACATGCGCTTCCTGATGGGCAACATCGCCCGCGGTGCCCCGCTGCCCCAGCGGATCAGGCTGATCGGACAGCTGATGCGCGACCCGCGCGGGCACCTGGGCGCGCTGGTGCACTCGCACTGCGCTTCGGCCTCACTGCTGGCGGCGTCGATCGGGCTCTCCGCCCGGGTCCAGTCGGAGAGCCCGATCGACAGATCGGAAGAGCACACGTCTGAACTCCAGTCACCTTGTAATCTCGTATG
>CAZEPK010000281.1:0-6774 GCA_964514085.1 uncultured Nocardioides sp.
GTGAGGTAGTGGGCGATGACGTAGCCGATGACGATCGGCACGATCGAGTGCGCGAACTGCGAGGGGAGCTCACGACGCGGCTGCTCCGGACCGACCCCGGTCAGCATCGTGCCGAGGGTGAAGACCACCGCGACGACCAGCACGAAGGCCAGCAGGCCCAGGTTGGTGAACGTGGTGACGGCCCAGCTGTGCGAGCTGACGTAGTCGCCCTGGATGAACTTCACCCAGCGCGTGGAGTCCTTGAAGGAGTCGAAGGCCGTGCTGCCGAACAGCACGGAGGTGACCGCCACCAGTCCCGGACGCACCGGGGTGGCGTCGAGGTTCGCCAGCGGGCTGCGCACCACCAGCTGCTTGCCCCGCCGGCCCCACACCGACATCCGCGAGACCAGCGTCGAGTAGACCTCGAACGGGTCCGCGTACTCGTAGAAGCGGTTGCCGAACAGCGCGCCGCCCAGCAGCATCGCGGCGACGTAGGCCGCGCACCACAGCCGCACCGGGCCGAGCTCGGTCGCGAAGGGGTAGACCAGCTCCATCCACACGAAGGCGTAGAGGCCCACCGCCGCCGGCCAGTGGCCCAGCCGCTCCGGGTAGGTGAAGACACCCTTCTCGGGGTCGCCGCCGGTCAGCCTGGCGAAGGCCGCGTTGATGGTGCGGACCGGGCTGATCGCGCGGTACGCCGGGCCGAAGAGCAGCGACGCGGGGACGAAGCCGACCCAGAGGAGGACGTAGAAGATGCCGAAGAACGGGTTGATCAGGCTGTCCTCGCCGGCCACCGCGACCAGCACGGTGTAGGCGAACAGCAGGAAGCCGACGACCCGCCAGGCCACCAGCCACGGCGTCGACTCCACGACCCGGGTCAGCGCGGCCGGCGCCGGCCGGCCGGTGGTCTCGGCGTCGTAGCGCGGCGTGCGCCAGGCCACCGCCAGCACCGTGAAGCTCACGGTCAGCGCGGCGACCGCCCCCGCGATGGTCAGCTCCAGCGGGATGGGCAGGTCCTTGGAGCCGCCGATCCCGTGGGCCAGGACGTCGCCCAGCGAGTCGCCCAGCGAGCCGCCGCCGGGCGACGAGGTCAAGGTCAGCAAGTGCTACTTCACCTCGAGTTGGACGATCGTCTTCTCCAGCGTGTGGGACTCGATGGTCACGATGCCCGGCTTGTCGATGGTGAACGTCGGCAGCGTGGTGGTGCCGGCGGCGTACTCGAACTCGTGCTCGGGATCGGAGTGGACGTGGATCTCGCCCTCGGCGTCGGCCACCACCTGCAGCTCGATCGGCTGGTCGACCGCGGCCTGGACCCGGTCGCCGTTGGGCGTGACGCTGTCACCGGTGATGGTGATCTTGATGGTCTTCGTCGCCGTGTCGCCGCTGTCGCCGCTGCTCGAGTCGTCGCTCCCGCAGCCGGCCAGGCCGAGGGTGCTGACGACCAGGGCGAGGACTGCGAGGGCACGCCGCATGAGGTCGTTCTCCTGTTGCTCGAGGGGTGGGAGGGCCCGCTGCCCCCTTGATCGTGACGGACGGCACGCGCGGGCGTCCTGAGACCTCTGTAAGAATCCCACGGAGGGCAAACACGACCGACCGGGGGTGTGCGGGATGATCGAGCGGCTTCGCCCGCGGGATCTCGCGTTCCTCGAGCAGGAGTCCGCGACCACGCCCCGGCACAACGCGACCGTCGAGATCTTCGACCCCGGCGACTCCTTCGACTACGACCGGTTCGTCGCGCTGATCCTCGACCGGATCTCCTTCGTGCCGCGCTACCGCCAGCGCGTGCAGCTCGTGCCGGGCCACCTGGCCAACCCCGTCTGGGTCGACGACGACCACTTCGACATCGGCTACCACGTGCGCCGCTCCGCCCTCCCGCGGCCCGGCAGCACCGACCAGCTGCGCGAGCTGGTGGCCCGGATCGTGTCGCGCCCGCTCGACCGCGGCCGCCCGCTGTGGGAGATCTACTTCGTGGAGGGGCTCTCGGACGGCCGGGTCGCCCTGCTCTACAAGACCCACCAGGCGCTGGTCGACGGCGTGGACACCGTGGACCTCGGCCAGGTGCTGCTCGACAAGGACCCCGAGGTCAAGGTCCTCGGCGGCGACGACTGGCACCCGCACCGGCCGCCCTCGAGCACCGGCCTGGTGGCCAGCGCGCTGCGCGACAACCTCAGCGAGCGGGCCACCGCCCTGGGCACCGTCCGCCACGCCGTCGGCTCCACGCTGCGCACCGCCGACCGGCTCAGCTCCGGCGTCGGTCGCGTGGTGGCCGGGCTGGCCGGGCGTCGCCCGGACCGCGGCAACGCGCTGTCGGGAGAGCTGTCCCAGCAGCGGCGGGTGGTCGGCGTCGAGACGCTGCTGGCCGACTACCGCACCATCCGCGAGGAGCACGGCGGCACCATCAACGACGTCATCCTGGCCACCCTGACCGGTGCGCTCCGCGCCTGGCTGATGACCCGGGCCGAGTCCATGGGCGGGCTGCGCCAGATCCAGGCCGTGGTGCCGGTCTCGGTCATCGACCGCGAGCTGGAGGCCACCTCGCTGGGCAGCCAGATCGCCCCGCACTTCGTCACCCTCCCGGTCGGCGAGGCCAGCCCCGTGGTCCGCCTGCACCAGGTGTCCTACTCGTTCCAGGCGCACAAGGAGACCGGCCGGGCGGTGGCCGCGAACCGGCTGGCCGGCATCGCCGGCTTCGCACCCACCACCTTCCACGCCATCGGGGCCCGCGTCGCGGCCGCGCAGACTCGCGACTTCCAGGTCGCCATCACCAACGTCCCCGGCCCGCAGTCGCCGCTCTACGCCGCCGGCGCGCGGATGCTGAGCACCTTCCCGATCCCGCCGCTGCTGCCGCACCAGGCCCTGGCCATCGGTGTCACGTCCTACGACGGCAAGGTCTTCTACGGCATCACCGCCGACCGCGACCTGGTCCCCGACGCCGACGTGCTCGCGCAGTGCGTGACCGAGGCGCTCACCGAGCTGCTCGACACCGCGACCGGTGGCCGGCCCAAGATCCCCCGCGGCCGCCGCGGGAAGAAGACCCCCGACGCATGAGGATCTACCTCCCCACGACGCTCGACGGCCTGCGGCGGCTGCGCGACGAGGGGTCGCTGCCCGCCAGCGCCGAGCGGTACGTCGCCGACGGCGACAGCGAGGAGCAGGAGTACGCCGCCCTCATGGCCGCCGCGGCCGACGCGGCCGGCCTCCTCGACGGCGGTGGGCGCCGCGTGGTCGTGGTGGCGGACCTGGCCGACCCGGACGGCGCCGTACCCCTGAGGCAGGTCGTCGCGGTCCACGCCGACCCCGTCGACCGCCCGGCGCAGGCCGACCCCGACGAGGACCTGGCGTGGTACGCCACCCAGGAGATCGACGGCTTGGTGGAGGGCTGACCGAGCCGGATAGTGTCCGAGACATGGACGCCATCACGTTCCCCCCGGCTCCCACCAACGAGCCGAACCTGACCTACGCGCCGGGCAGCCCCGAACGGGAGGCCCTGGTCGTCGAGATCGACAAGCTCGAGCGCCGCGAGAAGAACCTGCGCGGCTACGTCGGCGGGCGGTGGAGGGCCGGCGGTGGCCCCGAGCACCGCGTGGTGCAGCCGCACGACCACCAGCACGTGCTCGGCACCTTCAAGGGCTCCACCCAGGCCGACGCCCGGGCCGCGGTGCGCGCAGCGAACGACGCCGCGCCGCAGTGGCGCTCGATGGACATGGACGAGCGCTGCGCGGTCCTGCTCAAGGCCGCCGAGCTCCTGGCCGGTCCGTGGCGCCAGCGGATCAACGCCGCCACGATGCTGGGGCAGTCCAAGACGGCGTTCCAGGCCGAGATCGACTCCGCGTGCGAGCTCATCGACTTCTGGCGCTACAACGTCCACTACGCCAAGCAGATCCTCACCGACCAGCCGATCGCGAACAGCCCCGGCGTCTGGAACCGCACCGACCACCGGCCGCTCGAGGGCTTCATCTACGCGATCACGCCGTTCAACTTCACCGCGATCGCGGGCAACCTCCCCACCGCCCCGGCGCTGATGGGCAACACGGTGATCTGGAAGCCGTCGCCGACCCAGCAGCTGGCCGCCTCGCTGACCATGGAGCTGCTGGAGGAGGCCGGGCTCCCGCCGGGCGTCATCAACATGCTGCCCGGCGACGGCATCGAGGTCTCCGAGGTTGCGCTGGCCGACCCGAACCTGGCCGGCATCCACTTCACCGGCTCGACCCCGACGTTCCAGCACCTGTGGCGCACGGTCGGGGAGAACATCGCCTCCTACCGCTCCTACCCGCGGATCGTGGGCGAGACGGGCGGCAAGGACTTCATCCTGGCCCACCCCACCGCCGACCCCGACGTCGTGAGGACCGCGATGATCCGCGGCGCCTTCGAGTTCCAGGGCCAGAAGTGCTCGGCCGCGTCCCGCGCGTACGTCGCGCGGTCGGTCTGGGACAAGCTGAAGGACTCCTTCCTCTCCGAGGTCGAGTCGATCTCGATCGGCGACGTCACCGACTTCTCGAACTTCATGGGTGCCGTCATCGACGAGCGCGCCTTCGCCAAGCACCAGGCGGCCATCACCCGGGCCAAGCGCAGCCGCAAGCTCGACATCCTGGTGGGCGGCACCCTCGACGACTCCGTGGGCTGGTTCGTCTCGCCGACGGTCGTGGAGGGTGGCGACCCGACCGACGAGATGTTCCACACCGAGTACTTCGGCCCGATCCTGGTGGTGCACGTCTACGACGACGGCGACTTCGAGAAGGTCGCCCGCCAGCTCGAGAGCATCGCGCCGTACGCGCTGACCGGTGCGGTCATCGCTCGCGACCGCCGCGCCATCGCCTGGGCCCAGGAGGAGCTGCGCTTCGCGGCCGGCAACTTCTATATCAACGACAAGCCGACCGGCGCGGTCGTGGGGCAGCAGCCGTTCGGCGGCGGCCGGGCCTCGGGCACCAACGACAAGGCCGGCGCCGCGGTGAACCTGCTGCGCTGGACCTCACCGCGCTCGATCAAGGAGACGCTGGTTCCGCCGACCGACTACCGCTACCCCTACATGGGGTGACCGCCTCGTGACCGTGGCGGTCGCGCAGCTGGTGGCGATGCACCTGGGCGGACTGCACCCCTACGAGAAGGTGCTCACGCTGCTGCTCGCCTTCGGGCCGTTCGTGGTGCTGTTCGTGGTGATCGCCCTGCGCCGGCGGCGCGAGGACGAGTCGGAGGACGCCCCTAGGTGAGGTGCAGCCGGCCGCCGGACTGGACGACGAAGGCCTGGCGCAGGTCCTCCAGCTCCACGTCGAGGATGCGCAGGGAGTAGCGCATGCCCTGCCGGTCGACGACCCGCATCGTCCGGTCGTCGACGTGGTCGACGATGGCCGCGTGCCGGGGGTCGGTCGGCGGGACGACCCGGATCCGCAGCCGCCGGCCGGTCCAGTGCCGCTCCACGCCGGCCGACACGACCGCCTCCCACGGCACCTCGAGGGTGCCGCGGATCGAGTGGCCGAAGACGCCGAACGGGTGCAGCCCGAGCGGGCTGTCGACCTGGCGGATGCGCGTCCAGGTCCAGGCGTAGGTCGCCGTGGTCAGGATCCAGAGCGCCACCAGGACGAGCAGGACGACACTCAGGGTGGTGTCACCGAGGTCGAGCACGGCGGTCGCGAGCCAGACCAGGGCGGTGAACACCGCGGCGTAGACGGCCAGCTGGAGCGCGGAGAACACGTCGAAGCGGGTCCGGGCCAGGGGGATGTCCACGTCAGCCGGTGAGGTACTGGCGGCCGACGGCGTTCTCGGCCTTGAGCGCCTTGCGCAGCAGGTCGGCGATGAGCGACTCGATCTTGCCGCTGACCAGGGGGATCCCGACCTTGATCTCCATCTGCACGGTCTCGGTCGTCGTACCGCCCGCCTCGCGCAGCGTGATGGTGCCGCTCATCTGGCCCGGCTTGCCGGGGATGACGACCTCCACCCGGCCGGTCTCGATGTCGGACCACTGCTCGGTCTGCACCATCTGGATCTCGTCGCCCACGAACTTCTTGGCGAAGCCGGGGATGCCCTGCGCGGGCGTGACGGAGTCCATGACCACCTTCATGCCGCCGCCGCTTGGCTCCACGGTGACGGTCTTGCGGAGGGCGCCGATCGCGTCGCAGACCTGCTCGCGGAAGGCCGGGTCCATCAGCATCTCCCCGACCTCGGTCAGGGACGCGTCGTAGGTCAGGTCGTAGGTGACTCGGGTCGCCATCTCAGTGCTCCTTCAACCAGGTTGTACCGACGGTGTGCTCGGTGTCCATGCCCGCCGCGACCTTGTCGGCCATCAGCTTCTCCAGCTTGCCGCCGATGAGGGGGACCCGCACCTTGATCTCCAGCTCGACCACCTCGCGGGTCCCGGCGCCGTCGGGCTCCAGGCGGATGGTCCCGGTGGCGCTGGCCGGCTTGCCGGGGGACTCGATGCTCAGGCTGCCCGACTCCTTGCCGGCCCAGACCTCCCGCTGGATGGCCTGGGTCGACTCGCCGGCGAAGGTCCGGGCGAAGCCGGGCAGGTCCTTGGTGTTCTGGAGCTGGTCGATGACCAGCGTGAACCCGTCGCCGCCCGGCGCCGGGTCGAGCTGCACGTCGGCCGAGATGACCTCCATGGCGGTGCAGGCCTGCCGGCGGAACGCCGCGGAGGCCAGCATCGCGTAGACCTCGTCCGGCGGCACGTCGTACGACAGCTCGTGGCGGAACTTCATGGCCGCCAACCTAGCGATTCGTCTGCACCGTCGAGCGTCGGACAGCCGGTGTCATGTGTCAGCGGATCGTGGACACGATGTGTCGGGTCATCGTGAACACTAT
>CAZEPK010000282.1:0-6762 GCA_964514085.1 uncultured Nocardioides sp.
GCACGGATCGTCAACATCGTCGAGGCCGAGCAGTCCCGCAAGGGCAACGCCCAGCGACTGGCCGACCGCATCGCCAGGCCCTTGGTGCCCGGGATCATGGTCCTCGCCGCAGTCATCGCCATCACCGGCAGCCTGCTCGGCGATCCCGCAACCTGGATCGAACGCGCCCTGGTCGTCCTGGTTGCTGCCTCCCCGTGTGCGCTGGCGATCGCGGTGCCGGTGACCGTGGTCGCCGCCATCGGCGCCGCCAGCCGCATCGGTGCCCTGGTCAAGGGGGGCGCCGCCCTGGAGGCCCTGGCCCGGATCCGCGCCGTGGCCATGGATAAGACTGGCACCCTGACCCGCAACGAACCGGCTGTGGTCGAGGTCGCCACCGCTCCCGGCCAGACCCGGGAGCAGGTCCTCGACATCGCGGCCGCCCTGGAGTCGCGCAGCGAGCACCCCCTGGCCCGCGCCATCCTGGCCGCCGCGCCCGACCACCGCGACGCCGACGGCGTCGAGGCGGTCACCGGCCAAGGCCTCACCGGCACCGTCGACGGCCGGCAGGCGCGCCTGGGCCGACCCGGCTGGATCCCCGCCGGCGAGCTCGCCGAGCAAGTCGCCGCGATGCAGGAGGCAGGCAGCACCGCAGTGCTGGTCGAGTACGACGGAGCCCTCATCGGAGCCGTTGCGGTCCGCGACGAACTGCGCCCCGAGGCAGCCGAGGTGGTCGCCCGGCTTCGTGCCGGCGGCTACCAGGTCGCCATGCTCACCGGCGACAACGAGCGCACTGCTGCTGCCCTGGCCGCCCAGGCCGGCATCAGCGACGTGCACGCCGACCTCCGCCCCGAGGACAAGTCGGACATCATCCGCCGGCTCCGCGAGAACACCCCGACCGCGATGGTCGGCGACGGCGTCAACGACGCCCCTGCCCTGGCCACAGCCGACGTCGGCATCGCCATGGGTGCGATGGGCAGCGACGTGGCAATAGAGACCGCCGACGTCGCCCTCATGGGTGAGGACCTGCGGCACCTGCCGCACACCCTGACCCACGCCCGCCGCGCCAGGTCGATCATGCTGCAGAACGTCGGCCTGTCACTGGGCCTGATCGCCATCCTGATCCCGCTCGCGGCGCTCGGCGTGCTCGGGCTGGCTGCCGTGGTGCTGGTCCACGAAGTAGCGGAGATCTTCGTGATCGGCAACGGCGTGCGGGCGGGCCGCGTCCGGCCGCTTCCTCCCGCGCCCGCGGCCACGCCCACGGTGGGTGCCGTTCCGGCGGAAGCCGGGGCCAGGTGAGCCGCGGCCTTGCGGAGGCCAGCACGCGGGGGGGTCGTGTCGCGGTCCTGTTGGCGGCCGCGACGGTCGCCGCGCTCGATCTGATCGCCAAGGCGGCCTCCGAGGCTCGGCTGGCCGACTCTTCGATCGACTTGGGGCTACTGCAGCTGCAACTGGCACACAACGAAGGCGTGGCCTTCAGCATGGGCAACACGTTGCCCGCGGGAGTGATCGTGGCCGTTACTGCGGCCATCGCCGTCGCAATCATGGCCTATGCCTGGCACCGAGCACCTCAAGCTGGGTGGGCCGAGCGGATCGCCATAGGCGCCGTGGTCGGAGGTGCTGTCGCCAACCTGGTCGACCGCGCCCGCGACGGCGTGGTCACCGACTACCTGCACACCGGCTGGTGGCCCACCTTCAACCTCGCCGACACCTTCCTGGTCACCGGTCTCATCATGATCGCCCTCGTGCACGCCCGCCCCGAACGCACCGCAAACACCGCTGGTGCGCCAGTCGAGGGCCAGCGCGCCACCCCACCGATCACGGACGACCAATGACACCCCGGTGACGACCGACCTGTCGCGCTGACCGAAGAAGGTATGAAACGTGATTGCCTCCGCGATACAGGCCATCGGCCTGTTCCTGGTCACCAACATCGACGACATCATCGTCTTGTCCCTGTTCTTCGCACGCGGAGCCGGGCAACGAGGTACCGCCGCCAGCATCATCGTCGGCCAGTACCTCGGCTTCGGTGCCATCCTCCTCGCCTCACTCGCGGTGACCTTCGGCGCCGGGCTGTTCCTTCCCGACGCCGCCATCCCGTACTTCGGTCTCATTCCCTTACTGCTAGGTGGATACGCTGCCTGGCAGGTGTGGCGTAACGATGACGACGACACCGTCGCCGACAAGCCCGTCAGCGCCCTCACAGTGGCTGCAGTCACCTTCGCCAACGGTGGAGACAACATCGGGGTCTACGTGCCGGTATTCCTCGCAGTCGGCACCGCCGCCCTCGTGGCCTATTGCGTCGTGTTCCTGGCTCTGGTCGCCGTCCTCGTGCTTGCCGCCAAGTTCGTGGCCACCCGCAAGCCGATCGCAGAGGTGCTGGAGCGTTGGGAGCACATCTTGTTCCCGCTCGTCCTCATTGTGCTTGGTCTCGCCATCTTGATCGAGGGCGGCGCGTTCGGGTTGTGAGGCGTTTCCCAAGCAATGCCGAAGACCGGGGTGGTCCTGATGACGGCGGGCGTGTGCTTGGGTGGATGGGCGGCCAACGAGCCTGGTATGACAGCCGTGCCCAGCAGGACCAGCAGCACGATCGCGGGCCGCGTTGCGGCAGCCAAGGCCACGTCCAGCGCAGCCAGCCCCAGCCGTGCTGGGTGCGGCGGCCCGAACTGGACGGGGACCCGCCGGCGCCGTCCGTCGGTGCGTCCCCGGCGTTCCGGGTCGGGATCGCCATCGTCGTTGATACGAACTGAGATAGTAGTCAAGTGAGCCGCGGGACCCGACTGCTGCTTTCGGCAGTGGGCGGAGCGACAACCGCAGCGGCGTTTACAGCTTGGCCAGTGCAGCTTCTCGTCCCGGTCGGAGTCGCGCTGCTGGTGCTCGCCGCTCACCGAGCCCCATGGCGTGTGGCGCTTTCCAGCGGTGGCCTGTTCGGCTTGGTCTTCCTGGGCTGGACCCTGCACTGGCTCGCCCCGTCGATCGGCGTTACCGCCTGGATCGCCCTCACCCTGGTCCAGGCCGCGTGGCTCGCCCTCTGCGGACTGGCCATAGCCCTGACCAGCCGACTGCCTGGCTGGCCAGCGTGGGCCGCTGTCAGCTGGACCGCGACGGAGAACCTGCGCGCCTCGCAGCCGCTGGGTGGCATGCCGTGGGGTCGACTCGCGTTCACCACGCCCGACACGCCATGGGCGGCCCTGCTGCCGCTGCTGGGTGCGACCGGCACCACGCTGGTTCTCGCCGGCCTCGGGGCGGCGCTGGCCGCTGGCGCCTTCTCAATACGACGCCGCCCCGGCTGGGCGCTCGTGGTCGCAGGAGCGGCCGGGGCGACGCTCCTGGTGGGCGTCTTCACGCCCCCGCAGTCGGCCGCGTCCACTGACGAGACCGTGCGCGTGGCCATCGTGCAGGGCGGGGTGCCGGGCTCTGGCACCCGTGTGGTCGACCACCACCGCGAGGTGACCGACGATCACGCCGCTGAGACCGTGCGCCTGACCTCGAGCCCGACGTGGGCCGCGGACCGGCCCGACTTCGTGCTATGGCCAGAGAACGCCACCGCGGTGGACCCGGGCGAGGACGAGCGCGCTCGGATCGCGCTCATCTCCTCCACCCAGGCCGCCGGCGTGCCAGTCCTGGCCGGCTCGGTCACCGACGGACCCTCCAGCTCGACCGCTCGCAACCAGGCCATCGTCTGGACCGATTCCGGTCCCGCCGCGCGGTACACCAAGCAGCACCTTGTGCCGTTCGGCGAGTACGTGCCGTTCCGGTGGCTGGCCTCGCGCGCGTCCTCACGGGTGGCTCAGATCCGTCGCGACATGCTCCCAGGTCCAAGGGCGGACGCGTTGCCCGTCGGCGGCGTTCGAGTCGCGGTGGCTCTTTGCTTCGACATCGCCTACGACGACGTTCTCGGACCCCAGATCGGCGACGGCGCCGGTCTGGTGACGGTGCTGACCAGCAACGCCATGTTCCTGGGCACCGCCCAGCTGGACCAGCAGTGGACCATCACCCGAGCGCGCGCACTTGAGACCGGCCGGTCGGTCCTGGTGGCCTCGGTCAACGGCGTGTCTGGAGCCATCGGCCCCGACGGTGCTGTGCTTGAGCGGTTACCGGCCCGCGAGACCACAAGTGCGGTCGTGACAGTCCCCTGGACCACGCGGACCACCCCGGCAGTCCGGATGGGCCCGTGGCCCGGTCGTGCGGTCTACGCCGCCGCCGCGGTGGCGCTCCTGCTCGTCGTACGCCGGCGCCGCCGGAACCCGGGCGCAGCGCCTGGTCGATGGCGAGCGGACGCATCCAGGCGACAGCAGTCAGCGACCGCTGGGGCACACACGAACACGGCGCACGCAGCGGCATCCTGTCCGGAGGTGTCCAGGCGGCCTCGACCTTCGCCTCCATAGATCAGCACGTCGCTCGCATCAGCGCTGGGGGACGCGGAGGCCTTCCTGGTCCTCGTTATCGGGCGCCTGCTCGAACCGACCTTGCGGCATCTCGGCCAGGATCGCGATCTGCTCCAATGCAGTCGCGAACACAGGCAGGCCGAAGGTTCGCCTCAGAGTGTCGGCGAGCACCAGCGGAAGCTCGTGGTGGGCCGGCAGGTGCGCCCTCTCGTGGCCCAGGACCAATGCGAGCTGCTGGGCCGTGAGCGCCTCTAGCGCTCCGGCTGTGACAACCACGTCGCCTTGTCGGCCGGGCAGGCGGTAGACCGCGGTGTCCGGGTGGTCGACGACGAGAAAACACTCCGGGTGCGGGCGACCGAGAACGACGAGGCTGTCTGCATCGCGGGCTCGTGACCGGCGGTCCTCGCGCAGTGTCGTCCCCAGAACCCAGACGAAGCGAGCCGCCAGCGCCAGCCGCCACGAGCACGCCCAGGAGGGCCGGGCCGTGGCCGACCGGCGTGATTTAGTGCTCGACGATCTCCGGGGACATGGTGCCCATTCGCGGCCCGTAGGCTGAGTCGATCGCGTGGCCGTGAGCGTGAGCAGCTGCGATGGCTAGGACTGTCGACGCCTCGGTACATTGATCTCACCATGACGTCCCGCATTGCCGTGACCGCCCCCGTCCGGGTTGCGCTGCGTTCTGTGTGCTTGATTGCTGTCGCGGTGGGCATCTTCGGGATGCACGTGTTGGCCAACTGCGGTGTCGGCGTTGGTGGCATGACGAGCATGGCAGGAATGCCCATGGCCGCGGTGACGCAGATGGCGGACCCGAACTTGTCGGCTGCCAGAGAAGCCGTTGTCGTTGACCACCTGGATATGGCGTCGGTTGTCAGAGATGTTGTCACGGTCCGCATCGGGCCTGTCGGCGACGACGGCGGCATGGGGATGTCGATGATCGAGTGGTGTCTTGCGGTGATCGTCCTCGGCCTCGGTGCGCTGCTCTATTTCCGCCGCCATCGGTGGGGGCGTCCCACGTGGCTGTTCCCCCGGTTCGCGCGCTTGTTTGCCACCATCGAGCGGACAGGGCGACATCTCCCGGCGCTCTCACTGTCCCAACTGTCGCTTCTGCGCTGCTGAGCACACCTGAGCCCACGACCCCGACTGGTCATCCGGCTCGTTCACCGCCTGCTCATCAGCCAGCACCGACTCTTGAAGGACACGCACATGAACCGACCCACTCTTGCCGCGCTCGGAGTTTCCGCAGCACTTCTCCTCAGCAGCTGCGCCGGGACCTCAAGCGACCGCTCCGCCGCGCCCGCTCCACCTCAAGCCGCAGGCGGCACCGTCGTCATGGACAGCACCTCGATGCCGCCGTGGGCCGCTCCTTCCGACGCGCCGGAACGCGCCGCTCAAGCTGGCCTCGACCTCGGCCCCATGGGAATGGCCGAGCACTACCACCCGGTCCTGCGCGTTGTCATCGACGGAACCGACGTCCCGGTGCCACCCAACATCGGCGTCGACCCGACGACCGGTGCCATGTCAGCCGTCCACACGCATGAGGACGACGGCACCATCCACATCGAAGCCGACAGCGACGACGAAGTGTTCACCCTCGGCCAGTTCTTCACCGAGTGGGGAGTGATGTTGACTCCCGACCAGATCGGCGGCGTACGGGCCGAACCCGGACAACGAGTCGAGGTATCCAGCAACGGGAAACCGGTCACCGGTGACCCGGCAGATCTTCGGCTTGAGCCGGACCAGCAGATCGTTGTGAGCCTAGGATGAACGTTGTACAGGTGGCTCGGCGACTCCGACCGTGGGCTTGGGGTCTTTCGCTGGTCGCGCTCGCCGCACTCGTCGTCTGGCAAGTCACCGCATGGGATCGAACCGGGTCCCCGGGTGGTGCCGACACTGCGGCAGCGGCCAGGTCCGAGACAGGCCTCACCATTTTCTCCAAGAACGAGCGGCCTAAGGTGCCCACCCTTGAGGGAGAGACCTTGGAGGGCACCCGATTCGATCTTGCTGACCTGGCAGGCAAGGTCGTGGTGATCAACGTGTGGGGGTCGTGGTGCGCGCCCTGTCGGACCGAGACACCTGACCTTGTCCGCGTTGCCAACGAGACCCCCGATCAAGGCGTCGCATTCGTCGGCATCGACACCCGCGACAACCTCGCCGCCGCCCAGGCCTTCACCCGCAAGTTCGAGGTGCCGTATCCGAGCGTTTTCGACGAGGGCGGGGTAACGCTCCTCCCGTTCGCGGACGTCATCAGCATCTCCGCTGTTCCTAGCACCATCGTGGTCGACCGTGACGGTCACATCGCCGCTTCGGTCGTCGGGCCAGTCACCTACACCACCCTGTCAGGGCTCATCGCCGACATCACGGGGGAAAGCCCATGACCGTCCTCGCCAGTGACCTCGGC
>CAZEPK010000283.1:0-6760 GCA_964514085.1 uncultured Nocardioides sp.
CGCTGTTGGATCTCGACCTGTGTCTGGGCGAAGGCACGGGCTCCGCGCTGGCCACGGTCATCACGCTCGCCTCGGTCACGCTGGTGCTCCCGCGGTTCACCACGTCCACCCCGGGCCCGGAGTTCTCCGGACCGCAGCTCGCCTTCGCGGCCGTGGTCTCGCTCGCGCTCTACGGGCTGTTCGTCTTCACCCAGACGGTCCGGCACCGCGACTTCTTCCTGCCGGTCAGCGCCGAGGACGATGCAGACGGCGACGGCCACGCCGACCCGCCCTCGGACCGCGCGACGCTCGTCTCGCTGGCCCTGCTGGTGGTGGCGCTGGTCGGGGTCGTCGGCCTGGCCAAGGTGGAGTCACCGTCCATCGAGTCCGGCGTCTCCGCGCTGGGGTTCCCCGCCGCCTCGGTGGGTGTCGTCATCGCCCTGCTGGTGCTGGCGCCGGAGTCGATCGCCGCCGTCCGCGCCGCGTCCCGCGACGACGTGCAGACGTCGTTCAACCTCGCCTACGGCTCGGCCATCGCCTCGATCGGGCTCACCATCCCGACCTTGGCCGCTGCCACGCTGTTCATCGACGACCCGCTCGCCCTCGGCCTCGAGCCGATGCAGATGGTGCTGCTGGCGATCACCGCCATCGTGTCCGTGCTGACCGTGGTCCCCGGCCGGTCCAAGCCGCTCCAGGGCGGCGTCCACCTGGTCCTGCTGGCGTCGTTCGTCTTCTTGTCGCTCAAGCCCTAGGCGACGCCGCGATCGGGTACGGCCTACGGATGAGCGACCCCGAGACCTCCTCCGAGGACGGCCTGACCGTGGCCGTGACCGGTCCGACCGGCACCTTCGGCTCGGCCCTCGTGCCGCTGCTGCAGGACGAGGAGCGGGTGCAGCGGGTGGTGGGCGTAGCGCGGAGCGGGTTCGACCCGGCCTCGCGCGGCTGGACCAAGATGACCTACCGGCGCGGCGACGTACGCCGGCCGGACGACCTGCAGGCGGCGTTCGGCGGCGCGGACGTCGTGGTCCACCTCGCCTTCCTCATCGTGGGCTCGGATGCACCGACAACCCGGGCGGTCAACGTCGAGGGCACGCTGCACGCCTTCCGTGCCGCGGCGGCGGCCGGTGCTCGTCGCTTCGTCTACGCGTCCTCGGTCGCGGCCTACGGCTTCCACCCGGACAACCCGCTCGGCATCACGGAGGAGTGGCCCGTCCGGCCCGCGGACCGGCTCTTCTACGCCCAGGAGAAGGCCGAGCTCGAGCGGCTCCTGGAGGAGGAGGCGCACGAGGCGCCGGACATGGCGGTCTACCTGCTCCGCCCGCCGATCGTCCTCGGCCCGCACGCCGTGGGCGGCAAGCTCGCGCTGCCGGCCTGGGCCGGACGGGCCGTGAGGCTCGCACCCAGGCGGCTGCCGCCGGTCCCCATCCCGGTGCCGGACCTGCCGCTCCAGGTCATCCACGAGGACGACGTCGCCTCGGCGCTGCTCCGGTGCGTGCTCGGCCAGGGCCCTCCGGGCGCCTACAACGTCGCGGCCGACGAGACGCTGACCGTGGCGGACGTGGTCGGGCTGCTGGGCGGCAGGCCGGTGGCGCTGCCAGCCGGTCCCGCCCACGCCCTGGCGCGCGTCGCGGCCCGCCTCCCGGGACTCCCCCAGCCTGCCCAGTGGGTCGAGGCGCTGGCCCACCCAGCGATCATGGACACCACGAAGGCCCGGGTCGAGCTCGGCTGGCAGCCGCGGGTCGGGGCACGCGAGGCCGTGCTGGAGACGGTGCGCGGCTGAGGCTGCCCGACGGGGTGGAAACCGGGTCGACACGACGCAGCCACTCCGCCTAGCGTTCTCTTGATGTCGAGACATCTCCCCGCGCGCCTGGTCCGGTTGGCCGGACCCACGCCACTGGTCCGGCGGCTGTCGGTGCAGTCCGTCCTCTCCGCCTTCGGCGACGGCGTGTTCCTCACCGGCAGCGCGGTGTTCTTCACCCAGATCGTCGGGCTGTCCGCCGCCCGGGTCGGCCTGGGCCTGACCATCGCCGGCGTCGTGACGTTCGCGCTCGCCGTACCCCTGGGCAAGCTGAGCGACCGGTTCGGCGCCAAGCGGGTGTGGGCGCTCTGCTCGCTGGTCGAGGCCCTGGTCTACGTCGCGTGGCTGGCGGTCGGCGGGATGGTCTCGTTCGTCGCGGTCCTGGTGGCCCTGGAGCTGGTGTCGACCACCAGCCGGGCCGCGCGCAACGCCTACCGGTTCGACGTGTTCCCGCGCGAGGAGCGGGTGGCGTCCAACGCCTACTTCCGGGCGGCCCGCAACCTCGGCTACACCCTGGGTGCCCTGCTGGCCGGCGTGGCCCTGGCCACCAACAGCGACGACGTGATCCGGGCCGTACCGCTCGCCACCGCCGTGCTGCTGCTGCTCAACGCCGCACTGGTGCAGCGGCTCCCCGGAGCCGGTCCGCACGTCTCGACGGCCGCGTCGCTGGAGGCCGCCGCGGCCGACCCGGGCGGCAGCGCGCTGCGCAACCGCGGCTACCTGCTGATGTCCATCTGCGGAGGCGTCCTGGCCACCCACCAGGTGCTGCTCAACGTGGTGATCCCGCTGTGGCTGGTCGAGGAGACCGACGCTCCGCGGGTGCTCCTGGCCTGGTTGTTCGGCACCAACACCGTGATGGCCGTGGCCCTGCAGGTGGCCGCCGCGCGCGGCGTGGTCACCGTCGCGGACTCGTTGCGGGCCGAGCGCCGGGGCGCCTTCTTCTTCGTGCTCTCCTGCGGGATCGTCCTCGTCACCCACGACACCGTCGGCTGGGTCACCATCGCCCTGGTCTGGATCGGGCACGTCACCGTGACCGGCGCCGAGCTGTTCTCCTCCGCCGGTGAGTGGGGCCTGCAGGCCGAGCTCTCCGACCCGGCCCGCCGGGGCGAGTACCAAGGTGTCTCCCAGCTCGGCTACACCCTCGGCTCGGTCTGGGCGCCCGCGGCGTACACCTTCCTGGCCATGGAGTGGGGCACCGAGGGCTGGCTGCTCATCGCCCTGGTCGTGCTCCTCGCCGCGGCCGGGATCCACCCCGCCGCGCGGGCCGCGGAGCGGCACCTGACACGCCAGACCGCACCGGCGGGCGCTGTTCAAGCGTCCTGACCCGGGCCACACTGGACGCACGACGACCCGAGGAGGCAGCGGTGCGGAACCTGTGGAGGAGCGTGCGCCGGGCCTGGGACCGCCACCGGGCGGCTCGCTACCAGCGTGGCCTGGTCCGCGAGGAGCGCGACCGGCAGGCCTTCGAGGACCGCGAGGAGCGGCACCGCGCCGGCATCTTCGAGCCTCCGCACGGCGGCCTGTAGGCCCTGGTCCAGCGGCAGCGGTTCCGGTCAGGAATCGAGAAGCGCCGCCTCCTCGCCGTACCTAGCCTCTCCAGCACGGGTCGGCACCACGCCGGCACCCAGACGAGAGGAGGCGGCGATGGCCACCACGACAGAGACGACGTCCGACGGCTTCAGCGCGGCCGAGCGGGCAGCGATGAAGGAGCGCGCCGCCGAGCTGCGCGCGGAGGGCAAGAAGGGAGCCAAGAAGGCCGACGGCCTGCAGGCGACCCTCGACGCCATCGCCAAGATGGACCCGGAGGTCCGGGCCCTGGCGGAGCGGGTGCACGTGGCCGTGACCACCCACGCGCCCGACCTGGAGCCGAAGACCTGGTACGGCATGCCCGCCTACGCCAACGCCGACGGGAAGGTCGTGATCTTCTTCCAGAACGCCGGCAAGTTCTCCTACCGCTACTCCACCATCGGCTTCCAGGACACCGCCCACCTCGACGACGGTGAGCTGTGGCCGGTCGCGTACGCCGTCACCAGCTGGACCCCGGCGGTCGACGCAGAGGTGGCCAGGCTCGTCAGGGCCGCCGTCGCCTGAGCCGGGTGCGGGTCGGACCGGTCCTCAGTAGTAGCCGACCTGGGTGAGGGTCACCGAGGCCCGGCGGTCGAGGGAGGCGGTCAGCTTCTTGGCCTGCGCTCCCTTGCCGAGCTTGAGCACGACGTAGGTCGCGACCTTCTTGCCCTTCGCGACCCGCACCGTCGCGGTGCCGCCGCCCGCCGCCTTCAGCCGCAGCCTGGCGGCGGCCACCGCACCCTTCACGGACACCTGGAGCAGGACCCGGGTGGCGCCTGCGGGTGGCTTCAGCCGCCCGGCCCTGGTGCCCGAGAAGGTGGCCTTCAAGGCCGTGCCGGAGGCGTGCCGCGCGCAGGTGCCGGGAGCGCCGGGCACCCCCAGGAGGGACACCGACCTCGCGGCGTACGTCGCCACGACGCCGGCCGCACGCGTGCAGCCGAAGGTGCCCTCGACCCGGCCCGCACCCAGGACCTCGACCGACCTGCCGCCGGCCACCCGGACCCCCGGCGCGTCGAGCGTCCCGGCCAGCCGGGCGGTCCCCCCGACCGTGAGCGCCCGGGTGGAGCCCACCTGGAGGGTGCCGGCCGGACCGGGCAGGTAGTCCCCGCTCACCGCCAGCGTGCCGGTCGGCCTGAGCGTGGCGGAGCCCGAGGGCAGGTCGCCGTCGATGGTGCCCGACCCGGTGATCGTGGCCCCGGCGGAGAAGGCGGAGCCGGCCAGCGCCCAGATGGAGGCGCCGGCCTGGGTCACCGTCCCGCTGCCGCCGAGCGTGACCCACTGGAGGCGCGCCGCGGTGACCTTCAGCCCGCCGTTGACCACCAGCTGGCCGGGGTCGGTGCAGCAGCCGTCGGAGGAGAGGACCGAGCCCTGCTGGAGGGCCAGGTCGTGGCCCGTGGCCACCACGAGTCGGGTGCCGCTGTGGACGGCCAGCGTGGAGCCGGCCACCACCTCGCCGCCGGCGGCCAGCGTGACGTCGCCGTGCTGGCCGACCACGTTCTTGTTCCACACGACCGTGCGGCTGGTGGTGCCTGCGACGGTGGTGACGGGCACCCCGATGGTCACCGCCCCGCGCAGCCGGGCGCCGGCCAGCCGCACCGCACCGGAGCCCGAGACCGCGCCGACCCCGGACACCTCGGTGCCGGCGCCCAGCACCACGGTGGTCCCCGCCAGCCCGAGGGTGCCGAGCAGCTTGAGGGTGTTGTCAGGAGCCGTGGGGTGAGCCGGGTCGAAGGCGTCCCCGGACGTCGAGGGCACCGAGAGGGTGCCGGTGCCGGTGAGCGTCCCGCCGAAGACCCTCATCGGCCCGCCGACCGCGTCCAGGGTCGCGCCGGCGGCCACGGACACGGTCCCGGACTGGTCCAGCCCCACGTGGTCGAGGTGGCTGGTGCCGCCGAGCGCCCGCACCGTGCCGTTGTTGACCAGGGTCGAGGTCGGGCTCGAGCAGCACCGGTTGGCCAGCAGGCGCGCCCCGTCGGCCAGGTCGAGGCGTCCCGCGGCGCTCACCGCGACCGAGCTGTCGAACATCAGCTCCACGGACGAGCCGCTGTTGGCCGCCGCCGCACCCGGCCCGGCCAGCACCAGCGACCCGGTCACGGTGAGCGTGAGGTTGCCCGAGGCGCCGTACTTGGCCGGGGTCGCGGGATTGGCGGCCACGGTGCCGGTCCCACCGATGCTGAGCGGCACGTCCACGTCGCCGCCGCTCCAGCTGAACGTCCCCGCGACCGACACCGGGCCGGGACCGGTCAGCGACACGTTCTTGCCCACCGCGGTGCTGACCGACAGCGCCTGGAGGGAGACCGGCGGCACGCCCGTGACCGAGAGGTTGGTCGCCGAGGCGCCGCTGACCGTCACCGAGTCGCCGTTGCCGGGCACACCGGCGGGCGACCAGTTCGACGCCGTCCCCCACGCGGTGGAGGTGGCGCCGGTCCAGGTGTACGCCGTGGCGGCGTGCGCCGCACCCGCCACCGTGACCGACGACAGGACGGCGGCGGCCAGGGCCACCAGCACCGCAGGAGCTCTGAACCGCACGACGGACTCCCAGGGGTCGGTGACCAGACAGGCAAGCACCGTACTGAGGCCGCGGTGGCGGCGCACCCGGCCCGTTCTGGGCATTGACACCGGTCGCCCGCGCCCCTACGCGCGGGACGGCGGGACTACCGCCCGACGAGCACCCGTCGCTCCTCGTACGGCGCGACGTAGGTCCGCGCCTGCGAGCGCACGTGGATGTTCTGCAGCAGCCCGACGGCCAGCATCCCGGCGAAGAGCGAGGACCCGCCGTAGGAGACGAACGGCAGGGGGACGCCGGTGACCGGCATGATCCCGAGGCACATCCCGATGTTCTGGAAGGCCTGGAAGCCGAACCAGCAGGCGATGCCCGCGGCGGCCACCCGGCCGAAGACGTCCTCGGCCCGCCGGGCGATGACCAGGGCGCGCCAGATGACCAGGCACAGCAGCGCGATGAGCACGCCGGCGCCGACCAGCCCCAGCTCCTCCCCCGCCACGGTGAAGACGAAGTCGGTCTGCTGCTCGGGCACGAAGCCGGCGCGGGTCTGGGAGCCGTGGAACAGCCCCTGGCCCAGCAGCCCGCCGTTCCCGATCGCGATGCGGGCCTGCTCCACGTTGTAGCCGGCGCCGCGGGGGTCGAGGTCGGGGTCGACGAAGGCCAGGAAGCGGTCCACCTGGTAGGCCTTCAGCACGCCGCCGGCCAGCCCCAAGGCGGCCACGCCGGCCGCCGAGACGAGCACGGTCACCAGCCACCGCCGCCGCGCCCCCGAGACCGCCAGGACCCCGAAGACCGTCGCGGAGAGCACCAGCATGGTGCCGAGGTCGGGCTGCAGCAGGATCAGCACCGCGGGCACGCCGGCGATCGCCAGCATCAGCAGCACGTCCACCGACCCGACCCGGCGCTGCCAGCGG
>CAZEPK010000284.1:0-6727 GCA_964514085.1 uncultured Nocardioides sp.
ACCCACTACCTCGAGGAGGCCGACGCCATCGCCGACCGGGTGGTGGTCATCGACCACGGCCGGGTCATCGCCGACGACACCGCGGCCCGGCTCAAGGCCGGCCTCGGCGACCTGGTGACGCTCGGCTTCGCCGACGAGGCGGCGGCGGTCCTGGCCGCCGAGGGCGCCACCTGGGCGCTCGGCGACGACGCGGCCGTGGAGCGGCGGGGACTGGTGGTCCGCACCCGCGCCGCCGGCGCGGCCGACCGGGTCGCCCGCTTCGTCACCGACCTGGCGGCCGCCGGGGCGCCCGTCGGCCGGGTCGAGGTGGCCAGCGCCACGCTCGACGACGTGTTCCTCGAGCTGACCGGCCGCAGCCTGCGCGAGGACGACCGGACCGACCACACCAGCCACACCACCGGAGGAGAGGCAGCATGACCACCACGATCGAGACCCCCCTGACCGCCCGACCGCACGTGGCCGGGCTCCCGGCGGCGCCGGGCGTGCTCGCCGACACCTGGAACGTCATGGTCCGCGAGCTGCGCCCGGTGTTCCGCGAGCCGGCCTCGGTGCTGTTCGCGATGGTGCAGCCCCTGGTCTTCCTCGGGCTGTTCGCCCCGCTGCTGCCCGAGGTCGAGGGCGGCTCGGCGCTGCAGTGGTTCGTGCCCGGCATCATCGCGATGACCGCGCTCATGGGAGCCTCGTTCACCGGCGCCAGCCTGACCCAGGAGATCGTCACCGGCTCGCACGAGCGCCTCCTCGTCTCGCCGCTCTCCCGCTCCTCGCTGCTGGTCGGGCGGGCGCTGAAGGAGATCGTGCCGATGCTCATGCAGGCGGCGATCATCGTCGCCGTCGTCACGCCGTTCAGCTTCGACCTGCACCTCGCGCACGTCCTCGTGGGCGTGGTGGTCCTGGCCGGCTTCAGCATCGGCGTCGGCGCGCTGAGCTTCGCGCTGGCCCTGGCCTCCCGGGACCAGGAGTGGTTGTTCTGGACCGTCCAGCAGACCCTGGTCTTCCCCGTCCTCCTGCTGGCCGGCGTCCTGCTCCCCCTCGACGGCGCACCCGGCTGGCTCCGCGCCGCCTCCCACCTGAACCCGCTGACCTACGTGGTCGACGCGGAGCGGGCGCTGTACGCCGGCACCTTCCCGCTCGACACGGTGGCCTACGGCGCCCTGGCCTCCGCGCTGGTGGCGGCCCTGGGCCTGTCGGTGGGGCTGCGGGCGATGCGTTCCTCCAGCTGAGGCCCCAGCGGGGCTCTAGGCTGCCGCCGTGACCGAGGCCCTGCACGAGCCGCTCGAGGCCCCGGCGGTCCGGGAGACCGTCGAGGAGCTGTACGGGCGGATCGAGGCGCGCTTCCCGACGCGCGGCCTCCTCGGCGTCTGCGGTGACCTGGGGACGCTGGTCGACGAGGTGCAGGTCGCGGCCGGTGTCGGGCACCGCCAGATCCGGGTGGCCCGCGCGATCTCCCGGGTGGCGATGGCGCTGGTGCTGGCCGTGACCGCGCTCGCCCTGGCGCTGGCGCTGCACGACGTGATCTGGGGCAAGGACGTGGACAACGTCATCGACGGCCTCGGGGTCGCCGAGACCGCGATCAGCGACCTGGTCTACGCGGCGATCGCCATCTTCTTCCTGTGGTCCTTCCCGGAGCGGCTCCAGCGCAGCAAGCTGCTGAACCTCCTCCACCAGCTGCGGTCGACCGCGCACGTCATCGACATGCACCAGCTGACCAAGGACCCCGAGCAGCTCAAGCCCAGCTTCGTCCCGACCGCCAAGAGCACCAAGCTGGACCTGAACCGCGACCAGATGGAGCGCTACCTCGACTACTGCTCGGAGATGCTGAGCCTGGTCGGCAAGACCGCGGCGCTGTGCGCGGAGGAGTCGCGCGACTCGGTGATCCTGGAGACCGTGTCCACGGTGGAGACCCTCACCGTCGGCTTGTCCCGCAAGATCTGGCAGAAGATCTCCAACCTGCCGCCCAGCTAGGGCGCGATCCCGTCCAGGATCGCGACCGTCTCCCGCCAGGCCTGCGACGCCGGGTCGATCACCACGAAGTGGTCGCCGGCCACCTCGACCACCGTGGCCTCGGCGCCGGCCGCCGTCGCCGCGGCGACGTAGTCGAGGGACTGGCTGATCGGGACGATCGTGTCGTCGGTGCCGTGCACGCACCACAGCGGGACGTCGAGGGGCAGCTGCTGGGCCGGGTCCACGTCCCTGTCCGCCTCGCTCGGCGGGTGACCCACGAACGCCCGGGCCGCGCCGTCGCCCAGACCCTCGCGGTCGGCCGCGACGAGGTCCAGGACGCCGGCCTGGGAGATCACGTGGGTGACCGCGTCGACGGCGTGACCGGCCCAGGCCGCGAGGTGCCCGCCGGCCGAGTGGCCGAGCGTGACGACGCGGGCCAGGTCCAGGCCGGCGTCGTCGAGCAGGGCGATCCCGGCGCGGACGTCGTCGAGGGTCTCCGGCACGCCGCCCCCGTTGCCGACCCTCCGGTACTCCAGGTTGAGCGCCGCCCAGCCCCTCTCCACCAGGTCCGCCGCCAGCGGCCGGCCCAGGGAGAGGTCGTAGGCCGACCTCCAGAAGCCGCCGTGGACCACCACGACCACGCCGCGCGGCGTCCCGCTCGGGAGCGAGAGCTCGGCGTACTGGCTCGGGTCGGCGCCGTAGTCGATCCGGCGCACGCCGTCCGGGGTCGGCTCGTCGCTCACCCCGTCATCATCCCCGCACCCCGCGAGCGCGAGGGTGGCCGCCCCGAGCGCGGGCAGGCCGAGCAGGGTGCGGCGCCTCATGCCGGGTGTTCGTCACCGAGGCGGTAGTGGACGGGGCACGCCGGCGACCCCATGTGCGCCGACGTGCCCGGCCCGGTCAGAGCGCCTGGATGATGGTCCAGGACTTGGCGCCCGGGAAGGTCAGCCCGCTGGGCACCGGCCCGCCGTTGCAGGTCAGGCCGACCCGGCCCGCGTGGGCGCCCTTGGCCAGCGGCAGGGTGGTCGTCAGCAGCACCGAGCGGTCGTTGGCGGTGCCGGGGACGGTCGCCGCGGTGCCGGGGACCGCCACGTTGTCGATGTAGAGCCCGATGGTCGGCTGCTCACCGCCGGGGCCACCGCACGGGTCGCCGCCGATGGTCGGGATGAACACCGAGACGCTGGTCCGGCCCTTGGCCGGCACCGTGAAGTCGTACGGCGCCAGGCTGATCACGTCGGGCACCGCGGGCGGCGTGCCGAGCTGGAGGTTCGTGCTCTGCACGTAGGTCGGGGCCTTGAGGTCCTTGGGCTTGATCGAGCCGTTCTTGACCTTGGTCGAGGTCACCGCGTTGGTGTGCAGCTTGGCCGCCGTCACCGAGCCGTTCGGGATCGCAGCCGCGGCGTAGGCCGTGCTGGTGCCCAGCGCGACCGCGAGGGCGAGGTAGGCGACGACGTTGCGCCGCAGGTGCGTGAGGAACATGGGGTCCACCTCCATCGGCGGCGACCGCCCTGAGATGGGGTCGCCTCTTGTACTGGTGGACGTTGCCACACCCCGTTCGGTTGGGGATCAGTCGAAACGACCCTGCCGGCCCCGCTTGGTCTCGCCGCGCCGCTTCTTGTCGGTCAGGCGGCGCTCCTTGGCCCGCCGGCTCGGCCTGGTCGGGCGGCGCTTCGGCGGCGGTGGCGCGGAGGCCTCGCGCAGGATCTCGACGAGCCGGTCACGAGCGGCCCCACGGTTGGCGTGCTGGGTGCGGTGCTCGCTGGCGGCCACGGTCAGCACCCCGCCGACCAGTCGCGGTGCCAGCCGCTCCAGCACCCGCTCCTGCAGGTAGGCCGGGATCGACGCCGAGCCCGCCAGGTCGACGGAGAGCTCGACCCGGCTGTCGGTGGTGTTGACGCTCTGGCCGCCCGGGCCCGAGGAACGCGAGAAGCGCTCCGCCAGCTCGGCCGCGGGGATCGACCACGACCGGGTGATCTCCAGGTCGCCGGCCACGGTCGTCAGCCGAGGGCGTCGGGCAGCGTCCGGGTCCAGGTGTCGCGCAGCAGCGGGAGGTCCACGTCGAACAGCCCGTCGACGCGCAGGCTGTCCCCGCCCGTGGTGCCGAGGGTCGCGACCGGTACGCCGTGCCGCCCGGCCAGCGCGGTGAGGCGCTCGACGTCGTCACTCGCCACCGTGAGGAGGACCCGTCCGGCGGACTCGGCGAAGAGCGCCACGAACGGGTCGCCCTCGAGGCTCACCGTGGCCCCGACGCCGTGGCGCAGCACCGACTCCACCAGGGCCTGGGCCAGACCGCCGTCGGACAGGTCGTGCGCAGAGGTGGCCAGGCCCACGGCCTCGTGCAGCAGCTCGGCCAGCGCCTTCTCGCGCGCCAGGTCGACCCGGGGCGGCAGGCCACCGAGGTGCTGGTGGACCACGTGCGCCCACTCCGAGCCGGACAGCTCCTCGCGGGAGTCGCCCAGCAGCAGCACCGTCTGGCCCGCCGCGCCGAAGCCCGTGGGGGTGCGGAGCGCGACGTCCTCGATCACGCCCAGGACGGCGACCACGGGGGTCGGCAGGATGGGCGTCCCGCCGGTCTGGTTGTAGAGGCTGACGTTGCCGCCGGTGACGGGGATGCCGAGCTCGAGGCAGGCGTCCTTGAGCCCGCGGCAGGCCTCGGCGAACTGCCACATCACGCCCGGGTCCTCCGGCGAGCCGAAGTTGAGGCAGTCCGAGATCGCCAGCGGGACGGCGCCACCGGTGGCGACGTTGCGGTAGGCCTCGGACAGCGCGAGCTGCGCGCCGGCGTACGGGTCGAGGGCGGCGAAGCGGCCGTTGCAGTCGGTGGCCACCGCGACGCCGAGCCCGGTCTCCTCGTCGACGCGGACCATCCCGCTGTCCGAGGGCTGGGCCAGCACGGTGTTGCCGCGGACGTAGCGGTCGTACTGGTCGGTGATCCAGGACTTGTCGCACAGGTTGGGGCTGCCGGCCAGGCGCAGGAGCGTGGCCCGCAGCTCCTCGCCGCCGACGGGCCGGGGCAGGTCCTCGGCCCGGTCGGCCTGCAGCGCGTCCTGCTGCTCGGGCCGGGCGAACGGGCGCTGGTAGGTCGGCCCGTCGTGGGCCACCGAGCGCGGCGGCACGTCGACGACCCGCTCGCCGTGCCAGTCGATCTGGAGCCGGCCGGTGTCGGTGACCTCGCCGATGACCGTGGCGTCGACCTCCCACTTGGCGCAGATGGCGAGGAAGGCCTCGACGTCGGCGGGCGCGACGACCGCCATCATCCGCTCCTGCGACTCGCTCATGAGGATCTCCTCCGGCGCGAGCGTGGAGTCGCGCAGGGGGACGGTGTCGAGCTCGACGTGCATGCCGCCGTCGCCGGCGCTGGCCAGCTCGGAGGTGGCGCAGGAGAGGCCGGCGCCGCCGAGGTCCTGGATGCCGCTGACCAGCCCGGCCGCGAAGAGCTCCAGGGTGCACTCGATGAGCAGCTTCTCCATGAAGGGGTCGCCGACCTGGACGCTGGGCCGCTTGGCCGGCCCCGTGTCCTCGAAGGTCTCGCTGGCCAGGATGGACACCCCGCCGATGCCGTCGCCGCCGGTCCGGGCGCCGTAGAGGAGGACCTGGTTGCCCACGCCGCTGGCCTTGGCCAGGTGCAGGTCCTCGTGGCGCAGGACGCCCACGCAGAGCGCGTTGACCAGGGGGTTGCCGAGGTAGGAGGCGTCGAAGACGGCCTCGCCGCCGATGTTGGGCAGGCCGAGGCAGTTGCCGTAGCCGCCGACGCCGGCCACGATCCCGGGCAGCACCCGGTGGGTGTCGTCGGCGTCGAGCGGCCCGAAGCGCAGCGGGTCCATCACCGCCACCGGACGGGCGCCCATGGCGAGGATGTCGCGGACGATGCCGCCCACGCCGGTCGCCGCGCCCTGGTAGGGCTCGACGTAGGACGGGTGGTTGTGCGACTCGACCTTGAAGGTGACGGCGTAGCCGTGGCCGATGTCGATGACGCCGGCGTTCTCACCGATGCCGGCGAGCATCCGGCCGGCCGGGGTCTCCTGCGGGATGTCGGAGAACTGCCTGAGGTGGACCTTGGAGCTCTTGTAGGAGCAGTGCTCGCTCCACATGACGCTGTACATCGCGAGCTCGGAGCTGGTGGGCCGGCGGCCGAGGATCTCGCGGATCCGCGCGTACTCGTCGGCCTTGAGCCCGAGGTCGGCCCAGGGCTGCTCGCGCTGGGGATCCTCGGTGGCCACCGCGACCGTGTCGAGCGTCGCAGCGGCAAGGGTCGGGGCGGCGGCCTCGGGCACGGCACCAACCTACCGGCGGTGCAGTCGGTGCCGCGCGTCAGGAGGCGTGACCGCGCACCTCAGCAGGTGGGACCCCGAAGACCTGGCTCGTGAACGCCTCATCCATCGACGCCTGGTCGGGTGCGTAGACCGATGCGCTGTACGGCTCCTTCTGGTAGATGAAGGCCGTGTTGAGGTCGTCGCCCACCTCGGCCGGACCGCTGAAGAACAGCAGCCCGTTGGCCTGCGAGGACGCCAGCCCCTTGCTCGCGTAGTGCGCCGAGGCGGCGGACACCGAGGCCCACTGCGAGTAGTTGATGCGGATCTCGGTGCCGTCGGGGAGGGAGTCGAAGCACTGGATCAGCAGCTTGCGTCCGGCCGCCGAGCCACTCAGCTCACTACAGCTCTGGCCGGCCATCGACGGGAAGACGAACCGCAGCCCGGCCAGCCCCTGCGGGCGCGAGCACTCGCCGACGGTCGCGGCCACCTGGCCGTCCCAGCAGGTCGCGGTCGCGGCGGGCGCGGTCGAGGAC
>CAZEPK010000285.1:0-6708 GCA_964514085.1 uncultured Nocardioides sp.
TTCGAGCGAATGAAGTTGATGGTGTTGTTGACGGCGATCCGGTAGAGCCAGGTGCGGACCGAGGACCGGCCCTGGAAGCTGGCCGAGGCCTTCCAGGCCCGCAGGAACGTCTCCTGGACCAGGTCCTCGGCCTCGTGGACCGAGCCGCTCATCCGGTAGCAGTGCGCCAGCAGCTCGCGCTGGTACCGCTCGGTGAGGGTCGGGAAGTCGGAGAGCTCAGCCGTGGGGTCGGTCTGCTGCTCGGTCGTCACCTGTCGCTCCTGCACCGTCAGTGTCATGTCGTCGTGCTCCTGCCGCTCGCCAGTGTGCCTGCAGGGACAGACAGAGGTCGAGGGCGGAACTCATCGGTGCGCCGCGGAGGCGGCCAGGGCCAGCGCCCGCTCGGCGGCCGGGACGGCGAGCGTCCGGTCGGCCGGGACCAGTCCGACCCTGGTGCGCCGGTCGAGCAGGTCGGCCACGTCGGCGGCGCCCTCGTGGGTCACCCCGAAGACCAGCTCGGCCAGGGTCACGGGGATGCCGTCCGCGACGGGAGCCAGCAGCTCTTCGTCGCCGAGGCCGGTGGTGGCCCGGGTCGAGTCGAGGACCAGCGCGGCGTCGGTGCCGTACTTGCGCACCAGCCGCGCCGGCAGCCCCAGCCCGGCCAGGGTGGCGCGGTCGGCGGCCCCCAGGAGCGGCAGCGTGCGGGTGCGGCAGCGGTCGGCCCGGAGGCCGCTGTGGGCCACGGCGGCGTCCACGGCGTCCTGGGCCATACGGCGGTACGTCGTGAGCTTGCCGCCCACGATGGTGACCACGCCCGTGCGGCTGGTGAGCACCGCGTGCCGCCGGGAGATGTCGGCGGTCTGGTCGGTGCCCGTGACGTCGAGCAGCGGCCGGAGCCCGGCGAAGGCGCCGACCACGTCCGAGCGGTGCAGCGGCCGCTGGAAGGCGGCCGAGACCACGTCGAGGAGGAAGCCGATCTCGGGCTCGGTCGGCTCCGGCACGTCGGGCACCGGACCGTCGACCGGCTCGTCGGTGAGGCCGACGTAGACGGTGCCGTCGGCCTGGGGCAGCACCAGGACGAAGCGGTTGAAGGTGTCGGGGACCGGTGCGTAGACGACCACGCCGAGGCCCGGCAGGGTGCCCTCGCGCAGCACCAGGTGGGTGCCGCGGCTGGGCCGCAGGCGCACCTCGTCGACCAGTTCGCCGGCCCACACGCCGGTCGCGTTGACCACGGTGCGGGTGGTGACCTCGTGCTCGGCGCCGGTCAGCTCGTCGCGCAGCAGCACCCGGGTGCCGGTGGCCTCGAGCACCCGCGCGCGGGTGCGGACGTGCGCGCCGTACGCCGCCGCGGTGCGGGCCACCGTGGTGACCAGCCGGGCGTCGTCCTCGAGCTGGCCGTCCCAGCCCAGCATCGCGCCGCGCAGCCCCTCGCGGCGCAGGCCGGGTGCGAGCCGGAGCGCCTCGGTGGCGGAGAGGTGACGGGGCCGCGGCAGCGTGGTGGTGCTGGTGCGCGCCGCGCGGCGCAGCAGGTCGCCGGCCCAGGTGGCCGCGCGTGCGGCCACCGCCTGGGGCCGCCCCACCCCCGCGCTGAAGGGCATCACGGTGGGGACCGCGTGGGTCAGGTGCGGCGCGGTGACCTCCATGAGGATGCCCCGCTCGACGGCGCTCTCGTGGGCCACGCCGAGCTGGCCGGAGGCGAGGTAGCGCAGCCCGCCGTGCACCAGCTTGGAGGACCAGCGGGACGTGCCGAAGGCCAGGTCGTGGGCGTCGACGGCCAGGACCGAGAGCCCGCGCGTGACCGCGTCGAGGGCCGCACCGGTGCCGGTGATGCCCAGGCCGATGACCACCACGTCCACGTCGGTCGGCGCGCCGGACAGGCCCGGGGTGATGCGGGTGCTCACGGCTGGAGGCTCCTCGTGACCAGGGTGGCGAGCTCGGCGTCGAGCTCCTGCTCGGTGGCGTGCTCGTCGACCATGGTGTGCACCGACAGGACGAACCCGTGCACGGCGAGCAGCAGCGCCCTGGCGATCGCGACGGGGTTGCCGTCGCGCACCTCGCCGGCCCGCTGGCCCTCGGTGACGGCCTCGGTGGTGAGGGCCAGGATGAGGTCCTGCGAGCGGCCCCGGCGCGAGAACAGGTAGGGGAGGATCAGCTCGGGGTCGAGCTCCACGATCCGGACGAACAGCTCGTTGGCGCGCAGCTGGCGGACGGTCCCGACGATCCCGTCGGTGATCCGGCGCACGGCGTGGACGTCGTCGGCGGAGGAGACCTCGGCCACGACCACCCCGGCCCACTCGCGCGTCATCAGGTCCCCGAGCAGGGTGGGCATGTCGGCCCAGGTGCGGTAGATCGTCATCCGCGAGACGCCCGCACGACGGGCCACCTCGGTCAGCGTCGTACGCCGCCAGCCCACGTCGAGGATGCACTCGCGGGCCGCGTCGAGGTAGGCGTCGCGCGGCTCCTTGACCGGACCGCCGGTCGGCTCGGCGTCCATGCCGTTGTGACGAAGTGACGTCATGTGTCACACTGTAACACATGAGCGAGCTCCGGCAGCAGGTCGAGATGGACCCCCAGCGCTGGGGCGACCCGGCGGCCGCCACGGCGCTGCCGGACTCCGCGCGGGGGCTGGTGGAGCTGGCCTTCGGCCTGCGCGAGACCCCGGCGGCCGCCTCGGTGGTCCTCCCGCCGTCGGCTCTGGGCGAGGAGCTGCTGGCCCCGCTGCGGGCCGTCCTGGGGGCCGACCACGTGCTGACCGACGACGGCACGCGCCGCCTGCGCACCCGCGGCAAGTCCACCCCCGACCTGCTCCGCGCCCGCGCAGGCGACCTGTCCGACGCGCCCGACGCCGTCGTCCGCCCCGGTAGCCACGAGGAGGTGGCGGCCGTCCTGGCCTGGGCGGTCGAGCACCACGTCGCCGTGGTGCCCTTCGGCGGCGGCACCTGCGTGACCGGCGGGCTGGCCGCGCGGCGCGACGGCTTCGCCGGCCTGGTCTCGCTGGACCTGGTCCGGCTCAAGAGACTCGTCTCGGTCGACCACGAGTCGATGACCGCGACCCTGGAGCCGGGCCTCCGGGGCCCCGAGGCGGAGGCGCTGCTGGCGGCCGAGGGCGTGCTGCTCGGCCACTACCCGCAGTCCTTCGAGTTCGCGACGATCGGCGGCTTCGCGGCCACCCGCTCCTCGGGGCAGTCCAGCGCCGGGTACGGCCGGTTCGACGCGCTCGTCGTCGGGCTGCGCGTGGCCACGCCGCGCGGCGAGGTGCGGCTCGGCTCCGCTCCGGCCAACGCCGCGGGTCCCGACCTGCGCCAGCTCTTCCTCGGCTCCGAGGGGGCCTTCGGCGTCATCACCGAGGTGACCGTCCGCGTGCGCACCCTGCCCGAGGTGAAGGTCTACGAGGGCTGGCGCTGGCCGTCCTTCGACGCCGGGGCCGACGCCATGCGGGCGCTGGCCCAGGCCGGGATGCTGCCCACCGTCCTCCGGCTCTCCGACGAGGCCGAGACCGCGATCAACCTCGCCCGTCCCGACGAGATCGGCGGCGCCTCCAGCGGGGGCTGCCTGATGATCACCGGCTACGAGGGCACGGAAGCGGCGGTGGCGGCCAAGGGGGCCGCGGTCACCGAGCTGCTCTCCGGCCTGGGCGGCGAGGCGGCGGGGGAGGGCGCCGGCCAGGCCTGGGTGCACGGCCGCTTCGACGCGCCGTACCTGCGCGACGCGATGCTCGACGTCGGCGTGCTGGTCGAGACCCTGGAGACGGCGACGTTCTGGTCGAACCGGGACCGGCTCTACACCGTCGTGAAGCAGGCGCTGGAGTCGTCGCTGGGCGAGGGGACCCTCGTGCTGTGCCACGTCTCGCACGTCTACGAGACCGGCTGCTCGCTCTACTTCACGGTGGCGACCCGCGGCGCCGACGAGCCGCTGGTGCAGTGGCAGGCCGCCAAGGCCGCCGCCAACGACGCGATCGTGGCCGCCGGCGCCACCATCACCCACCACCACGCCGTGGGCACCGACCACCGGCCGTGGCTGGTGGCCGAGATCGGCGAGCTGGGCGCCTCGGTGCTGCGGGCGGTCAAGGCCGACCTGGACCCGACCGGCGTCCTCAACCCGGGCGTGCTCATCCCCTGAGCCGTTGGTCCTGCCTCAGTCGCTGAACGACCAGACGAGCAGCTCGCTGGGCACCCCGGCGGTCAGCTCGGTGGCCGGCTCGTCGGTGAACAGGAAGGCGTCGCCCTCGTGCAGCGGCCCGGCCAGCGAGGAGCGCAGGAGCGCCCCGCGGCTGACGAAGACGTGGACGCGAGGCGCCGCCGGCACGGTGACGGAGCTGTGGTCGCCTAGCCGCACCACGGAAAGGGTGGCGCCCTCGAAGGGCCGCAGCACCGGGACCAGCTCGTCGGGCGGCAGCTCGGGGCTGCTCACGGCGTACGACGGCTCCTCCGGCCCGGGCGCGGTGAGCCAGACCTGGACGAACCGCGTCTGCGGCGCGTCGGAGACCTCCGCGTGCACCACGCCGGCACCGGTGCGCAGGACGCCGAGCTGCCCGGCCTCGAGCCGAGCCTGCCCCTCCGGCCCGGTGTGGGCCACGGCTCCGGAGACGACCCAGGTCACGATGACCAGCCCGGCGTGCTCGTGCGGCGGGAAGCCCTCGCCCACCCGCAGCAGGTGCTCGTCGTGGCAGACCATCGGACCGAACCGCACGTGGTCGGCGTCGTACGACGCGCCGAAGGAGAAGGCGTGCGAGGTCAGCCGGCCCGGCAGCCGTTCGGTGAATCGGTCGGTTCCCCGGCGGATCGCAACAGCCACATGACAGATTGTGCCCGTGGGGGAGACACAGCTCGACAGTGCGCCCGGGGATGAGCCCGGTGGGATCCCGAGGTTCCCTCCGGGGTTCCGCTTCGGCACCAGCACCGCGGCCTACCAGGTGGAAGGCGCGGCCAGCGCCGACGGCAAGGGGCCGAGCATCTGGGACACCTTCACCGCCAAGCCGGGCGCCATCGTGGACGGGTCGTCGGGCGCGCAGGCGTGCGACCACTACCACCGCTACGCCGAGGACGCCGCCCTCATGGGCCGGCTCGGCGCCAACGGCTACCGCTTCTCGATCTCCTGGCCGCGGATCCAGCCGTCCGGCAAGGGCCGGCCCAGCCCCAAGGGCCTGGCCTTCTACGACCGCATGATCGACGAGTGCCTCGAGCACGGCGTCAACCCGATGGCCACGCTCTACCACTGGGACCTGCCGCAGGCCCTCGAGGACGACGGCGGCTGGCTCAACCGGGCCACCATCGACCACTTCGCGGAGTACGCCGCGATCGTGGGTGACCGCTTCGGTGACCGGGTCGAGCACTGGGTGCCGATCAACGAGCCGAACGTCGTCACGATCCTGGGCTACTCCATCGGCATGCACGCCCCGGGACGGGCGCTGATGTTCGAGGCGATGCCGGTCGCCCACCACCTGCTGCTGGCCCACGGCCGCGCGGCGATCGCGCTGCGCGAGTCGGTCCGCGGCCGGATCCCCAGCATCGGCTGCGCCAACAACCACGCGCCGATCTGGCCGGCCAGCGACTCCGACGCCGACGTGGGGGCCTCCAAGCTCTTCGACGGCCTCTGGAACGGGCTGTTCATCGAGCCGATGCTGCTCGGCCGCTACCCCGAGGACGCCCTGCCGCTGGTCGAGGACGCCATCCAGGACGGCGACCTGACGACCATCCGGCAGCCGCTCGACTTCTACGGCGTCAACTACTACAACCCGATGCGCATCGGGGCGACCGAGGCCGACTCGGAGATGCCCTTCGAGTTCCGCCCGATCCGCGGCTACCCGGTCACCGACTTCGGCTGGCCGGTGGTGCCCGAGGCCCTGCACGAGTGGCTGGTCATGACCCGCGCCCGATTCCGCGCCGCCCTGCCGCCGCGAATGATCCCCGAGTCCGGCTGCGCCTACAACATGGGTCCCGACGAGCACGGTGTGGTCGACGACCAGCCGCGCATCGACTACCTCGAGTCGCACCTGCGGGCCGTGGCCAAGGCCGTCGACCGCGGCGTCGACGTACGCGGCTACTACGCCTGGTCGCTCATGGACAACTTCGAGTGGGCCGAGGGCTACACCCAGCGCTTCGGCCTGGTGCACATCGACTACGAGACGCAGAAGCGGACGCCGAAGAAGTCCTTCGACTGGTACCGCCAGTTCATCGCCGCCCAGACCCAACGCGTCGACTGACTCTGCACCCCCGCGCTCGCTCCGCTCGCGAGGGACCGACGCCGACGGTGGCTGAGGTGCGAAGGCGTCCTGCGCCTGAGCCTCGAAGCCTGGTGCGGCGGGGCTGGGACGGGCGCGGGTGCCTCAGCTGTGGAGGCTTCGAGGCTCGGCCGTGGCCGGCCTCGCACCTCAGCCACCGTGAGGCGGGCCGTGGCGGCTTCGGACACTAGGCTGCCGACCGTGTCCAGGCGCCGGGTGGTCTTCGTGGTCGGCTCCGGGCGCAGCGGTACCTCGACCATGGCCGGCGCGCTGCAGGCGCTCGGGATGCACGTGCCGCAGCCCGAGGTGCGCGCCGACGAGACCAACCCCAAGGGCTTCGCGGAGTCGAAGTGGGTCGTCGACCTGCACACCGAGCTGCTGCAGCGCACCCACGTGCAGGTGTCCGACGCCCGGCCCAGCGCGTGGTACGAGACCGGCAAGGCCAGCGCCTCCGACATCACCCGGGCCCGGCTGACCGACTGGCTGGGGCCGCACTTCCGGGAGGCGCG
>CAZEPK010000286.1:0-579 GCA_964514085.1 uncultured Nocardioides sp.
CCCGTTCAGACTATTCGCGGTTCGCGCTGAGCTCGGGGCCAGGGAGGGGTCAGCCGCAGTCGCCGTAGCCAGCCAGTGACGCAGCCGCTGGCGTCCGGATCTGCCGCGTTCCGCGCGGTCATGCCGACGTGCGGGCGGAGCCCGACCATGCCGATGAGCGGGCGCTGACCGCTCTACCCTGTCGGCCATGCGAGCCGCTGGTATCGACGAGCGTCACTTGGTCCAGGAACGCGTAGGGGGGAACTTCCTGGTCTTCATCTACGAGGGTGGCGACAATCCAGGCTGGTCTTGGTCGGTCGACAGCTACCTGCTCACCGACACCGACTTGCCGCACGCCTTGCAGTGGCTGCACCAGAACCTGCCGGTCGACTCCTGCTGGGCTATTGGCGTCGTGCTGGACCCCCCACTTCCGACGGACGAGTCGGATCTGAAGGTCGACTGGCTAGTTGGCGCGGACGTTCTGAACATGTCACCCGCTGACCGGTCTGCCCGGGAGCAACGCTTGGCTGAGGAAATGCTCTCCCGGCGACACCGAGTCAACGTCCCCTAGACGGAACGCGCTCACATGCTGCTCTCGGC
>CAZEPK010000286.1:679-6656 GCA_964514085.1 uncultured Nocardioides sp.
TCCGCCCGACCATGCCGCCGTCGGCTCCGCCCGACCATGCCGCCGTCGGCTCCGCCCGACCATGCCGCCGTCGGCTCCGCAGTATTCACAACGATGTGTCGGTGAGTCCTTCCATCCACATCTCCAGGACCGGCAGGTAGTTCGCAAGGTTGAGGTCCCATGGTGTTGGTTCGGCGAGGGACAGCAATCTGCCTCGGAGATTGCGGGCGGCATCCGCCATGAGAGTTGCGATGCGAAGCTGCTTGTCACGCGTCTTCAGGTCGAAGTGGAGTCCGTTGCGAGCAGCGGCTCTGACAATGAAGTCGGAGTCATCCGTCAGTTGCTCCACCTCGGCCACGAGAAGGCGGAACGCCGCGTTCGACACCTTCCACGGCTCTTCCTGACCTGGTACGGACACAACGACGGTCACGCCTGGAGGCTAGTTGGCGTCGGGCCGAGTAGGGAGCAAGCGCCCGACCATGCCGCTGACGGACTCCGCCCGATCTACCGCCGCTCGTCGGTGCCGGACACCGACTCGCCCCTGATGTCGGCAGCAGGTGGTGGACTGCATCGGTGAGCGTCTTCGTCGGGCCGTGCGACCTGATCAATCGAGACTCGCTCGAGGTCATGCAGGCCACCTGCGCCGACGTCCTCGCCGAGATCCAAGAGCTGTGGCCGCGCTTCGAGCGGCTGGTGGGCCTTCGTGGACGCAAGATGTACGCGACTGCTGATCTCGTCGCCGGGACCTACTCGACATGCACCCCCATCAAGAGAGGTGATGATCCGGAGGGGCTCGGACTGGGTCGGGGGCACCTTCCGGCAGGGCGATTCCTCCGCGGCCGCCTCCACGGCGAACCGCCTGAGACCTACGCTCGCATAGCGCCGGGCTTCGACGAGCTCGAGGCCCTGGCCGGCGACGTGGACCGCACGCGTCCGCTGGTGGAGTTCTACAAGCGGCACGACCACATCGAGCTCTGGCTACCGCTCGCCGACTAGCCCGGCACCGGAACGACGGTGTTCAGGACACGACGGCGATCGCACAGGCCCGTCGCTCTCGGCCCCGCCCGACCATGCCGCCGCACGGGCGCCCCCCGATGCCATTTCCAGGCCGCGGACGAGCTGCTGACCACGTGGTTCACCCACCGGGTAGGGGCGAGGGCGTCGGACCAGATGAGCTCGGGACGACGCCCTCGCCGTCGTCTAGAAGTGCAGCGGGGTCGCGAAGGTGCCGTCAGCGGCATTGGCCGGGATGCCGATGTCCGAGGCCGTGGCCGACTTGAGCTGCCAGCCGCCTCGCGAGCCGGCACTCACTCCGCAGTCGGGGTTGTCGATGGTGGCAGCGGTGAACGTGGTCGAGAGGACCGCGCCGGAGGTGGCAGCGGTGTTGGGCACCGCCAGCGTGTTGGCGCTGTTGAGGAACACCACCGTGCGCGCGAACAGCGGGAGGCCCGCGTCGCCACCGGAGTTCAAGTACGCCGTGCCTGTGCAGTTCGCGCCCGTGTAGTAGGCCTGTGCGGGGTAGATGACCCCGTCCCACCCGACATCGACCAGGTATCCGCCGCTGGTGAGGAAGGTGACCCCGCCCCGGTCGGCCTCGACCACGTTGCCCAGCGTGACGTTGTTGCCGTCCTTGAGCGTGGTGCCGCCACCAGAACCGGCGGGACCTGCCGGGCCTGCCGGGCCTGCGGGTCCGGCGGGGCCAGCCGGGCCGGCTCCGCCGGTCGCGCCGGCCGGGCCCACCGGGCCAGCGGCACCGGTGTCGCCCTTGTCGCCCTTCGCGCCGGGGGTTCCGGCCGGTCCTGCCGGGCCGGTCAGACCGATCGGCCCCACCGGGCCAGTAGCGCCGGTCGCGCCGGTGTCTCCCTTGGCGCCGGTGTCGCCCTTGACGCCGGTGTCGCCCTTGAGTCCTTGGGCGCCGGTCGCGCCGGTTGCTCCGGTGGCGCCGACGTCACCCTGAACGCCCTTCTTGTTCCACGAGATCTCCCGCTCCCGCTGGGCGCGTGGGCCATCGGTCCGGCAGGGCGCCTGCGGCGTCTCAAGGCGGATCTGCTTGTTCGTCAGGGCGACGCAGGCGTTGACCATGCCGTCCTTGGCGGCGTCACGGCCATCGGTGACGGCGTAGGCGCCGCCGATCACGGCGAGGAACGTCCCTGTGGCCACGCCGGCGACTGCCAGACGGGATCCGGGACGACGGAACAGGTTCATGCGATACCTCCGGGGGTATGAGGACGATCAACCTCACCCTGACAGCCCCGGCGCCTCGACGCCATGGCTGAGATGGGCTGCTTCCACGTCGATCTCCTGCCGCACGAGCCGCCAGGCGCTCCGGCCGGCCATGTCGCCGTACGGGCTCCGCCCCACGACGCCCGCGACCGCCGTGCGTCCTCCGGGATGGCTCTGCCGAACGATGACTACGAGGGCGCCGGGCAGTCTTCTCGGTCATGCCTTCCTACAGCGTGGTCATCGCGCTTCCCACCGCCGACCGTTCCCGCGCCTTCGAGTTCACACGAGCTCTGGGCCTCGAGACGCCGGGCGAGCTGGCCGAGGACGGGGTCCCCGAGCCACTGCGGGTGCAGCTGAACGATGACGCCGCGCTGATGTACGTCCCCACCGGTGGCTTCGGCTGGATCACCAGCGGCCGCCCCACCGCGGACCCGAGCTCCTCGGAGTGCCTGATCAGCCTTCAGGTCGACACTCCCGGCGAGGTCGACGACCTCCTCGCTCACGTCGAGGAGGCCGGCGGTCAGATCGCATCCGCCCCCGAGCAGAAGAGCTACGGATACACCGGGACGTTCACCGATCCCGACGGTCACCTCTGGGGAGCCATCGTCTCGGCCATCTGATCAGCACAACGTCGGCAACACCGCGTCTCCTCGCGCGAACGCACGGCGCGTGCTTGTTCGGCGCTGCCGACGACGGGTCCGCCCGACCTTGCCGCGACCCGAGCGTCGCGCGGGCGTTCTGGACCTCGCGTGCTGGGATTGGTCGTCATGGACCCGAGCACTGACTGGGAGTCGTGGCATGCGGACTACGCAGATCCCTCGTCGCTGCTGTCTGAGCGTCTGCGGCTGGTCCAGCGACGCATTGCCGACTGGCTCGACGCGAGTGCACCAGCACCGGTCACCGTCTTGAGCTCGTGCGCCGGTGATGGTCGCGACCTGCTCGACGTGCTGGAGCGGAGGACCGATGCCGACCGGGTGACGGCCACACTCATCGAGGCCGACGCTCGGAACGCCGCGCGTACCGCGCAGCACGTCACCCGCCTCAACAGCTCCGCCGTCGAGGTCCGGTGCACCGATGCGGGGACCAGCGACGCCTACCTCGGAGCCGTCCCCGCCGATCTGGTGCTGCTCTGCGGGATCTTCGGCAACATCGCTGACGACGACGTGCACCGCACCATCGCCGCTACCCCGCAGCTGTGCGGTCAGGACGCAGTGGTGATCTGGACACGGCATCGTCGTGAACCTGACCTGACCCCACAGATCCGCGGCTGGTTCCGCGAGCACGCGTTCGAGGAGGAGCACTTCGACGCTCCGGCCCACGCCATCTACTCGGTGGGCGCGCACCGCTTCGTGGGCGTCCCCCAGCCTCTGGCTGCTGAGCAGCACCTGTTCACCTTCACCAGGTGACGGTCCACACGCCCCTCGGGTCGCCGGCGCTCGACCCGACATGGCGGTCGGGATCCCTAGCCCGGGAAGCCGTTGGCCGGGGTCGGGTCCGGCCGGTCCGGGTCGTAGAGCCACTCCCGGAAGAAGGACGAGAGGTCCTGTCCGCTGACCGCCTCGGCGAGGGCGGCGAACTCGGCGGTGGTCCCGTAGGCGTGGCGGTGCTCGGCTGCCCAGCGGCGCAGCACCTCCTCGAACGCCGGCGGACCGATCCGGTTGCGCAGCGCGGCGAGCGTCATCGAGCCCCGGCTGTAGACAGTGCGGAACAGGTTGTGGCGACCCGGGCCCGGGTCGCCCGGAGCGACGGTCCAGTAGCGCGTGCCGGCCGGCTGCTCGGCGTACGCGTCGAGGAACCGCTGCTCGATGGTGCCGTCCCCGTGGTCCTCGGCGTACCAGCTCTGGACGAAGGTGGCGAACCCCTCGTTGAGCCACAGGTCTCGCCAGCGCTTGATGGTGACGCTGGACGCGAACCACTGGTGGGCCAGCTCGTGCAGGATCGTGGTGCGGGCCTGGTCGGGGAAGCCGTACTGGAAGATGTAGCGCCCGTAGACGGGGTTGCTCAGCGACTCCAAGGTGGCGACGTCGCCGTCCTGGGCGACCATCCCGAGGTGGCCGAACGGGTAGCGGCCGAGCTTCTGCTCCAGCCAGCGCAGGTAGCCGCGCTGGGCGCGGAACTGGCTGCGGATCCGCCGCACCAGCTCCGGCTCGAACGACGAGGAGTAGGCCAGCAGGCTGGTCCGGGTCCCGAGGTCCACACCACGCACGAAGTCGTAGTGGCCCACTCCGAGGAAGACCTGGTAGCTCGGCATCGCGTCGGCAACCCGCCAGTGCCAGGTGCTCGTGGCGGCACCGCGGTGCTGCCCGACGAGGTCCCCCGGAGCCACCGCCTCCCACTCACGGGGCACGGTGACCGAGATGTCGTACGACGCCTTGTCGGCCGGGTGGTCGTTCAACGGCAGCCACGCGGTGCCGCTGTGCGGCTCGCCGTTGACGAACGCTCCCCCGCCCGCCTGTTCCCGCCAGACGCGCCCACCGTCCACCACCGCATCAGCGGGGAGGCCGCCGTACCGCACCTCGACCCGGACCAACCGTCCGGCTGTCAGCGGTTGCGCGGGTGTCACCACGAGCTCGTGACCGTCAGCGGCACGGAACGCCGCGGGCCGGCCGTCCACCCGGACCGACTGCGCAGGCAGCTGCAGGTCGAGGTTGAACCGCGAGAGCGGTCGTGTCGTGCGGACGGTCAGGGTGGCGCGGCCGTCGAGCCGGCCGGACCCCTGCAGGTACCGCAGGTGCACGTCGTAGTGACGCACGCGGTAGCCGCCGTTGCCGTCCTCGGGGAAGTACGGATCGCCGATCCCGGCCGCGCCCGGCCGTGGCTGCACCAGATCCGAGGTCGCCGTCGCAGTGGTTGCCGAGACAGAAGTCAGCGAGGTCACGAGCAGTGCCGCCACCAGCACCGCGAGCGAGCTGCGCATCGCTCGATTCTGGGTCGTCCCACCACCCGTGTACAGAGACCTCGCAGCCGCGCTCCCCCACGACCTCTGTGGCTCCGCCGTTGGATCGAGGCGGTGAGCCTCGCATCGGCGCCGCTAGTCAGGGGCCGTTGGCCCGACGTGCTGTCTCAGCGGCACAGGGTCGTCCTGATGTCGGCGGAGCGCTCCACCGTGCACTGCTCCTCGAACGTCGGGAGGTCCTCGCCGAGCTCGAGGTACTCGACCGGCAGCGTCGTGCGGGTCCACCAGTCGGCCGTGGCGATCTTCACGAGCTCGTCAAGACCGAGAGCGGGCTGTCGCCGCACCAGATCGGACTCACCCGCGCCGGCCGTGCTCGAGCTCAACACCAGCCGCATCTGACGTGCCGAGCTGATCACCTCGGCCACGTTGATGACCGGACCGGGGTTGTCGCTGCTCTCGTGCTCGACGTAGGTCCGCAGGAAGTCCCCGTCCGGCAACGAGGTCACCTCGCAGTCGCTCATGTAGTCCTTACACCCGTACGGCGGCGGCCCGACCTGGCCGGACACCTCGCCGTTCAGTGGGGACAGGGTCAGTCGGACCTCGCCGAGCCCGTCGCCGTCGTTGCTGTAGGTGACCTTCGCGCCCGGTTCTCCTCCCGGCTCGGAGCCTCGGCCACTGCCAGCCGTGCCGAGGAAGTCGGCGAAGCGCGCGTCCGGGTCCGCGTCGACCTGTTCGATCGACGCCACCAGAGCGGCGACCATGCCGCGACCCGAAACGGGTCCCCTCTGCCCGCTCAGAGATCTAGGGACGTCCAGCGGGCCGACGGCGGCGGTCGGCTCAGCAGCTCGCGCCTCGTCCGGCGACGGCGTGGGCCACGCC
>CAZEPK010000287.1:0-6633 GCA_964514085.1 uncultured Nocardioides sp.
GCCGCGTGGGAGTCGCTGGACCCGCGCCCGGCCGCGGCGGCGGCCGCGCTGGGCGCCACGCCGGCGCCGGTCTTCCGCACCGCACCCTCCCGGCGCTGCGACCGGCGCTGGTCGGCGCGGCCAGCGTGGTCTTCCTCTTCTGCGCGACGTCGTTCGGCGTGGTGCTGACCCTGGGCGGGCTCCGCTACTCCTCGGTGGAGACCGAGATCTACCTGCTCACCACCCAGCTGCTCGACCTGCGCGCGGCCGCGGCGCTGTCGGTCGTGCAGCTGGTGGCGGTGACCGCGCTGCTCGTCCTGGCCGGCCGGCTCCGGGCGGTGCCGGACCCCACCGTGGAGCGGCGTACGGCGCGCCCGCGCCGGCCGCGCGCGGGCGACACCGCGCAGCTGGTCGCGACGGTCCTGGCCCTGGGGCTGGTGGCCGCTCCGGTCCTCACCCTGCTGGTGGGGTCGCTGCGCGTCGACGACGCCTGGAGCCTGGCCAGCTACCGGCGGCTCACGACCGTCGGCGACGGCAACGCGCTGCTGGTCCCGGTCACCGACGCCCTGGTGACCTCGCTGCGCACCGCGGTCGACGCGACCTGGATGTCGCTGCTGCTCGGCGGGCTCATCGCGGTCGTCGTCAGCCGGCGCTCGGCCACGCGGGGCGAGCGGAGGCTCCGCAGCACCCTCGACGGCTTCTTCATGCTCCCGCTCGGCGTCTCGGCGGTGACCCTGGGCTTCGGCTTCCTCATCACCCTCGACCGTCCTCCGCTCGACCTGCGCGACTCGCCGCTGCTGGTGCCGGTGGCCCAGGCGCTGGTGGCGCTGCCGCTGGTCGTGCGCACCCTGGTGCCCGTGCTCGCCGGCCTGGACGGCCGCCAGCGCCAGGCCGCGGCGTCCCTGGGCGCCGGCCCGCTGCGCGCCTTCGCCACCGTGGACCTGCCGGTGGTCTGGCGGCCGCTGCTGGCCGCGGCGGGCTTCGCGTTCGCGGTCTCCCTGGGCGAGTTCGGCGCCACGTCGTTCCTGGCCCGCGACGAGCACCCCACGCTGCCCGTCGTGATCTACCAGCTCATCGGCCGTCCCGGGAGCGAGAACTTCGGGATGGCCCTCGCCGCCTCGGTGGTCCTGGCCGCTGCGACCGCCCTCGTCGTGCTGGTCGTGGACCGGCTCGGCGTGCGCAGCCTGGGAGCTCTCTGATGCTGAGCCTGCGCGAGGTGTCGGTGTCCTACGACGGCACGCCGGCCGTGCGCGAGGCGACGCTGGAGCTCCCCGACGGGCAGGTGCTGGCCGTGCTCGGCCCGTCCGGGTGCGGCAAGTCCACGCTGCTGCGCGCCGTCGCCGGGCTGGAGCCGCTGGTGGCCGGCGGGGTGGCCTGGGACGGCGCCGACCTGGCCCGGGTGCCGACCCACCGGCGCGGCTTCGCGCTGATGTTCCAGGACGGCCAGCTCTTCGGCCACCTCACGGTGGCCCGCAACGTCGGCTACGCGCTGCGGCTGCGCCGGGCCAGTGGCGTCGAGGCCCGGGTGGCCGAGCTGCTGGCGCTGGTGGGCCTGGAGGGCTACGAGGACCGGCTGCCGGCCACGCTGTCGGGCGGCGAGCGCCAGCGTGTGGCGCTGGCGCGCTGCCTCGCCGTACGCCCGCGGCTGCTGCTGCTCGACGAGCCGCTCTCGGCTCTCGACACCGGGCTGCGGCACCGGCTCGCCACCGACCTGCGCACCATCCTGCGCCACGAGGGCACCACCGCGCTGATGGTCACCCACGACCACGAGGAGGCGTTCACGGTCGCCGACCGGCTGGCCGTGATGCGGGCCGGCCGGATCGTCCAGCAGGGCGCGATCGACGAGGTCTGGCGCTCCCCGGTCGACACCCCGACCGCGCTCTTCCTCGGCTACGCCCGGGTGCTGGAGGGCCCTGCCGCGGCCAAAGTCTCAGACGCTCTGGACACGGCTCAGGCGGGGGCGGCGTCGGGAAGGTCTGAGACTTTCCCTCCGTTGCGGCTCGCCGTGCGCCGCAGCGCGTTCCGCGTGGAGCCGCAGGGGCCGCTGCGGGGGACGGTGGTCGAGGCCCGGGTGACCCCCGAGCAGGTGCGGTTGCTGGTCGACGTGGAGGGGATCGGCGAGGTGGACGCGGTGGCCCCGCTGGACCAGCACCCGGGGGTCGGCCAGGCGGTGCGGCTCAGCGTCGACGCGACCCGGACCGCGGCGGTCGGCCAAAACCCGCTGAGCCCGCCCGCCGGTCCGTCCCTAGACTGACCCGCGTGTATCGCCGCGCCTGGGTCCTCATGGTCGTGCTGGCCGGTGGGATGGCGATCTGGGCGGTCGTCGAGGCCGTCGTCCTCGACAAGAAGCTGGTCGACCCGGAGGGCAGCTTCTTGGGTCCGTCCTACATCCGGCTCCCGATCCTCCTGCTCGGCGCGCTGCTCCTCGACCTGCTGCCGCTGACGGTCTACAACTCCTGGCGCCAGCCGCGCGCGATCCCCCAGATCGTGCGCCACCGGCTGCGCACCCACTGGAACAAGGAGCGGATCATCCTCGTGGCCTCGGGGATCACCAGCTTCTACGTGGTCTACGTGACCTACCGGAACATCAAGTCGTTCCTGCCGTTCGTCATCACCACCAAGTACGACCGCGAGCTGCACCTGCTCGACCACGCGCTGCTCTTCGGCCACGACCCGGCCACGCTGCTGCACACCGTGCTCGGCACCGGTGTGGCCGCCCACGTGCTGTCCTACGTCTACCTGTGGTTCCTGCCGATGGTGCCCCTGGTCGTCACCGCCTGGCTGGTGTGGGCGCGCAACCTGTCCTACGGCTACTGGTTCGTGACCTCCCAGTGCCTGGCTTGGGTGCTCGGCACGATCTCCTACTACGCGCTGCCGACGCTCGGCCCGGGCTTCCGCTACGTGCAGCTCTACACCGAGCTGCCGAACACGCCGTCGAAGCAGCTCATGGACTCCCTCGACTTCACCCGCGACCAGGTGGTGGCCGGCACGCTGAGCGACGCCGTGCAGTCGGTGGCCGGGTTCGCCAGCCTGCACTGCGGCATCACCATGCTGGTGGCCCTGATGGTGCAGTACACCGTCCGCATCAAGTGGCTGCGGATCGCGGTCTGGGTGAACTTCTGCGTGACCGCCGTGGCCACCCTCTACTTCGGCTGGCACTACATCGCCGACGACGTCGCGGGCGTGCTCATCGCGCTGGTCAGCTTCTACGTCGGGGGCCTGGCCAGCGGCCAGAAGTTCGAGCGCCGCGGGCTGCGCTCGCACCCCACCACCACCACCTCGGCGGTCCCGGTCCTGCGCGACTGAAAGCCGGGCATCGAATTACACCGGTGTAGTGCGTCAAGCCGACACGCCGACGAATTCGAGAAAGTTGCCCGATTCGGGTTGACCGGGGCTCGAATCGCCCTACGGTTGAGGTTCCTGCGCCGCAAGTGACCGATGTGACTGGCGGTGTCAGGGGAGAGACCGGCTCGGGGAAGGAGCCGGTCGCGAACCGTATGAGGGGTCGTTGCCGTGCGTGCACGGAGGATTGTCATGGGGATGGCGCTGGTCGGCGCCCTGGGGCTGAGCGTCCCGGCGGCGATGGCCGCGGACCCCGACGGGCACGTCTCGCAGCGCGACGTGGACCGGGCCCGGTCCGCCGTCGACGCCACGGCGGCCGACGTCGGGTCGGTCCAGGCCCGCCTGGCCGCCGCGCAGCAGGAGCTCGACGCCGCCCAGGTGGCCGCGGCCCGGGCGGGTGAGGCCTTCAACGGCGCCCGCTACGAGTCGCAGCAGGCCGCCGAGGCCTCCCGCCTGGCCCAGGCCCAGGCCGTGGCCGCGGACGCCGACCTCGAGCGCCAGCGCTCGGCGTACGCCGACGCGGCGGTCGGGGCCTACCAGATGTCGCCCCAGCTCGGTGCGCTCGGCGCGATCAGCGGGGCGGACGGGATCACCGACGTCCTGGAGAGCACCGCCGCACTGCAGAACGCCGAGGGCGGCCTGCAGGGCCGCTACGACGCCTTCGACGACGCGGCGGACGCGGCGGAGGGCGCCGACGCGCGAGCCGCGACCGCGCTGGAGGACGCGCGCGCCGCCACCGAGCGGGCCAGGAGCAGCAGGGACGCCGCCCGCGCGGCGGAGTCCGCGGCGGCCGACCAGGCCGCGGCGTACGCCGCCGAGCACGACCGGCTGATCGGTGAGCTCGCGCGGCTCCAGGGCATCAGCGCCGACCTGGCCGGCCAGCGCCAGGACCAGCTCGACGCCCAGGCCGCCGCAGCCGCGGCCGCCGCCGCCCAGGCGCAGGCCGAGCAGGACGAGGAGCAGCAGACTCCGACGGCACAGCCGACGCCCACCGCCGCCCCGACCCCGACCGCGGCACCGACCGCCGCACCCACGCCGACCCCGACGGCCGGGCCCACCGCGGCCCCGACCACGGCGCCCACGACCGCACCCACCCCCAGCGCCACCCCGACGAGCACGCCGACCAGCACGCCCACCACCCCGCCGGTGCCGCCCGCCCCGCCGGCCACCGGCGACGCGGCGGCCGCGGTGGCCTTCGCCCGCGCCCAGATCGGCGAGCCGTACCGCTACGGCGCGGCCGGTCCGAGCTCGTGGGACTGCTCCGGCCTGACCATGCGGGCCTGGGAGGCCGGCGGGAAGTCGCTGCCGCACTACTCGGTCGCGCAGTACCAGCAGTCGACCCCGGTCACCCTGTCCCAGCTCCAGCCGGGCGACCTGCTGTTCTGGAGCGACGGCGGTGCCTCCTCGATCTACCACGTGGCGATCTACACCGGCGGCGGGATGATGGTGCACGCGCCTCGACCGGGCCGGAACGTCGAGGAGGTCTCCATGTACTACTGGACCACCCCCAACTACTTCGCCAGGCCCTGACGACGGTGCCCCGCGACGGTGGCTGAGGTGCGAGGCCGTCCGCGGCCGAGCCTCGAAGCCTCCTGACACGGTGCTGGGTCGGTCCGGGCCCAGCACCACGGCCAGCGGCTTCGAGGCTCAGGCGCAGGACGCCTTCGCACCTCAGCCACCGCCGGGTCCGGGCTTCGAGGCTCAGGCGCAGGACGCCTTCGCACCTCAGCCACCGTCGGGGTCCGGGCTTCGAGGCTCAGGCGCAGGACGCCTTCGCGCCTCAGCCCCCGCCGGGGTCGGTAGCGTGACGGCGTGGCCACGGAGACGACCGCCCCCGCAGACCCGACACCCGAGCCGCCCGGAGCGGTGGACGACGCGCCCGCCCTCCCCGGGCCGGGCCCGGCGGAGGACGAGCCGTCCGGGCACCCGGTCCCGACGGTCGACGTCCCGGCCCTGACCGCGCTGCTCGACGGGAGGTACGCCGAGGTCCGCGACCTGGTGCGGTCCAACCTGGCGGAGTACGCCTCCATCCTGGAGGAGCAGGAGACCCTCGACCGCGCGGCCTACCGCGAGCGGGTCAAGGAGGTCGTGGTCGAGATGGCGGCGACCGGTCAGACCGGGATGGGCTTCCCGACCGAGTACGGCGGGGGCGGCGACGTCGGCGCGTCGTTCGCGGCCTTCGAGACCCTGGCCTTCGGCGACCTGTCGGCGCTGGTCAAGGTGGGCGTCCAGTTCGGCCTCTTCGGGGGAGCGGTCCTCCAGCTCGGTACCAAGCGGCACCACGACCTCTACCTGGCCGACCTCATCACCGGGCGGCTGATGGGCTGCTTCGCCATGACCGAGACCGGCCACGGCTCCAACGTGCAGGCGCTCGGCACGGTGGCGACCTACGACGCCGGGACCGGCGAGTTCGTCATCACCACCACCCGGCCGGACGCCAACAAGGACTACATCGGCAACGCCGCGGTGCACGCCGAGGTGGCCGTGGTCTTCGCCCAGCTCGAGGTGCCCGGACCGGAGGGCGACCAGAGCCACGGCGTGCACGCCTTCGTGGTGCCGATCCGCCGGGACGGCCGGCCCGCGGAGGGCGTCCGCATCGAGGACGACGGGCTCAAGATGGGCCTCAACGGCGTGGACAACGGCAAGCTGTGGTTCGACCACGTGCGCGTGCCGCGCGAGGCGCTCCTCAACCGGTTCGCCGACGTGGCCGAGGACGGGACGTACACCAGCGACATCGAGAACCCGAACCGCCGCTTCTTCACCATGCTCGGCACCCTGGTGCAGGGCCGGGTCTGCGTCGGCGGTGCCGGCATCAACGCCAGCAAGGTGGCGCTGGCCATCGCCGTCCGCTACGCGCTCCAGCGCCGTCAGTTCGAGGCCACCTCGGAGGACCAGGAGGACCTGCTCCTCGACTACGGCCAGCACCAGCGCCGGCTGTTCCCGCTGCTGGCCGGGACCTACGCGCTGCACTTCGCTCAAGAGGTCGTGGCCGGCCAGTGCCACCGGGTGTTCTCCGGTGAGGTGGGCGAGGACGCGGACGGGCAGAAGGTGCGGCGCGAGCTGGAGTCGCGGGCCGCCGGCACCAAGGCGCTCGGCACCTGGCACGCCACCCACACCATCCAGGAGTGCCGCGAGGCCTGCGGCGGCGCGGGCTACCTGGCCGAGAACCGGTTCCCGGCGCTCAAGGCCGACACCGACGTGTTCACCACCTTCGAGGGCGACAACACGGTGCTGCTGCAGCTGGTGGCCAAGGGGCTACTCACCGACTACTCCAGCGAGTTCGAGGAGATGGACCAGCTCGGCATGGTCCGC
>CAZEPK010000288.1:0-6629 GCA_964514085.1 uncultured Nocardioides sp.
GCTCCTCGACCTCGACGCCCGCAAGGCGCTGGGCAAGCTCGTCGTCCGGGTGCGATGACCTTCGACCCCCAGCACCGCCAGCTGGCTAACCGGATCCGCTTCGACTGGGGCCCGACGGGCGCGGCCGCCATCGCCGAGGGCGCGGACGTGGCCGTGGTGGTCGACGTGCTCTCGTTCACCACCACTCTCTGCGTCGCGGTCGAGCGCGGCATGACGGTCCTGCCCTACCGCTGGAAGGACGAGCGCGCCGCGTCGTACGCCGCCCAGCGCCGCGCCACCCTCGCGGTCGGCCGCCTCGAGGGCCGCGCGCTCCCGCCGTCGTCCGCGGTCAGCCTGTCGTCCGCGGCGATGTCTTCGGTCTCGGGTATCGAGCGGGTCGTGCTGCCCTCGCCCAACGGCTCGTCCATCTCCTTCGCCCTGGCCGACAGCGGCGCGGTGGTCGTGGGTGCCTGCTTGCGGAACCGGTCCGCCGTCGCTGACTGGCTGTCGTCGCGAGGCGGGACCATTGCGGTGGTGGCCGCGGGTGAGCGCTGGCCGGACGACACCTTGCGCCCCGCGGTCGAGGACCTGTGGGGTGCGGGCGCCGTGCTGGCGCTGCTGCCTCCTGAGGACCTCTCGCCCGAGGCGCGCGTCGCGGCCGACGCCTTCCGTGCGGTCGAGTCGTCGCTGGCGGCCGCCGTCCACGGCTGCGCGAGCGGCCTCGAGCTGACCGCGGCCACGTTCGGCGAGGACGTCGACGTGGCCGCGGAGCTCGACGTCAGCGACGTGGTCCCGGTGCTGGCCGACCGGGAGTTCAGCGCCTGATCAGCTGGTGCGCAGCCGCGCCTCGACCGCCCAGCCACCCCGGTCGGTCCTCCCGGCACGGAACTGCCCGCCCGTGGTCTGGATGCGCTCCTGCAGGCCCACGAGCCCCCGTCCCGTGCCGACGAGGTGCGTCTCGCCCGGGGCGGCCCGGTCGTTCTCGACCCGGACGGCCAGGCGCTGGGCCGCCTCGTCGGCGCTGATCACGATGCGGACGTCGGCCCCGGGCGCGTACCTCAGCGCGTTGGTGAGGCTCTCCTGCACGACCCGGAACGCCAGGTGCGCCACGGGTCCGGGGACCAGGTCGCGGTCGCCCTCGAAGCGGCAGGTGACGTTGAGCCCGCTCCGGCCGGCGCGGGAGACGACCTCGTCGACCAGCGAGAGGTCCGTCCTCGCGCCCGTGTCGCTGTGCTCGTCGCCGAGGAGCTCGACCAGCTTCTGCAGGTCCTGCGTGCCCTGCCGTGCGGACTCCGAGATCGCGGCGAACGCCTCCCGGGCGCGCACCGGGTCCGCCTCGGCCAACCGCTGCCCGGCGGCCGCCTGGACCACCATCACGCTGATGGCGTGACCGACGATGTCGTGGAGCTCGCTGGCGATCCGGGCCCGCTCGTGCCGCAGCGCGATCTCGGCGTACAGCTCGCGCTCGTCCTCGAGCTCGTGGAGGCGCGCCGCCAGCTGTCCTGCCGTCTCGTTGCGCAGGCGGAGGGCCGTCCCCGCGAGGAACGGCGGGGCGGTGATGACGACGGCGGCGACCCAGCTGTCGATCTCGGCCAGGTAGGAGAACGGCACCATGTAGGCCGCGCCGCAGGCGGCCACCAGCCAGGCGCCGGGACCGGACCAGCCGAGGGCGAGCACCAGGAAGCTGGCGGAGAAGATCGTGACTGCCGAGTCGGGGAACCAGCCGCCCAGCGCGGGGGCCGCTGCGAACAGTCCCAGCGCCACCACCGACGCCGCCCGTGGGTGGGTCCGCCACCACACCAGGGCGAGGCCACCGCCCAGGAGGAGGGCGGTGAACAGGTTGCCACGCAGCGTGGTGGGCCAGCCGTGCAGCGTGGTGGGGAGCGCCACCACGACCACCGCGCCCAGCGCGATGGCGCCCTGCTCGAGTCGTGGCACCGGTCTGCTATCCCGGCATCGGGAGCAGGGCCACGGCCCTGGCGTGACCCCGGCTCACCTTGACGTCGAGGGAGCCACCGAGGAACGTCGCGCGCTCCCGGGCCCTGGCCACCGCGGCCTTGAGGTCGGCGGACCGGTCGACGGGACCGTCGACGCGGATCTCCAGCGCATCGACGTCGAAGCGCACGGCCACCCCGATGCGCGAGTCCGGCTGGTCGGCGAGCACGTCCACGAGGTGCTCGACGATCCGGTAGGCCGAGAGCTCGAGGGTCGCGGACAGCGAGCGCGGGTCGCCGGTGACCGTCAGCCGCGAGTCGCCCTGCGTGTGGCGGGCCAGCAGGGCGTCCAGGTGGGCCACCGTCGGAGCGGGCGCCAGGGCGACGTCCCCACCGCGCAGCAGGCCGACGATCTCGCGCATCCCGTCGAGCGTCGCGCGGCTCTCGCTCTCGATGGACTCGAAGAGCGTGCGGGCGGCGACGGGGTCGAGATCCTTGCCGGACTCGGCTGCGGCCGTGAGCTGGACGAGCCGCTCCTGGAGGAGGCCCTCGAGCTGGGCTGAGAGCTGGGCGCGGTCGCCGGCGACCTCCAGCGCGACGCGCTCGTCGCGGAGCTCCCGCAGCTCGACCGTCCGCGCCTTCAGCTCGGCGCTCATGGCCGTGCGGTGGCGGACGGCGCGGCCGACGCCGAAGACGATCAGCACGACGGGGAGCGCGAAGACGACGGGCTCGAGCCCCGTGGTCGCGTCGACCACGAGCACGGCGACCGTCAGCGCCGAGCTGAGCAGCAGCATGAGCACTGCCGCTCGGCGCTCCAGGGCCACGCCGCCGAGGTAGGCCAGGACGAAGACGAGCGGCAGCCCGGCTCCGCACCTGGTCACCCACCCGAAGAGCAGGTCGTGGGCCACCATCGTGGACAGCACGATGGCCGTCACGGCGAGGATGTTGCGTCGCCACCACAGCACCGGGACGGTCGCGACGGCGAAGACGGGCACCATGGCCCACGAGTGCGACGTGGTCAGGTGGACCATGGTGCCGTCGGCCACCGCGGCGGCGGCGCGTGCTTCACCGAGATGGACGTTCTCGAGCATCAGGACGACGCCCAGCGCGGTGAGGGCACCGGCGAGGAGCCAGTCGACGGGGTGCAGCCCCCGGAAGACGCGGCCGGTGCCCTCCGTCATCACTCGACTCCTCAGGCGTTGACGCGCTGGGGGCTCAGCGTAGGGGCTGCAGCCGAGCGGGCGCGAGACTCGACGAACAGGCCGATGCCGTAGGCAATGGCCGCCGCCGGCAGCCCGATCACGAGGCCACCGAGGCCTCCGGTCGAGGCGTCCTTCATCAGGATCACGATCTGGAGCGCGAGGATCCCGACCAGACCCACGACGTGGTTCTGCCGGCTGCCGGCGAACCGCGCCACGGCGTACGCCATCGCGACCGCGAGCGGCAGCGCGAAGCCGCAGCGGGTGACCCACCCGAACGCCGGGATGCTGAGCGCCATGACGACGAACGAGACACCGATCGCGGCCAGGATGCCGCGCCGCCGCCACAGGATCGGGAGCGCGGCGAGCACGAACACCGGGATCATGAGGGCCGACTGGGAGTCGAGCGAGTGGGCGAGGTCGGCGTCGGCGCCGGCGTTGACGTTCTCCCACCCGATGAAGGCGGCGAGGACGACCATGACGGCCGTCAGGACGTAGTCGAGCGGTCGGATGCCTTTGAGGATGTCCATCGTGGTCCCTTTCTCCGGGCGTCTGGTTGACCCCCCTGGCAGCACGCTCGCAGCGCGGCGCCGTCGTCCGCGTCAGCAGCAAGGATGATCCGAGCGAGGGGCGTCATCCTCGAGGAGGACTCCGGCCGGCTCCTGCTGTCGGCACAATGGCGGCGTGATCACGGTCCTCATCGCCGACGACCAGGAGCTGCTCCGCACCGGCTTCCGGGTCATCCTCGAGGCCGAGGGTGACATCGAGGTCGTCGCCGAGGCCGAGAACGGGCACGAGGCGGTCCGCCAGGCGGCGCTGGTCAAGCCCCAGGTCGTGCTGATGGACATCCGCATGCCGGTCCTCGACGGCCTGGCCGCGACCGAGCAGATCCTGCGGCAGGCCGACCCCCCGACGATCGTGGTCCTGACGACGTTCGACCAGAACGAGTACATCTACCGCGCCCTCCGCGCGGGCGCCGCCGGCTTCCTACTCAAGGACGCGCCCTCGACCCGTCTCATCGCTGCGGTCCGCGCCGCCGCGACCGGCGACTCGCTCATCGAGCCCTCCATCACCCAGCGACTCCTCGAGCGGTTCGCCGAGCCCGCGCCCGACCCCGGCATCCCCGAACGACTCGCCCAGCTCACCGAGCGCGAGCTCGAGGTCCTCCGCCTGATCACTCGTGGCCTGTCCAACGCGGAGATCGCCGCGGAGATGGTGGTGGCCGAGACGACCGTGAAGACGCACGTGGCTCGCGTCCTCACCAAGCTCGGTGTCCGCGATCGCGTCCAGGCGGTGGTCGTCGCCTTCGAGACCGGCTTCGTCGGCCGCAGCGGAGCCTGAGCGCGCGGTCGTCGTGGAGAAGCGCCTCTCGTCGTTGGGGTCAGCCTCGTACGGTTGTCCCATGTCTGAGGCGGACGGTCACCCCATCGCCTACACCGCGCTGCAGCCGGGCACTCCCGTGCACACGAGCGACGGCACCCCGTTCGCCTCGGTCCAGTCCGTCCTGGTCGACGAGCTGGTCTCGGTCTTCGACGGCATCGTGGTCGAGACACCGGACGGCAGGCGCTTCGTCGACGCCGACCAGATCGGCTCGATCTTCACCACCCACGTCGAGACGACGCTCTCTGCGGAGCAGGCGGCGGGCTTGCCAGAGCCGGACGGCTCCACCCTGATCAACATCAAGCCGCCGGGCTCGATGGCGGCGCGGATGGGCCGCATGTTCGGCCGCGGGAGGCGGTAGGGCCCGCACAACTCGGGGGCGAGCGACGCGGCTGAGCGGACAGCCGCCGGAGTCAGGTCTGACGCAAGCCGATCCGCCTGCGGAAGCTTGACCACGGATAGGCCGGACCTGCTGCGGATCGCACGAGGGTCGAGGCACACTCCGATCCGTGTTCAAGCCCGTCCTGGATTCGCTCGTGGACGGGCTCCGTCCTCACCTCCCGCTGCTGCTCCTCCTCTGCCTCGTAGTCATCGTCTTCACCGCACCGATGCCCGGGCGCGGCCCTCGCCTGCTTCAGCGCCGGGACCCATGGCGCGGATTCAAGTTCGCTTCGAGGCGAGCGGTCATGACACGAGCCGGTGGTCAGTGCGAAGCCGCGAGCTTCTTCGCTTGGGGACGCTGCCGGGCGCCGGCAACCGAGGCAGACCACATCTATCCCTGGTCGCGCGGAGGGCCGACCATCCTCAGCAACGGCCAAGCTCTGTGCCGGACTCACAACCGTCGCAAGTCGAACCTACGGCCGCCATGGTGGTACGTCGCGTCGCTCGAGCGCCGCCGCCGCAGCTACGTTCCGCCGGGTAGCGAGTTCCAGGTCTTGGCGCGAATGAGCGCAGAAGAGCGACAGGCACGCGCGACGCAAGCGATGCGTCGTCGTCGCTGACCGCCAGGCGTCGGCTTGGCGCCGTCCCTATCGGTGGGATTACGTGCTGACCGCGGCAGGTCGGATGACCCACACGCGGCGGAATGACGTCGGGCGATTGGGTGCTCGCCAGCCGCAGACCCCGCGGGGCAGGGCTGGGCGGCGAAGAGTTGAGTACCCCGACCGATCCCGGCCCGGACGTGCGTCATAAGGCTCGCGAGATGACCACGCTCCGCATCGCTGCTGGTTCGCTTGTTGCACTCGCGATCGGGACCTGCCTGGTGCTTGGGACTTTCGGATGGTTGGTCGTGGGGTTCGGTGTGATGACCGACTGCACCAACGAGTACAGCTGCAGCACCACCAGCTGCTCGCCGTGTCGGACGACCGGTCTGTGGATCAACGTCGGCGGGTTGGGTCAGCTGCTGCTGGCGGCCGTCGGGGTGGGCGTTCTCGTCCGTGGGCTGCGTACGAGGCGGAGCGGCTATATGGCGGTCGGCGGCGTCGCACTCTTGGTGTCGTCGGTGCTGATCGTGGTCGGGACGACGTGGTTGGCGGAGAGTTCGTACTGCCGGCCGGGGACGGCGGACTACCGGAGCAGCTACTGCTCGACGGAGGACTGAACGCACTCTCGAGCGGTTCTCCACAAGCCGGTCGATCGACCGGACCCGACTGTCGGTGGTCACCTTTAGCGTGAGCAGCAATGGACGACGACCTGCCCGACCTCGACCCTGCGGGGCTGTTGGCTGCCTCGACGGCGGCGGTGCGGGCGCGTCGGTTGGCCGAGGTCCGTGACCTGGAGGTGCTGGCCCAGTGGGCTGCGGTGCACTCCGGTGACCCCGAGGTGTCCCGCGACGAGGCGGTCCTGGTGGGTGGTGAGGGCACGCCGGCGGTGCAGGACTTCTGCCTCGGTGAGATCGCGCTGGCCCGCGGGACCGGGGTGACGGCGACGGTGAACGCGTTGGCCGACGTGCTGGATCTGATGCATCGGTTGCCGTTGGTGTGGGCGGTGTGTGTGGCCGGTGAGGCGGAGATCGGGATCGCGCGGCGGGTGGCGAAGATGTCGCGGCACCTGCCCGCCGACGCCGTCGGCCTGGTCGACCGGGCCATCGCGCGGGTGATCGCCCGGGAGTCCGGTGGTCGGGTGCTGGTGGTGGCCG
>CAZEPK010000289.1:0-6615 GCA_964514085.1 uncultured Nocardioides sp.
GCAGAACGCCCTCCTCAACCACCGCTCGGCGCAGAACGCCCTCCTCAACCACCGTCGGGCGTCGCCGAACGCATCGCGCCACCGCCGCTGCACCAAGGAGAACTGACATGAAGGACCTGTACGCGCTGTTCCGGCAGAGCCTGGCCGGGCTGCGGCTGCTCGTGGCCGTGACGCTGGTGGCCGGGGTGGCCTATCCGCTGGTGGTCTACGGCTTCGGCCGGGTGGCGGCGCCGTGGCAGGCGCGGGGGTCGCTGGTGGCGGCCGACGGGAGCCACACGACCGACCCGGGGCGGGCGGTCGGCTCGGAGCTGATCGGCCAGCTGGTCGACGACCCGGGGCTGTTCCAGCCGCGGCCCTCGGCGGCCGGGGACGGCTACGACATGCTCTCGTCGGCCGGGTCCAACCTGGGGCCTGAGGAGCCCGCCCTGCTCAAAGCGATCGCGGAGCGCCGGGCCCAGATCGCCGCGCGCGAGGGCGTCGACCCGCGCCGGGTGCCCCCGGATGCGCTGACCGCCTCTGCGTCCGGGCTGGACCCCGACATCTCGGTGGCCTACGCCGAGCTCCAGGTGCGCCGGGTCGCGGCCGCCCACGGGTTGAGCGAGGACACGGTGCGCCGGCTCGTCGACGAGCACACCTCGGGACGGACCTGGGGCGTCCTCGGCGAGCCGCACGTGGACGTGCTGATGCTCAACATCGCCGTCCGGCAGGCCAGCCAGGGGGCCTAGGAACACAATGGGCACCGTGGAGCCAGCGCCCGCCCGCCGACCGGGGCGACTCATCGTCTACCTCGGCTCGGCGCCCGGGGTGGGCAAGACGTACGCCGCCCTCGGGGAGGCGCGGCGGCGCAGTGAGCGCGGCACCGACGTGGTGGTCGGGTTCGTCGAGACCCACGACCGCGCGCAGACCGCTGCCCAGCTCGAGGGCCTGGAGGTGGTGCCGCGGCGAGAGGTCGACCACCGCGGCACCACGTTCACCGAGATGGACCTCGACGCGGTCCTGGCCCGCCGGCCCGCCGTGGTGCTGGTCGACGAGCTGGCCCACACCAACGTGCCGGGCAGCCGCCACCAGAAGCGGGCCCAGGACGTCGAGGAGCTCTTGGCCGCCGGGATGGACGTCATCACCACCGTCAACATCCAGCACCTGGAGTCGCTCAACGACGAGGTCGAGCGCATCACCGGCATCGTCCAGCGCGAGACCGTCCCCGACGAGGTGGTCCGCACCGCAGACCAGATCCAGCTGGTCGACATGTCGCCCGACGCGCTGCGTCGCCGGATGGCCCACGGCAACATCTACCGGCCCGAGCAGGTCGACGCCTCGCTGACGTCGTACTTCCGGGTCGGCAACCTGACCGCGCTGCGCGAGCTGGCCCTCCTCTGGCTGGCCGACCGCGTGGACGACCAGCTGGACGACTACCGGCGGGCGCACCGCATCCACGAGACCTGGCCGGCCAAGGAGCGGCTCGTGGTGGCCGTGACCGGCGGCCCCGAGAGCGAGACGCTCATCCGGCGCGGCTCGCGGCTGGCCCAGCGCGCGGCCGGGGCCGAGCTGCTGGCCGTGCACGTCATCGCCACCGACGGACTGCACAGCACCGACGAGCGCCGGCTCGACCGCGCCCAAGAGCTGGTGGCCTCGGTGGGCGGGACCTTCCACTCCGTCGTGGGCGAGGACGTGCCCGCCGCGGTGGTGGACTTCGCGGCCGGCGCCAACGCCACCATGATCGTGGTCGGTGTCTCGCGGCACGGGCGGCTCCGCCGGCTCTTCACCGGCACCACGGGCGACCGGATCGCCTCGCTGGCCGGGTCGGTCGACGTCCACCTGGTCACCCACGACCAGGTGGCCCGCCGTGCGCTGCGCACTCCCCTCCTCTCGCCGCTCTCGCGCGGGCGCCAGGTGGCCGGCTGGGTCGGGGCCCTGGCCCTGCCCACGCTGCTGACCTGGGCCCTGCACGGCTTCGCCGACACCGACCAGCTGCCGCTGGCCATGCTCACCCTGCTGGCCTCCACGGTCGTGGTGGCGCTGACCGGCGGGCTGCTGCCGGCGCTGCTGGGCGCGGTCATCGGCTTCCTCACCCTCAACTACTTCTTCACCAAGCCCGTCGGCACCCTGACCGTCTCGGAGCCGCGGAACCTGCTGGCGCTCGTGGTGTTCGTGGCCGTGGCCGCCGCGGTGGCCACGGTGGTGGACCGGGCCTCGCGGCGGGCCGCCGACGCCTTGCGCGCCCGCACCGAGGCGGCCACCATGAGCGGGCTGTCCCGGTCGGTCCTGACCGGCCAGGACACCGCCGAGGCGGTGGTCGAGCGGCTGCGCGAGACCTTCGGCCAGGACGCCGTCTCACTGCTCGAGCGCAGCTGGGCCGGCTGGGTGGTGCTGGCCTCGTCGGGCGCGCCCTGCGCGGCCACCCCCGAGGAGGGCGACAGCCGGGTCCGGGTCGACGACGAGCACGTGCTGGCGCTGTGCGGCGAGCCGCTGCGGGCCACCGACCAGCGGGTGCTGGAGGCCTTCGCGGTGCAGACCGGCCTGGTGCTGGAGTACCGGCGCCTCCGCGAGCGCGACGAGCGGGCCGCCGACCTCGAGCGGGCCGAGGCGACGTCGACCGCGCTGCTCCGCGCGGTCTCCCACGACCTCCGGACGCCGCTGGCCACCATGCGCGCCTCCATCGACGGCCTGCTCGACGCCGGGGTGTCCGAGGCCGACCGGGAGGAGCTGGTCCGCTCCGTGGGCGGCTCCGCCGAGCAGCTCGAGCGGCTCATCGACGACCTGCTCGACCTGTCCCGGCTGCAGAGCGGGCTGGTCCACCCGGTCCTGCGCACCCGCAGCCTCGACGAGGTGCTGCCGCTGGCCGTCGCGGGGCACGACCCGGGCGTCGTACGCCTCGAGGTCGAGGAGCCCGCTCCCCTGGTCACCACCGACCCAGGGCTGCTGGAGCGGGTGGTGGCCAACCTGGTCGACAACGCGGTCCGGCACGCGCCGGGCGCACCCGTCCGGGTGCTCGCGCACGTGCTGCCCCAGACCGTGGAGGTCCTGGTGGTCGATCGCGGTCCGGGAGTCCCCGACGAGGCCCGCGACCGGATGTTCGAGGCGTTCCAGCGGCTGGGCGACAGCAGCCCGGGTGGGCTCGGTCTGGGGCTGGCCGTGGCCCGCGGCCTGGCCGAGGCGCTCGGCGGCACGCTGTCGGCCGAGGACACCCCGGGCGGCGGGCTGACCATGGTGCTCTCGCTCCCCCGGTCGAGCCCCTCCACGGAGCCCCGCGCGGTCGCTTCGTGACCTCCGGCAAGGTGCTCATCGTCGACGACGAGCCGGCCCTCGCGCGGGCCCTGGCCATCAATCTGCGCGCCCACGGCTGGGAGGTGGTCACCGCCGCCGACGGCCGCTCAGCCCTTGACGCCGCCGCGACCACCCACCCCGACGTCATCCTGCTGGACCTGGGCCTGCCCGACCTCGACGGGACCGAGGTGATCGCGGGTCTGCGCGGCTGGACGTCGGTGCCCATCGTGGTCCTCTCGGCGCGCCAGCACGGCGAGGACAAGGTCGAGGCCCTCGACCTCGGCGCCGACGACTACGTCACCAAGCCCTTCGCCATGAACGAGCTGATGGCCCGGCTGCGGGCCGCCGTACGCCGCGCGGCCAGCGCCGAGCCCACCGAGAGCGAGGTGGTGGCCGGCGGCCTGGTCATCGACCTGGCCCGCAAGAAGGTGCACCGCGACGGCGTCGAGGTGCGGCTCACCCCCACCGAGTGGGCGTTCCTGGAGCTGCTGGCGCGCAACATCGGCCGCCTGGTCACCCGCGAGCAGCTGCTGCGCGAGGTGTGGGGCACCGGCTACCTCAGCGAGCACCACTACCTGCGGGTCTACGCGGCCCAGCTGCGCCGCAAGCTCGAGGACGACCCGGCCCAACCCCGGCACCTGCTCACGACCTCAGGGCTGGGTTACACACTGGAACCGTGACCGCACTGCGCATCCGACGTCCGCCCGGCGGTGGCCACTTCCTGTTCGGGCTGGGGCACTACCCGTTCCTGGTGCTCGTGGTGCTCGTCGTGGTGGTGGTCGTGCTGGTCTACGTCAACCGACGGCGCTGAAGACCGACCGAGCCCCGCCCCGCAGGCGCGGGACGAGGCTCGGACGACTCGCGTCAGGGCAGTGGTCAGGCGGCGATGCGGTCGCCGGCCGGGGCCGGCTTGGCCACGGCGGGGCCGGCGAGCTTGCGCTCCATGCGGCGCGTGGCGCGGGCCCGGCGCCACTCGGTCACCAGGGTCTTGAGGACCCGGATCCCGTCGGAGACAGCGCGCAGGTTGGACTCGCCGAACATGCGCAGCTTCTCGACCGAGGGCACCTCGGTGATCGAGACGCCGGCGGCGGCGAAGCGGCAGTTGATGACCGTCTCGATCTCGAAGCCGTCGCCCCACAGCATCTTGCCGTTGGCCGAGGCCGGGCCGGTGTGGTCGGGCAGGTCGAGCAACGGGATCAGGTCGGCCCAGAAAGCGTTGTAGCCGTAGCAGAGGTCGCTGTAGTGCGTCCGGAAGCCGAGGTTGAAGACACCGTTGAGGAACGTGTTGCCGAGGTGGCGCACGGGCGTGATGTCGGCCGAGCCGCCACCCGCGGTGAAGCGGGTCCCCTTGGCGAAGTCGGCGCCGGCCTTCAGCGCGTCGACGAAGCGGACGATCTCCGCTGGGTCGGCCGAGCCGTCGGCGTCGAACATCACCACGATGTCGCCGGTGACCCTGGCGAAGCCGGCGGCCAGGGCGTTGCCCTTGCCCTTGCGGGACTGGAGCACGGTGATGATGCTCGGCAGCGCACGACGCGCTGCCATCACGGTGCCGTCGACCGAGCCGCCGTCGACGAGGATGACCTCGTGGACGCGCGGCAGCTGCGGCAGCACGACCGACAGGTTCAGCGCCTCGTTGAGCGCCGGCACCACGATGCTGATCAGCGGGTCTTCGGTGTTGCGTTCCGGAGTGCCGAAATAGACCGACATGCTGTTGTGAACCCCCATGTTGTAGCCGTCCCCCCACGGTTCGGCTGCAGGATCAACCTATGCCCTCCGGGGTGTCCTGAAAACCTCCACAGACCGGTAACACCGAGCCGTTTCCGCAGGTCAGAGGGCCCTTATGGTCCTTTCGGCCTAGTCCGAACTGTTGACCACCCGTTGATCGGTCAGGCGCCTGTCACCAACCCTTGGACGCCCCGGCGAGACCGCGGTCACAACCAGGGGGCCCCGTGCGGGCACCGCCGGACCTCCTGAGAAGATCTGCGCATGGTCGAGCTGAGCCCGCGTGAGCGCGAGATCCTCGCCTTCGAGCGTGAGTGGTGGAAGCACGCCGAGGTGAAGGACTCCGCCATCCGCACCAAGCTCAAGCTCTCGCCCGAGGAGTACTACCGGGCCCTCACCGCGATCATCGACCTGCCCGGCGCCCTGGCCCACGACCCGCTCCTGGTCCGCCGGCTGCGCCGCCAGCGGCTCACCCGCCAGCGGGAGCGCCAGGCCACCCGCCTCGGCCGCCGCCCCGTCGGTCACTAGACACCGAGCGGGACCACCCGGTCTGGCGATTCCACCTAGGCCTCCCAGATGGTTCGGATAGTCCGTTCGGGGCATCTTCGTCCAGGAACGACGGAAGCCCTTCCCTGACTGCGGCTTGTTCTCTAACGTTCGAGTTGTTGAACCGCTGGTGACCCGAGACTCCAGCGGTTCAACTCATTTGCAGGCACTCCACGGAGTGCCTGTTCTTGATTTCGGGCGTGCCTCGTCAGTTGGGTGTCAGCAGCTCCGCGGGTAGCCACTCCTCGACCATGAGCCAGCCGCCGTTGGCCTCCAGGGGACGCAGGCGCGCGGCGTACGCGACCCGTCCCTCCCAGCGGCCCGCGACCTGGCGCCACTCGAGCAGCAGGCCAGGTCGCTTGACGCCCTCGGCGTCGACGGCGCCGCTGACCCAGCAGTGCCTGGCCGGGCAGTCACCGAGCGGGTCCCGGGCCGGTGGTGGAGCGGGCTGGTCGCCGCGGACCCGCTGGGCAAGCGGGACACCGGCGCCACGCCTGCTCCAGCCCCCGCCCATGCCGCCCGCCATGCTGCATGGTGGCACAGGTTCGAACAGGTGTTCGACCGGATCCGCGGTGGAGCGGGACGGTCCCAGCCTCGGCGTACGAGGTTTCGAGACGCTTGCTGCGCAAGCTCCTCAACCACCGAGTGGGGCGGGGCTACTCCTCGTCGGTGGAGAGGACCTCGTCGTGGGTGCCGGGGCGGGGGGCCCAGGGCAGCTCGCGGGCCGGGCGTACGACGACCAGGCGGTCGCCGCGGGCCAGCTGGGTCACCACGGGGTCGAAGTAGCGGTAGACCTTCTCGTCGCGGACCACCGAGATGACCTGGTCGGGCAGCGACTGCGGCTGCTTGCCGACCTCGGAGACCAGCAGGTCGCGCTCGGCCACCTCCAGGCCCTCGCCGTAGGTCAGCAGGTCCTCCATCACCGAGCCCAGGGTCGGCGAGAGCGAGGAGACGCCCAGGAGCCGGCCGACGGCGTCGGAGGAGGTGATGACGGAGTTGGCCCCCGACTGCTTCATGAGCGGGGCGTTCTCGTGCTCGCGGGCGGAGGCCACGATGTAGACGTCGGGGTTGAGCTGGCGGACG
>CAZEPK010000290.1:0-6615 GCA_964514085.1 uncultured Nocardioides sp.
TGGCCCGCGGCCTGACCCAGGCGGTCGTGCCGCAGAAGGTCGTCGACGAGGGCAAGACGCTGGCCGAGAAGTTCCTCATCCGCTGGAAGGGCGAGGCCGACCCCAAGCACGCGCACGCCATCGACGCCTACTGGTCCTCGGCCGCCGAGCACGGGATGAACGCCTCGACCTTCACCGCGCGGGTCATCACCTCGACCGGCGCCGACGTGGCGGCGGCCTTCTCCGGCGCCATCGGCGCCATGAGCGGCCCCCTCCACGGCGGAGCCCCGGCGCGGGTGCTGACCATGATCGAGGAGGTCGAGAAGTCCGGGGACGCGGTGGCCTACGTCAAGGGCCTGCTCGACCAGGGTGAGCGGCTGATGGGCTTCGGGCACCGCGTCTACCGCGCCGAGGACCCGCGCGCCCGCGTGCTGCGCCGCACCGCCAAGGAGCTCGACGCCCCCCGCTACGAGGTCGCGGAGGCGCTGGAGCAGGCCGCCCTGGCCGAGCTGCGGGAACGGCGCCCCGACCGGGTGCTGGAGACCAACGTGGAGTTCTGGGCCGCGATCGTCCTGGACTTCGCCGAGGTGCCGGCCAACATGTTCACCTCGATGTTCACCTGCGCCCGCACCGGCGGCTGGTCGGCGCACATCCTCGAGCAGAAGAAGACCGGCCGGCTGATCCGGCCCTCGGCCATCTACACCGGCCCCGCCGCGCGACCCGCCTCCGACGTGGACGGGTGGCAGGCGGAGTGGGCCGACTAGACCCCGCCGCGGTCCGGGACCGGTTCACGGGCCGCTCCGCGATCGTCACCGGTGCCGGCTCCGGCATCGGGGCGGCGCTCTCGCGCGCCCTGGTGGCGGCGGGCGCCGAGGTGGTCTGCGCCGACCTCGACCTCGACGCCGCGCGGCGGACGGCCGGCGCGGTGGCCGGACCGGGCACCGCGCGGGCGGTCGGCCTCGACGTCACCTCCGCCGCCGACATGGCCGCGCTGGTCTCCGAGGTGGCCGCCGACCACGGCACCCTCGACCTGATGTTCAACAACGCCGGCATCAGCATCGGCGGGGAGACCCAGGAGCTCACGCTCGACCACTGGGACGCCATCATCGACGTGAACATCCGTGGCGTGGTGCACGGCGTGCACGCGGCCTACCCGGTGATGGTGGCCCAGCGCAGCGGCCACCTCGTCAACACCGCCTCGATGGGCGGGCTGATGGCAGCGGGCCTGCTCACGTCGTACGTCATGACCAAGCACGCGGTGGTCGGGCTCTCGCTGGCCCTGCGCTCGGAGGCGGCAGCCTTCGGCGTCGGCGTCACGGCGGTCTGCCCCTCGGCGGTCGACACCCCCATCCTCGACAAGGGGGCCGTGGGGCGCTTCCACGGCCGCGACTACTTCCTCAAGGGCCAGGGCGTGCGCCACCCGCTCGACCCCGACGTCCTCGCCGGGCAGGTGCTGGAGGCGGTGGCCGCCGACCGGCCGCTGCTCGTCACCCCGCGCACGGCGCGCATCGCCTGGCGCATCGGCCGCCTGTCGCCGTCGTTCGTCGCCTCCTCCTCGATCCGCTTCGTGGCCAAGCAGCGCCGGCTGCAGGCCAAGCGGGCCGACCGGGCGTCCTGAGGCTCCTCAGGACGCCGCTGGGGGTGTGGTGACCAGCGCGTCGACCACCTGATCGACGTGCCGGGTGAAGGCCCGCCCGCCCGGCAGCAGCCCCGGTGTCGCGTGAGCGAGCTGGGCGTGCCCGAGGAACGCCGTGTAGGCGAGCAGCGCGCGGTCCCGCGCCGCCGCCCGCGGGAGCCCGAGCTCGGCGAAGAGCCGGGCCAGCAGCGCGAGCCGGCGCTGGGTGACGCGCTCGAGCGTGCGGGCGACGGAGGGGTGCGCGGCGCTCGCCTGCAGCGCGAGCTCGACGGTCCCCACCCGCCCGGCCGACCCGTCCACGACCGAGACGAAGGCCGCCCGGAGCAGGCCGCGCAGCCGGGTGAGGACGTCCTGCGACTCGTCGATCGCGGCGATCACCCGGTCGGTGTCCTCGCGCTCCCAGAGGTCGAGCGCCGCCTCCAGGAGCGCGCCACGGTCCGCGAAGTGCCAGTAGAAGCTGCCCTTGGTGGTCCCGAGCTCCTTGGCCAGCGGCTCCACCGCGACCGCAGCGAGCCCTCCGCCCGCCAACGCGGACAGGGCGGCCTCGGCCCAGTCCGCAGGGGTCAACGACTCACGCTTCCCAGTTGCCATGTCCATACGCTACCGTACGGAGACCGTCACCATACGGTGGCGTATGGAGGAGACTGACATGAACGTACCGATCACCCTGGTCCGGTCCGACACCGGGCTGTTGCAGCACCGCGGGCCCGACCACGACCGCTTCCACCACCGCGTCCCGAGCCGCCCCTCGCGGCCCGGCCGTGCCCACGACGTGCGCGTGCCGAACACGCCCCTCCTCACCGGAGCCCTCCCGCACGTCGACTGGTCGGACGCCTACGCCGTCACGGTGCCACTGACCTCCCCCGCCCGGCCGCCCCAGGAGTGGGCCGACGCGGTCTTCCGCTCGCCGCCGACGGGGACGCGGGTCCTGCTCGGAGCCCGCGAGCTGCTGGTCGGCCTGGTCGGCATCGAGCGCGGCGGGAGCCACGTGTTCGACACCGTGGCCGCCCGGCGCGACGAGGTGCTGCTCGGGGTGGACCAGCGGCACCTCGCCTTCCGCGCCTCGGTCCTGGTCGAGCCCGGCCGGGTCGTGCTCAGCACCGTGGTGGAGCTCCGCAACCGTCGCGGCGCCGCCTACTTCGCGCTGGTCCGGCGGGTGCACCCGGTCGTGGTCAGGGCCATGCTCAACCGCGCCTCCCGGCTGCTGGCGACGACATGACCGCCTTCCTGGCCGGCCAGCTGCCGGACGTGGTGCTCCCCGTGCTGGCCATCGCGGCCTACGTCGCCGGACGCGGCCTCCGCCCGGCCCTCCGACCGCCTCGACCGTCGAGCCGCGTCGCCCCCACCACACCCCGCCACTGGAGGACCCGATGACCCTCGCCACCCGCCGCCACCGCTCGTACACCTGGGAGGACCAGACGCCCACGCTGACGGCCTGCCTGGCCCAGGACGGCCTCAGCGTGCTGGGCGCCATCGGCGCGGGCACGCTGCCGCGACCGCCCGCGATGCAGACGCTCGCCATCGAGCCGGGCGACGCCGGCCCCGGCCGGGTCTCCTTCCGGCTGGAGCCCGAGGAGTTCCACCTGAACCCGTTCGGGCTGGTCCACGGCGGGGTGCTGGCCGCCCTCATGGACTCCGCGATGGGGTGTGCCGTGCACTCGCTGCTCCCGGCGGCCGTCGGCTACGTCACCAGCGAGCTCAACGTCCGCTTCGTGCGCCCCGCGCTCGCCACCGGAGGGACGCTCGTGTGCACGGGCGAGGTGGTGCACGCCGGCCGCACCACGATGGTCGCGACGGCGCGCGTCGTCGACGAGCAGGAGCGCCTCATCGCCACGGCTGGCTCGACCTGCCTGCTCAGGCGGCCCTGATGGCCGCCCGCTCCGATCCGGCCCGGGTGCTCGTCGTGGGCTGCGGCTTCGGCGGCTTCCACGCCGTCCGGCACCTCGAGCGACGGCTCGGCCCAGCAGCCGAGGTCACGGTGGTCGCGCCGACCGACCACCTCCTCTACACGCCGCTGCTGCCGGAGGTCGCGGGCGGCGTGCTGGACCCGCGGGACATCACCGTCCCGGTCACTGGCCGGCTCCGCGCCCGGATGGTCCTCGGCCGGGTCCAGGACCTCGACCTGGCCCGGCGGGTCGCGGTCAGCACCGACCCCGAGGGGCGCGTCCGCGAGCTGGCGTGGGACCGCCTGGTGCTGGCCGCGGGCAGCGTGGCGCGTGCCGTCCCGGTCCGCGGGCTGGCGGAGCACGCGGTGGCCTTCCGGACCACGGCGGACGCGACCTACCTGCGCGACCGGGTGCTCCAGCAGCTCCAGCTCGCCGCCGGCACGGACGACCGCGCCGAGCGCGCCGAGCGGAGCACCTTCGTGGTGATCGGGGCCGGGTTCGCCGGCACCGAGCTCACGGCGTTCCTCCAGCGGCTGGCTGCGTCGTTCGCCCGGCGGCACCACGGTGCGCACCGACTGACCCCGCGGTGGGTGCTCGTCGACGCCGGGCCCCGGGTACTGCCCGAGGTCGGCGAGCGCCTCGGGGCGCGCGCCCTGCGGGTGCTGCGCCGACGTGGCGTCGAGGTCCGGCTCGGCACCACCGTCGCGGAGGTCTCGTCCGGTGGCGTGCGCACCGGTGACGGCGACGTCGTCGCGAGCCGCACGGTCGTGTGGTGCGGTGGGGTGGCGCCGCACCCGCTGGCGCAGGCCCTCGGCCTGCCGCTCGACCACGGCCGGCTGCCGGTGGACGACCGGCTGCAGGTGGTCGGCGCCCCCGGCATCTTCGCGCTGGGCGACCTGGCCGCCGTGCCCGACCTGACCCGGCCGGGGTGGAGCACCGCGCCGACGGCGCAGCACGCCATGCGCCAGGGGCGGACGGTGGCCCGCTCGGTCGCGGCATCGCTCGGCCGGGGCCGCAGCCGGGCCTACCGGCACCACGACCTCGGACTGGCCGCCGACCTGGGCGGCTGGCAGGGCGTGGCCAGGCCGCTGGGACTGCCCGTCTCCGGGCCGGCCGCCCGGGTGGCGGCGCGTGGCTACCACCTCTCGGCGCTGCCCGGGAACCGGGCGCGCGTGGCCACGAGCTGGCTGACCGGTGCCGGCCGGGCCCCGCTGCTGGTGCACCTGGACCTGCCGGAGCGGCCGGCCTGGCCGCCAGGCTACTGCGGCGCCGGGGCCGGCACGAGGTCGACGTAGAAGCTGGTCAGCCCCTTGGCGCCGGCCTTCGACAGCGAGACGTGCAGGTGGTCGCGGTGGCGCAGGGTCTTGGAGCACCGGCGCTTCGAGCGGCACGAGGAGGAGAGGTAGGCCTCGGGCTGGAACTGGTCGTAGGCCGCGTAGAAGCGGTCGTTCCAGATGACGTACATGATCCCCATCCGGCGCGCCAGCGCCGCGGGGTTGCCGGCGGCGTCGGTCGCGAACGCCGCGGCGAGGAACGCCTTCGCCCGGGCACGGTCGGCCGGGACGGTGGCGTCGAGCGTCCAGTCGACCGCCCGGCCGTCCTTGTGCTCCGAGGTCCCGGCCCCGCTGCAGGGCCGGTTCACCGCACCGCCGGCGCCGCCGTACGTCGCGACCAGCCACTGGCCCAGCGCGACCGTGCCGGCGCGCGGGGTCTTGGTGCAGGCGGTCTGGGGGTCGTAGGTGGCGTAGTCCTCGACCGGCAGCCCGCCTCCGGCGACGTCGGCCACGGCGGCCGGGCCGAGCAGGCAGGAGGCGGCCAGGGCGGCCGCGACGAGGAGCGCACGCATGGGACCCGACGGTAGGTCGGGCCGCGCCCCCGCGTGGGCGGAACGGGGTGAACTACAACAGTGGGACTGCTCAGCCGCGCGGCGTCGCGGCGCGGTAGGCCGCGCCTCGCGGCGAGACCTCGTAGCCGACGGCGAAGGACACGGTCAGGCCGAGGTTCTTCAGCTTGCGGACGTCGAGCTTGAACGGCGCGGTCTCGCGACCGACCATCTCGGCCAGGTCCGGCGCGCGGCGCTGGGGGTGGTCGCGGATCAGGTCGAGGTAGCGCAGCGTCCACGGCCCGTGAGCGGCAGCCCGGTCCAGCCGCTCCAACCGCCGGTCGAGCTCGACGACGTCCTCGGGCGTGAGGTCGGCCGAGGCGCGGAGGGCGACGCGCGGATCCGGTCCGGCGTACGACAGCTCGACGCGGTAGGTGTCGCCCTCCGGGGCGAGGCGACGCCGCAGGCGCTCGGCGTCCGCCCAGCCGGCCGCTTGGGCGTCCGCGTCGCTGATCGCCTCGGCGTCGACCACGCTGACCGCGTCGACCCGCACCAGCCCGGCCGAGGTGGTGAAGACCTGGCCGGGCACGACGTCCTGCGCCCGCCACCGGCGGTAGGCCAGGCGCACCGACCCGTCGGCGACGCCCTGCGCCACCTTCATCGGGAGCAGCACCGGCTCAGATCATCCCCTCGACGGTGTCCTTGGCCTCCTTGAGCCCGACGCCGGTGTGCTGGCGGTAGACCTTGATGGCGTTGATGAGCTTGCCCTGCGCCTTGAGCGCGCGGACCTCCTCCAGCCACGGGCCACCCGGCACGTTGCCGCCGTAGGGCACCGCTCCGGGGTCGGTGCCCGCCAGCGCGTTGGCCCCGGCCGCCGACGAAGCGACCGTGGTCAGCGCGGCCACTTGGGCCTGGAGCGAGGCCAGCGCGGACTCCACGCGGGCCAACCGGTCGTTGACCGCGCCGAGGTCGACCTGGTCCTGCGCTGACCCACCGAAGATGCCCACGGGGTCAAACTAGCCCAGCGGCTTGCCGTAGCAGCGGTTCGACGGCTCGTCCTTGTAGTAGCCGAACGACGGGATGCGGGCGTAGCCCGACGACTCGTAGAGCGCCATCGCCTCGGGCTGGGCCGTGCCGGTCTCGAGGATCATCGCCCCGGCGCCCGAGGTGGCCGCCGTCTGCTCCAGGTGGGCGAGCATCATCCGCGCCACGCCCCGGCCGCGGGCCGCGGGGGCGACGTACATGCGCTTGACCTCGGCCGTGCGGCGGGTGCCGAAGACCTCCACGTCGTC
>CAZEPK010000291.1:0-6577 GCA_964514085.1 uncultured Nocardioides sp.
CACAGCACCAGCGACATCAGCCAGGCGTTCAGCACGTCGTTGCCCAGGCGGAAGGGGTGCTGCTTCTTGCGGGCGTAGCGCCTCTTCTCCAGGCGCCAGGCGCTGCGGACCGAGCCCAGCACGGTGCGCGGCCAGAACTGGTAGAAGTTCTCGCCCATCCGGCTGCTCGCGGGGTCCTCGGGCGTGGCCACCCGGACGTGGTGGCCACGGTTGTGCTCGATGTAGAAGTGGCCGTAGAAGCTCTGGGCCAGCGCGATCTTCGACAGCCAGCGCTCGTGGCTCTCCTTCTTGTGGCCGAGCTCGTGCGCGGTGTTGATCCCGATGCCGCCGATGCAGCCGATCGAGACGGCCAGCCCGATCTTGGCGTGGAGCGGGAGGTCGCCGCCGATCCCGAGCGGGTCGCCGCGGGCCACGAGGTACATCGCGGCCACGAAGCCGACGTACTGGATCGGCAGGAAGAGGTAGGTGATCCACCGGTAGTAGCGGTCCTGCTCCAGCGCCTCGATGACGTCGTCGGGCGGGTTGGAGCGGTCCAGCCCCGTGACCAGGTCGATGGCCGGCACCACGACCAGGATCACGACGGGCCCGATCCAGAACAGCCCGGCCAGGCCGGTGAGCAGCCAGCCGCCGTACCCGATGAAGAACAGGCTGGGCACCACCAGGCCGATGAGCCAGAGGTAGCGCTTGGGATCCCGCCACTGCTCGGTCGAGCCGAGAGGGACGGTCCCCGCGACCGTCGTGTCCATCAGCACCTCCGTGGTTGGTTTACAAAACCATAGGAGATGTACAACGGCTTGACAAGAGGCGTGGATCTGTCAAGCGCTCGGCTGGGTGAACCCCCTCGACACCACGGGGCCGAACCACGCCGCGAACGTGAAGTCGGCGAGCGCGACGTAGACGCAGCTCGGTCCGGGCGACGCGGAGAAGAAGTCCGGGCTCTCGGGGAAGGTGAGGTTCGCGGGGGCGGGCGACGAGCAGGCCCCGGCTCGCACCTCCGCCACCGGCGTCAGGCCCGCGACCGGCGCGACCGACACGCTCCAGGTGTCGGTTCCGGCGTCGTAGACCGGCGTCCCGACCACCGGGGCCGGCGGCCGAGGCGCCTGCAGGTGCAACGGCACCGCAGCGCTGCTCACCCCGGCAGCCGACCGGGCCACGAACACGACGCACTCCTCGGGCCCCAGGGCAGGGACGAACAGGGCGCTCCCGTGACCGAAGGTCATCTGGAAGGTGCCGGCGGCCTCGACCGCTGGGCAGCTCGCCGGGTCCGCCGTGCTGATGTAGGCGACCAGGAGGGTGTCGGCGGACCAGGACGCGGTGAACGCCCACCTCCCTTCGTCCGGGTTCCACGCGCCCGCGGCGACGGACGGTGGCGCGACCGGGCGCTGGAAGCGGTCCAGGACCGTGACGACCGGCGCTGGACCAGCGCCGTACTGGTTGACCACCTGAGCGCGGAAGCAGTGCGGACCCCCGGTCCCGTCGCTCGGGTCGGTCCAGGTGCCCGCCCCCAGCGGCAGCTGGACGTCGACGTCCCGCGGCGGGTCCCCTGCGCAGGTCGAGCCCGGCCACACCTCGAGGTGGACCTTCGACCTGGGCGGAGCCGAGGGCGGCGCGGACCAGCGGAAGGTCACCGGGCCGCCCGGTGCAGCGGTGAACTGCGGGCCGACGAGCTGGTCGGGCAGGGGGTCGATGAGACAGGACTTCGCGGCCTGCCTCGCCTTGCCCCCGTAGGCGCCCACGAAGCGCTTGAGCAGTGGCTTGTCGATCCAGCGACAGGCGTAGTAGCCCGGCTGGTCGTCGAGGAGTGGACAGGCGCCCGTGTCGAAGACCGCCACCATCAGCGAGCACGTGCCGGCGGTGTGCTCGAAGCCCACGACGTGGCCGAGCTCGTGGGTGAACAAGCGGCCCACCCAGACCTTCAGACCGGCGGTGTCCGGGGCCTTGCGGTAGCCCGGGCTGAGGTGCACGAAGGCGTGCGGAGCCGGACCGATGCTGGCGTACCCGTCGGCGCCGTGGGTGTCGCCGAACCCGATGACCAGCTGGGGACGACGTCCCTTCTTCACCGGGACGAAGGAGAGGTGACCGCCCGCGGTGTTCCACGCCGTGAGGGCACGCTGCAGGCTCCAGTCCCACTTGGCCGGGATGCTCTCGGTGTAGGTGATGGTGTGGCCGGGCCAACGACGCACGTGGGCAGCGGATCCGCGTCGCCGGTCCGCCACCACCAACCGTCCACCGGGGCGACCGGCTCGGGTGGACGCGGGAGCGGTGGCACCGGGCCGAGGGTCAGGAGCCGGAGAGGCGGCAGACGCTCGCGTCGCTGGGGCCGCCGCGGCCGCTCCGGCCAGCGGGAGCGGCGCCGAGAGGCAGAGGAGCAGCAGCACCAGAGGTGCACCCAGCACGGCCCGTACCGCTCGCCCCTGAGCCCCCATCTGCGGATGGTGGTCCTACCATCCCGGCGCGACAACACCAATACCGGGGAAGTCCGTCGACAGCAGCAGCGCGAGGCCGGTCTCAGGCGTTCTCCTTGCGGAAGACGCTCGCGCCCCACCACATCGCCAGGGCGAAGATGGCCACGGCCCAGCCCGTGCCCCACAGGACGTCGGTGCTGCCCAGGTCTCCGGTGAAGGCGTCCCGGGCGGCGTCGACGATGTAGCGGAACGGCATGAAGTCGGAGATCCGCTGCAGCCAGCCGGCCCCGAGGGTCATCGGCAGCAGGATCCCGCTGAGCAGCAGGATCGGCATCATGACCACGTTCACCACGGGCGCCATGACGTTCTCGTCCTTGGTCGACATCGCCAGCGCGTTGGAGGCCGCCGCGCAGGCACCGCCGACGAGCAGCGTGATCACCACGCCCAGGACCACGCCGCCCACCGATCCCCGCATGCCGATGGCGAAGCCCAGGCCGACCAGGATCAGGGCCTGGACCAGGAGCTGCAGGACGTCGCGCCACAGCCGGCCCACCAGCAGTGCCGACCGCGCGGCCGGGGTCACGCGCTCCGCCTCGATCACACCCTCGCGCCACTCGCCGATGAGCGAGAAGCCGGCGAAGAACGCGCCGAACATGCCCAGCTGCACCAGCAGCCCGGGCACCAGGAAGGTGTAGGCGTTGGTGGTGCCGGTGTCGAACTGCGCCACCAGCGGCTTGAGCAGCGGCCCGAAGAGCAGCAGGTAGAGGACCGGCTGCATGATGCCGATGACCACCCAGGCCGGGTTGCGCAGGTTCATCCGGATCTGGCGGCGGAAGACCACCGAGCAGTCGCGCAGGTAGCCGGTCACTGGTGTGCTCCTTCGTCGGGGGCGTCGGCCGCGTCGGCGTCGCGCAGCGAGCGGCCGGTGAGGGTGAGGAAGACGTCGTCGAGGGTGGGTCGGATGACCTCGATCGAGTCCAGGCCGACGCCCGAGGCCTCCAGGTCGCGCAGGAGCCCCGGCACCGCCTTGCCGGCGCGCGAGACGCGGGCGGAGACGTGCCGGCCCTCGACCTGGACGTCGTCGCTGAGGGTGGCGAGCTTGTCGCGCGCGGTCGCGACCTGGTCGTCGGCCGACAGCTCGAGGGAGACCAGGTCGCCGGAGACGCTGGCCTTGAGGTTGTCCGCGGTGTCGCTGGCCACGATCTGGCCGCGGTCGATGATGACGATGCGGTCGGCCAGGGCGTCGGCCTCGTCCAGGTAGTGCGTCGTGAGGAAGACCGTCGCACCCTCCCGGTCGCGCAGCCCGGAGATGTGCTCCCACAGGTTGGCCCGGGCCTGGGGGTCCAGGCCCGTGGTCGGCTCGTCGAGGAAGACCAGCGAGGGCGAGTGGATCAGCCCCATCACGATGTCGAGCCGGCGCTTCTGGCCACCCGACATGGACTTGTTCATCCGCTTCCACAGGCCGTCGAGCTGGAACTTCTCGAAGAGCTCCTGCCCCTTGGCCACCGCGTCCTTGCGCGACATCCCGTAGAGCATCCCGTGGTCCACGACCTCGTCCCCGGCGTAGGCGCCGGAGAACGTCGAGCCGACCTGGGAGCAGTAGCCGATGCTGCGGCGCACCTGGACCGGCTGGGTCGCCACGTCGTAGCCCGCCACCCGGGCCGTGCCGGCCGTCGGCTTGAGCAGCGTGACCAGCATGCGCAGCGTGGTGGTCTTGCCGGCGCCGTTCGGCCCCAGGAAGCCCACGACCTCACCCTCGGCCACGTCGAGGTCCACGCCCTTGACCGCGTGCACCTCCGTCTTCCCCTTGCCCTGCCCGGTGTGGAAGGTCTGCACGAGTCCTCGTGCCTCGATCATCGGCGCTCCTCTCCTGTTCAACCTTGACCATGGTCAAGGTTGAACACCCACCACGTCAAGGGCTGCTCGCCCGCCTGCTCCGACCGGAGCAGCGGGGCGAACTCATCGACCGAGGCCCAGCCGGCGCTCAGCGACCGAGCAGGGCGCGGTACCGCTCGCGATCGGCACCCATCTGCCAGCCGGGGTCGTCGGGCGGCGGGGACCAGCCGAACTCCGAGCCGGACGCGATGCGCAACGCGCCGCTGGCCAGCTCGTCGACCACCTCGCGCAACCAGCCCACCTCGGCCAGCGTGATGTCGTACCAGAGCAGGGCGCCGCGCAGGACGTGCGGAGGTACGGCGTCCGAGCGCATCTTGATCTCGGCGAACTCCGCCACCGTCTGCTCGAGCGCGGCCCGGCGCCGCACCAGGCTGGCCCGCGCCCGCTCGCCGGGGAGCACCGACGGCAGCATCGAGAAGGCCGCCATGAAGTCGGACCGGTCGTAGAGCTCGACGGTCTCCAGCGCCGCCACGACCAGCTCCTCGAGCTCGGTGCGCCCTGACGCGGTGAGCTCGTAGACCGAGATCTCCCGGCCACCGTCGACGAGGTGGTGGCGGACCAGGTGGCCCTGGCGGGTCAGGGTGGTGAGCCCGCCGTAGATCGAGCCGGGGTTCAGGTTGGCCCAGCGGTCCACCTGCCACGAGATCAGCTCACGCCGGATCTGGTAGCCGTTGACCGGCTCGAAGATGGCGACCGCACCCAGCAGCAGCAGGCGGGTTGCGGTGGCGGCCACCCCAGCAGTGTCTCAGGGTGCGTGACCGGAGCCGGTCAGGACCAGCTCACCGCGGTCAGCCTCCGCCAGTCCTCCGGCGGCTCCAGCCGGTTCCACAGCCGGAGGTAAAGCTCGACGGCACCGCCCGTGAGCTCCCAGTCGCTGTCGGGCACGTCGGTGGAGTGCTGGCGGGTGGTGACCGCCGGCCGCGGGCCGAGCGAGACCTCCCACCAGTCGGCCAGGTCGTCCGGGCGCACGACCAGCAGCGCGTCCTCCTCGCAGCGCAGCCGCGAGCGCGGTCGGGTGAGGAAGCCGCCCAGCAGCTCGTCGATGCCGTCGCCGGCCAGCTCGGAGTCGACCCACACCTCGTCGGCGCGCGGCGCCCGCCCCAGGGTCGCGGCCAGCGCGTCGACCGCGTGCACGGTGGTCTCGTGGCACTGGCGCCGGGCCCAGAACGCGCGGGGCGCGGGAGCGTCGTGCAGGAAGACGATGGTCTCCAGGTCCTCCGGGGCCTCGCCGATCGCCCGCACCAGCGCCGCGGCGCCGTCGGCGAGCCAGGCCACCGGGTCGGCCGCCGCCCGCCCGGCCTCCTCGTGCGCGTCCACCTCATCGTCGTCGGGGTGCTCACCGCGCAGCAGCGCCGCGGCCCAGCGGTGGACCATGCCCTGGTGCGCCACCAGGTCGAGCACCGTCCAGTCGGGGCAGGTGGGTACCGGTGCCTCCAGACCTGCTCGCCCGGCGTACGCCACGAATGCGGTGACCGCCGCACGGAGTCCGTCGAGGTGACGGTCGGTGGTCAGCTGGGTCGGCACCGGGCGAGTGTGGCCCCGGCGGGCCGCGGCGGGCCAATGATTTGCCCGCCCATCCGCACCACATCGGCCCTAGGTTGGAGAGATGGCAGACCTCCCGTTCGGCATCGACTTCGGTGGCACCGGCATCAAGGGTGCGCCGGTGGACCTCGACAAGGGCGCCTTCGCCGCCGAGCGCGAGCGGATCAAGACCCCGTCACCGTCCACGCCCGAGGCCGTCGCCGAGGTCTTCGTCGAGCTGCTCGGCAAGTTCCCCGACTCGAGCGGTCCCGTCGGGGTGACGGTGCCTGGCGTGGTGCGCCACGGCGTGGTGCACTCCGCGGCCAACATCGACGAGGCCTGGATCGGCACCGACGCCGACCGGCTCTTCACCGAGGCGACCGGCCGCGACGTGCACGTGGTCAACGACGCGGACGCCGCCGGCCTGGCCGAGGTGCGGTACGGCGCGGCCAAGGGCCGGCGCGGTCTGGTCATCGTCACCACCCTCGGGACGGGCATCGGGTCGGCGCTGGTCCACAACGGGGTGCTGGTCCCGAACTCCGAGCTCGGCCACCTCGAGATCGACGGCCACGACGCCGAGTCGCGCGCCGCCAACAGCGCCCGCGAGCGCGAGGACCTGTCCATGGAGCACTGGGCCAAGCGGCTGCAGAAGTACTACCGCACCCTGGAGATGCTCTTCTCCCCCGACCTGTTCGTGGTCGGCGGCGGGATCAGCAAGCAGGCCGACGAGTTCCTCCCGCTGCTCGACCTCGACC
>CAZEPK010000292.1:0-6575 GCA_964514085.1 uncultured Nocardioides sp.
GGCCCCGCGACTCCCGCCGCAGGGCCAGGCCTACCTCCAGCAGGTAGAGCTCCTCCAGCACCAGACGCTGATGGGCTCTGGAAACCTGGGCTGAGTAGACGTCGACGTCCGCGTCGGGCTCCAGCCCGGGTCAGCGAGCCGCGAGAAGGCCGAGGCCGAGGGGTTGCGGGTGCTCACGCCGCGCGAGGCGGCGCAGGAGGCCGACGTCATCGTGATCCTGGCGCCGGACCAGCACCAGCGGAAGCTGTACGCCGAGGAGATCGAGCCCGAGCTCGCACCCGGCGACACCCTGGTCTTCGGCCACGGCTTCAACATCCGCTTCGGCTACATCACCCCGCCCGAGGGCGTGGACGTGTTCATGGTCGCGCCCAAGGGCCCCGGCCACCTCGTGCGCCGCGAGTACGTCGACGGGCGCGGCGTGCCCGTGCTCGTCGCGGTGGAGAAGGACGCCTCCGGCAGCGCCTGGCCGCTGGCGCTGTCCTACGCCAAGGCCATCGGCGGGCTGCGCGCCGGCGGGATCCGGACGACGTTCACCGAGGAGACCGAGACCGACCTCTTCGGCGAGCAGGCCGTCCTGTGCGGCGGCGCCTCGCAGCTGGTGATGTACGGCTTCGAGGTGCTCACCGAGGCCGGCTACCAGCCCGAGGTCGCCTACTTCGAGTGCCTGCACGAGCTGAAGCTGATCGTCGACCTCATGTACGAGGGCGGCATCGCCAAGCAGCGCTGGTCGGTCTCCGACACCGCTGAGTTCGGCGACTACGTCTCCGGACCGCGGGTCATCACGCCCGACGTGAAGGCCAACATGGAGGCCGTCCTCGAGGACATCAAGAACGGCTCCTTCGCCAAGCGCTTCATCGCCGACATGGACGCGGGCTCCCCGGAGTTCACCGCTTTCCGCCAGAAGTCGGAGCAGCACCCGATCGAGCAGACCGGTCGCGAGCTCCGCAAGCTGATGGCCTGGGTCAAGTCGCACGACACCGACTACGTCGAGGGCAGCTCCGCGCGGGGCTGACCCGCGCCGGCGACGTACACGTGGAGATCCTGGAAGCGGCCTACAGCGGGATCGAGGGCGCCGTCTTCGTCGTCGTGGTCGGCGGGCAGCGCATCGAGCTGCCGTGGGTCGAGCACGCCTCGCTCCGCGACGGGGTCCTGGTCCTCGAGGCGGCGTCCTCCGGCTCGGGCTCGTCGGCCGCCACCTGGCTGCGGGTCTGGGAGCAGGCCAGCTGGCAGGTCTCGCTGGGCGAGGAGGCGAACGCCGCCGCACCGGGTCGGCGCGTGCGCGCCTCGCAGCCCGAGTCCTCCTAGGAGCCTCAGCAGCGCGCCCACTGGCGGGTGAGCCAGTGGGCCCAGGCGGGCTCCTGCGCGTGCCATGGGTGGATGCCGTCCTGCAGCAGGCCCGGGTGGGTGCGGACGTACGCCGGCCAGTCGGCCAGGCAGGTCCGCTCGCGACCGGCCGCGACCGAGCGCATCCAGCCGTCCACCTGCTGCGACCACGGGCTGGCAATGGCCGGAGCGCCCGGCGGCTCGGCGTAGGGGAGCACCAGCAGCACCGGGGTGCCGGGCGGCAGGACCCGGACCGCGTCGGCCAGGCGACGGCGGTCGAAGCCCGGTGCGGGGTTGGTCCCGAGCTCGACGACGAGCCCGTCGGGCCGGCCGTGCCGCGTGGCGAAGGCCCGCACTCGGGCGGCGAGCTCGGTGGGCCGGCGTCCCGGCTCCGCGTCCACGGTGAGGTCGGGGGCCAGGCGGGCCAGCTCGTCGCTGCCGCGCCAGCCGACCGAGTCGCCGACCAGCAGCACGCCTCCGGGGGCGGCCGGGAGGCGCTGCTGCCGCCGGGCCACCTCCTCGGCCAGCGTGGCGCCGCGGCGCCCGGCGCGGGCCCCGAGCCGCACGGCGAGGTCGGAGGTCAGGCACTCGTCGTACCGGCCCGGTGCCTCGTCCAGGACCACGTAGACGCTGGCCGGGGGGCTGCACTGCGCGGCGTCGCGGACGGTCAGCACCGACCGGTCGGGCTGGGAGGCGCAGTAGTTGACGGCGGCGATCCACCGCCGGTGCAGGGCCTGGCAGTCGCGGACGGGCACGGTGGCGGCGTACCCGGACCCGGACGGCTGGTCGGGCAGCGCGCAGGCCTCCGCGCCCGGGACCCGGCGCCAGGGCACCGCACCCGGGACGCAGTGCTCACGGGCGCAGCCCTGACCCTCCTCGAAGGCCCGGCCCAGCAGGGCGCACTCGCCGGCGCGGACCCCGCGGTCCCACGTGCTGCCGCTGCCGACGGCCACCGCGGTCACCGGCGCGACGCTGGAGGCCGGCAGGGCGATCCCCAGCCCGAGCAGGGCCAGCAGCCCGAGCACGGGCACCGCGACGCGGCGCCGCAGCGCGTGACGACGTACGAACGGCATGCCTGACCGACCCCGTGGTGCTCCCGTGGACCCGGCCCCGCACCGGCTCTCGTGCTACGCCGTCCACCGTAGGAGCGGTCGCCGGCCCGTGCGGGTGATCGGCCGAAGAGGGCGGACTGGTCCAGAGGGCAGGGGGCTCAGCAGCGCGCCCACTGCTGGGAGATCCAGCGGGCCCAGCGGCCCTCGGCCGCGTGCGTGGTGTGCACGCCGTCCTGCAGGGTGCCGGGGTGGCCGCGGACGTAGGCCGGCCAGTCGGCCACGCACGTCCGGGCGCGGCTGCGCGCGAGGCCTCGCATCCAGCCGTCGAACGCCGTGGACTGCGGGGTGACCACGTCCGGGTGGTCCGACAGCTCGAAGTGGGGGAGCACGAGCATCACCCGGGTCGAGCGGGGCAGGCTCGCGACCGCCCGGGCGAGGTCCTGGCGACGGAACGACGGTGCCGGCACGGTCCCGAGCTCGATGACCACACCGGCCGGCCGGCCGTGGGCGGCCCGGTAGGCCGCCAGCCGCGGGGCGAGCTCGGTGGCCGGCCGGGCCGGGACGCCGTCGAGGGTGAACGTGGGTCGGATCCGACCCAGCTCGTCGGACCCGCGCCAGGTGAGCGAGTCGCCGATCACGACCACGCCGCCCCCGGCGGGCCGGAAGCCCGGGTCGGTGGTGCAGAAGCCGTCGACCACCACGTGCCCGGGCCGGGTGGGGCACTGGACCGTCGAGCGCAGCGCCACCTCGTAGAAGAGGGAGAGGTGGTCGGGGACCGTCAGCTGCACCAGCTCGGCCGCCCGCGCGGGGGTCAGGCACTCGTCGAGGTAGCCCTCGCGCTCCTCGAGCGGCACGTAGACGGTGGCCGGCGCCACGCACTGCGGCGCGTCGTAGCGGACCTCGAGGCTGCGGTCCGGCTCCGAGGCGCAGTAGTTGACCTCGGCGATCCAGCGCCTCCCCAGCGCCGTGCACAGGCGGACGTCGACGGTCGCCGCGAAGCCGTAGCCGGACCGGCCGCCGCGCAGGGCGCACGCCTCCGCGCCGTACGTCCGGCGCCACGGCTCCGCACCGGCGACGCACCGGGTCCGCGAGCAGCCGCTGCCCGGCACGAACGCGCGACCGAGGAGCGCACAGTCCGCCTGGCCCAGGGCGGCGTCGTACGCCGCGGCGCCGCCCGCGGCCAGCCCGGCGCCGGGTGCGGCCTGCAGGACCAGGGTGGGCGCGAGCAGGCACAGGGCGGCCAGCAGGGCGGCCCCCAGCCGGCGCAGCGGGGCGAGGGGTCGGGTCGTCATGGCGAGCCGAAGGATCCCACAGACCACGGCGGCGGGACGGGAGGATCGCGGCAGGGCGGCCGGGCGGAGCCCGCCGCGGCGCTAGAGCCTGACCGGCCGCGAGGTGGAGGCGGCGTAGTTGTTCCGCGCGGGCACGACGGCGCGGACCTTGGTGCCGGGCCGGCCGGTCAGCGTGGTGACGGTCCGGCCGTGCACGGTGGTCTGCCGGGTGCCGCGCAGCGTGCGCCACTCACCGTGGACCAGCTGCTCGAGGCGCACAGTGACGCCGTCGGACTTCTCGAAGCCCCGCTCGTCCTGCCGCAGCACCCGGGTGTCCAGCCGGTGGCGGCCGTGCCCCAGGGACCGCTGGGCCAGCGTGGTGCGCGTGGCGGCGGGGCGGACCTCGAAGGTGGTCGCGGGCAGCGTGAACGGGATCTGGAGCGCGGGGAGGACCTCGTAGAACCCCGTGCTGCGGACCGTCCAGGTGCCGGGCTGCTCCGAGCCGCAGAAGGTGACCGGGACGGTGCCGCTGGTGGCAGCGCCGGCCGAGGAGTTGAGGACGGTGCCCTCGGAGGCGACGCCCTGCGGGTCGGCCACCTGCACCTCGAGCCGCCACAGCGTGGTGCCGGGGCTGACCACCACGTCGTAGGCGATCTGGTGCTGCTGGCAGTGGTCGTAGAGGACGACGTCCGGGGTCGAGGCCGTGCCGGTCACGTCGGCGGCGGCGGGGCCGGCAAGGGCGAGCGGCAGCGCGGCGAGCACGGGCAGCAGCAGGGCGGGGAGGGCCAGGCGGCGGAGGGAGGGCACCCGTCGACGGTAGCCACCGTGGTCGCGCCACCGCCGCGGGTTCGGGGCGGACGGTGGCTGCGTGTGAGGGAGGTCATGCGAAGACCCCCGGAGCACGTCGCTCCGGGGGCCTTCGTCCGTGCGGCCTGGTGGTCGAGGCGCTACTTGACCTCGGACCGCATCACCATCACCAGACCGACGACCAGGGGCACGACCAGCCAGATCAGGCCGGACGTCCCGAGCTGCGCCCACTCGGTGGAGGTCAGGTGGCCGTCGTACAGCTCGCCCTGGGCCCAGTTGAAGTCCAGCCAGGGGCGGCTGTCCTTCCACCAGTCCTGGAAGTTGCCCAGGACCAGGGAGAGGGTGGGGAGGACGAAGGAGTAGACGACGAACCCGACGATCGCTCCGGGGGAGTTGCGGATCAGCACGCCCAGCATGAAGCCGACGAGCAGGTTGAGGACGTTGGCGAAGAGCAGGTAGCCGATCTGCGAGGCGGAGATGTCCCAGACCGTGTCGACGCCGGCGATGGTTGAGCCCAGCAGGTTGCCGAGCGCGCCGATGGCCAGCGCCACCAGGATCGAGACGGCGCCCAGCGCCATGGCCACCACGGCCTTGGCCCGGATCACGCGACCCCGGTGGGGGACCAGCGTGAACGTCGTGAGGCCGCTGCGCTGCGTCCACTCGCTGGTGACCGAGAGGATGGCCATGATGGGGAGCAGCAGGGTCATCGGCACGCCGATGGCGGCGCCGAAGCTGTCGTAGGTCAGGGCGCTGTCGGGCGCGAACAGGATCACCGACGCGGTGGCGATCAACGCGGTCGCTGCGATGCCGACCATCAGCCAGTAGCCGGCCCGGGTGTTGAACATCTTGACCAGCTCGACCTTGAGGAGCCGGCTGAACGGGATGGGTGCGGGTGCGGGGCGGGTGGCCACCTGCGCCGGGGCGTGGTCGACGGCGGTGTCGACCAGGGGGGACGCGGTCATGCTGCTGCTCCTTCTCGGGACGTGTCTGCGGTGAGCTCGAGGAACATCTCCTCGAGGCCGGCGCCGTCGGCGGCGCGCAGCTCGGTGAGGGGTACGCCGGCCGCGAGCGCGACCTGGCCGATCCGGTCGGCCTCCGCGTCGGCGCGGAGGGCGTCGCGTCCCGAGGCGACGGCGTGGATGCCGTGCTGCTCCAGGGCGCGGGCCAGCTCCTCGATGGCGCTGGACCGGACGAGCGTGCCGGCGCTGGCGAGCAGCTCGGCCTTGGTGCCCTGGGCCACGATGCGGCCCTGGCCGATGACGACCAGGTCGTCGGCGATGACCTCGATCTCGTGGAGCAGGTGCGAGGAGAGCAGGACGGTCCCGCCCTTGTTGGCGAAGCCGCGGAGCAGGTCGCGCATCCAGCGGATGCCGGCCGGGTCCAGGCCGTTGGCCGGCTCGTCGAGAATGAGCACCTCGGGGTCGCCGATGAGGGCCGTGGCGATGCCGAGGCGCTGGCGCATGCCGAGCGAGTAGTTCTTGACCCGGCGCTCGGCCTCGGTGCCGGTCAGCGAGACCAGGTCGAGCATCTCCTCGACCCGGCTCATCGGCAGGCCCATGGTGCGGGCAGCGACGCGCAGGGTCTCGCGACCGGTGCGGCCGGCGTGCTGCGCGGAGGCGTCCAGCAGGACGCCGACCTCACGGCCGGGGTTGGGGAGGTCGGCGTACTTGCGGCCGAGGACGGTGGCCGAGCCGGAGCTGGGCGGGGTCAGACCCACCATGACGCGCATGGTGGTCGACTTGCCGGCGCCGTTGGGACCGAGGAACCCGGTCACGCGGCCCGGACGGGCAGAGAAGGTGACGCCGTCCACGGCCCGGAGGCCGCCGTACGTCCTGGTGAGTGCGGTGACGTCGATCATGGGGTCAACGTTCGTGCCGGGAGGGGGTCCCCCACATCGGGGTGCGGGCCCCACCGACCCCTTGCCGGACCCTGAGGTGTTCTCGGGGTCGACCCGCAGGGTTGTCGGTGGTGGGCCGGTGGTCGGGAGCGTGCGCAGCGAGCGGCCCCGGCGGTGGTCGGGAACTTGCGCAGCGAGCGGCCCCGGCGGTGGTCGGGAGCTTGCGCAGCAAGCGTCTCGAAACCTCGCAACCTGGGGCTGGTTCCGTCCCAGCACCGGGTCACC
>CAZEPK010000293.1:0-6567 GCA_964514085.1 uncultured Nocardioides sp.
GACAGCTCGCTCCGCTCGCCCGCTTCGCGGGGCTTCGCCGGTCCGTCGTGGCCGCTCGCTGACCGTCTTACCCCCGCGAGCTTCGGCCCCCCGTCCACGACGGACAGCTCGCTGCGCTCGCCCGCTTCGCGGGGCTTCGCCGGTCCGTCGTGGCCGCGAGGCCGATCGCGGGGCGCGCTCGCTGCGCTCGCGAGGGGCCGGGTCGCTGCGCTCCCGCCGCTCCTATCGCGGAGTGGGCTCGCGTGGCGTCGATCACGGCCGGAGCCGACCGGAGAGCGGTCGCCCGCCTCGCTGTGCACACTCTCGGGTTGACGTCCGGGCTGGCGCTGGGGCCAATGCCGTCGATCCGTGACCGGCTGGATGAGAACGTTGAGGCATGGATCTGCCCGACAGCGTGCGCACGCGGCTGGTGTCGCTGGTCGCCGGTGCGCTCGGTGAGGTCACTCCGCTGCCTGCGGCGCTGAAGCAGGTGGCCGGGTTCGCGCCGGCCCGCCGGGCCCGGCTCGGCGCCACGGCGATCATGACCGAGCTGGAGCGCGACGAGGAGCTGCGCGAGCGGGTCGCGGTGCAGGTCCGGGTGCGGGCGACAGACGACGTCGTGGACGTGGCCGCCCTGGCCTGGCTGGAGCGGACGGACGACTGGACCGACGCCGTGCGCCGCGCGGCGCAGCGCCGGGCGCCCGCGGCGGGCACGGCGCAGCAGGACCAGCGCGAGCAGCGGCTGCGCGAGCGGGCCGACGAGGCCGAACGGGTGCTCCGCGAGCAGCGGCGCAGCCACCGGGAGACCGTCGACGGGCTCAAGGCGGAGGTCGCGACGCTGCGGCGGACGCTGGGGGAGACCCGGACCCGCGAGCGGGGCGCGCGCGAGGAGGCCGACGCGGCGCGCTCCCGGGCCGAGGAGGACGCGGCCAGGCTGGAGCGCGAGCTGCGCCAGGTCCGGGCCCAGCTGGCCCGGCTCGAGGAGCAGGCCGCCGAGCAGCGCCGGCAGGCGCGCACCGGCCGCGAGGACGTCACGGTCCGCGCCCGGCTGCTGCTCGAGACGCTGAACGACGCCGCGACCGGGCTGCGCCGGGAGCTCGGGCTGCCGCTGGTCAGCGGCAACCCGGGGGACCGCGTCGAGGCCGAGCTCGCCGACGAGGGCACCCGCGAGCCGACGTCGACCGGCTCGCTGCCCGCGGGGAGCCCGGCCCTGCTGGACCAGTACCTCGCGCTGCCCCGCGCGCGGCTCATCGTGGACGGCTACAACGTCACCAAGACGACCTGGCCCAGCCTGAGCCTCGAGGCCCAGCGGGCGCGGCTCCTGGCGCTGCTGCCCGCCCTGGTCGCGCGGACCAGCGCCGAGACCACCGTGGTCTTCGACGCGGCGGGCTCGGAGTCCAGGCCGGTGGTGACCTCGCCGCGCGGGGTCAAGGTCCTGTTCAGCCCCAGCGGCGTCATCGCGGACGACGTCATCCGCGACCTGGTCGCCGCGGAACCGGCCGGGCGGGTGGTCGTCGTGGTGACCGACGACCGGGAGCTCGGCGCCGACGTGCGCCGGGCGGGGGCGCGCGTGGTCGGTCCGGGGGCCCTCACCCGCTCCTGAGGGCCACTGTCGGTGGTGGCTGTCACCGTTCTGGGCATGACGACGCGAATCGACTGCGACACCTGCGTGGTGCGCGGGCTGGCCTGCCACGACTGCGTGGTGACCGTCCTGCTGGGGCCGCCCCCCGAGCTCACCATCGACGACGACGAGCGCCGGGCCCTCGACGTGCTGGCGGAGGGTGGGCTGGTGCCGCCGCTGAGGCTGGTCCGGCCGGTGGCCGGCCCCGAGGTGGAGTCCGCCTGACGGCGGTGTGCACCGTGGTTCCTGTGACTGATGTGACCTGTGTGACGCCAGTGGCTGCACGGACCCTGACTGGTTCAGAAATCCTTCCGACATCGACGGTTGAGGTTTGGACGACCCCCTGTCGGACCGACTACGGTGCTGGCTCAGGTGCTCGTGGAAGTGGTCCACCAGGTCCGCGCGAGCACCGCGTCGAGCTCCACGTCGTCTGCGGGCGACGAGGGGGCCGGGGAACCACCCGTAGCCAGGTCGAGACCACGTCGAGACCCGGCTGCACTGGGGTGAATCCCCAGCGAGGGAGCCGCAGGGTCCACACGACCCCGGGGCGAGGGAGCTGGGGTAGGGCAAGTCGTGCCCGAACCCGTCAGCTCACCCGGTAGGCGTACGACACGCAAGGAGACCTCCGCCTCGTGTTCCACGGACGGAAGCTGGCCAGTGCCCTCTCGGGCCTGGCCTTGGCCGCCACGGTCTGCATCGTCGGGTTCGTCCCCGCGCAGCCGGCCCAGGCAGAGCCCGACATCGACGACGTGCAGAAGCAGGTCGACACGCTGTTCCACGACGCCGAGCGGGCGTCGGAGCGGCTCAACGACGCCAAGATCGAGCTGGCGGACCTGCGCGGCGACCTGGTCTCGCTCCAGGCCGACCAGGACCGCCAGGACGGCAGGCTCGAGGCGGCGCGCGAGGACCTCCAGGACTCCATCGTGAGCCAGTACGAGGGCCAGAGCCTCTCGGCGGTCGGCGTGGTCGCCGAGACCGACGACGCGGACTCCTTCGTCTCCCACCTCTCCACCATGTCCGCCTACAACGACCTGCAGTCGCAGCTCTTCGACTCCTTCAGCACCGAGGCGAAGGCCCTCGCCATCCGCGAGAAGGCCACCGAGCAGCGGGCTGCTGAGATCCAGCAGAAGCAGGACCAGCTGGCCGCCGAGAAGACGGCCATCGACGACAAGCTGGCCGAGGCCAAGGCGCTGCTCGACAAGCTCAAGGACGAGGAGCGCGAGGCGCTGCTCAGCCGCGGGTCGGTCACGATCCCCTCGGGCATCGACGCCTCCGGCGCCGCCGCGACCGCGATCCGCTACGCCATGGCCCAGGTCGGCAAGGCCTACGTCTACGGCGCCGCGGGCCCCAGCGCGTTCGACTGCTCCGGGCTCATGATGATGGCCTGGGCCCAGGCCGGCGTCGGCCTCCCGCACTCCTCCAGCGCTCAGTACGGCATCGGCCGGCACGTCGCCTCGGGGGACCTCAAGCCCGGCGACCTGGTCTTCTACTACTCGCCGATCAGCCACGTCGCCATGTACATCGGCAACGGCCTGATCGTCGAGGCCGCCAACCCCGGGGCCGGCGTCCGCGTCTCCGGTGTCTTCTCGATGCCCTACGTCGGCGCGACGCGCCTGGTGGGCTGACCGCAGGTCGCTGCTCCTGTCGTTCCACCCCGGCTGACACACTTCCCAGATGCCGGGTCGCCGTCCGTGGGTGCTCACGGGTGCCCTGACGGCGGTCGTCGTCGTGGTCGCGCTCGTGACCTACCTGCTGGTCCGGTCCGAGCCGTACGTCGCCGCCACGCCGACCGGCGGCACCCCTCAGCCGGACCCCACCGGTGCCGCGCACGCGCTGCGCTCCCTGGCCTCCGCCCTCTCCTCCCGCGACGCCTCGGCCGCGGACGCCCTGGCGCCGGCCGACGACCCCGCGGCCGGTGACCTCCTGACCGCGGTGGTGGCCAACGCGGACGCGCTGCACGTCGAGGACTTCACCGCCCGCTACGTCGACGACGTGAGCGCCGTGGACCCGGCCGGCCGCTGGGAGGCCGCGGTGGACCTGGGCTGGCGCTTCGACGGCTTCGACCTCACCCCCGTGCACGAGGAGGTCTTGGTCGGCTTCGAGACCCACGGCGGCGAGGTCGCCATCACCTCCTTCGGCGGCGGGGACCGGCGCTCGCCGCTGTGGCTCAGCGGCCCGCTGGAGGTGCGCCGCTCCGACACCTCCCTGGTCCTGGCCACCACGGCGGCTGACGCGGACCTGCTGGCCGGGCGGGCCGCCGCAGCCGTGCCCGTGGTCCGCGACGTGCTGCCCCGCTGGGACGGGAGGCTGGTGGTCGAGGTGCCGGGCTCCGAGGCGGCCCTCGACGCCGCCCTGGCCGCCGACCCGGGCAGCTACACCGACATCGCGGCGGTCACTGCCTCGGTCGACGGGAGCACCAGCCCGACCTCCGAGGTCCACGTCTTCGTCAACCCGGAGGTCTACGACGACCTCGAGCCGGTCGGCGGCCAGGTCGTGGTCAGCCACGAGGCCACCCACCTGGCCACCGGGGCCCCGCTCACGACGGGCGTGCCGCTGTGGCTCCTGGAGGGCTTCGCCGACTACGTCGCGCTGCACGCGGTCGACCTGCCGATCAGCACCACCGCGGGCCAGATCATCGCGCAGGTGCGCAGTGGCGGCACCCCGGACCACCTCCCCGGACAGGCCGAGTTCGACCAGACCTCCAGCCACCTCGGCGCGGCCTACGAGAGCGCCTGGGTGGCCTGCCTCGTGCTCGCCGACGTGGGCGGCAGGGGAGCGCTGGTGCGGCTCTACGAGCAGGTCTCGGGCGGCCGAGACCTCGACGAGGCACTGCGACAGGTCTTCGGGCTCACCGAGGCCGGGCTGACCGCACGCTGGCGGCAGCGGCTCGACGACCTCGCCTCGACCTCGGCGGCCGGCGCGTGACGGTCCTGGACCGGGCGGCTGAGGGCCGCGAGGGGACACGGGTGGCCGCGGTGGTCGCCGTGGTGGGGCTCCTCGCGTTCGTCGTCCTGGCGGCGCTCCTCGTGCCCTGGGACCCGGTCCCCGGCGGCCCGCTGCACCCGCCCTCGGCGCAGAGCGTGTTCACGGCGGCGCAGATCCGCCGCGCCGAGGACTACTCCGGGCTCCAGCGGATCCTGAGCTGGGCCTCGCTGGCCGTCTCCCTGGCCACCGCCTGCGTGCTCGGCTTCAGCCGGCTCGGCGCCCGGTGGGTCGAGCGGGTCCGGGGTCCGTGGTGGTGGCGGGTCGTCGTGGCGGTCGTGGCCCTGAGCGCGGTGGGCCGGCTGGTCACGTTGCCTTTCGCGGTCCTGCTGCGCCGGCGGTCGCGGGAGTACGGGCTCTCGAACCAGGCCTGGTCGGCCTATGCCGTGGACCAGGCCCTGGGGCTGGCGGTCACGGTGGTGGCGACCTCGGTGGCCCTGGTCGTCCTGGTCGGGGTCGCGCGGCGCTGGCCGCGGGCCTGGCCCGCAGTGGCGGGGCTGCTGATGGCGGGCCTGGTGATGCTGGGCTCCTTCGTCTACCCGCTGCTGGTCGAGCCGCTCTTCAACCACTTCGAGCCGCTCCCCGACGGTGAGCTGCGGACCCAGGTCCTGGCCCTCGCGGACGTGGAGGGCGTCCACGGGGACGACGTCCTGGTCGCGGACGCCTCGCGACGCACCACGACGCTGAACGCCTACGTCTCGGGGTTCGGGTCCTCGCGGCGAGTGGTGGTCTACGACAACCTGGTCGACGACGTCGACGAGCGGGAGGTCCTGGCCGTCGTCGCGCACGAGCTGGGCCACGCCCGCCACGACGACGTGCTGGTCGGCTCCCTGCTGGGCGCGTCCGGCGCCCTGCTCGCCGTGGGCCTGCTCGGACTGGTGGGCGGGGGAGTGGGCGACCCGCGCCGGGTGCCGCGTGTGCTCGCGCTCGTGGCGGTGGCGACGCTGCTGTCCAGCCCGGTGCAGAACGGCATCAGCCGCCGCATCGAGACCAGGGCGGACGTCGACTCGCTGCGCACCACCCGCGACCCGGAGGGGTTCATCGCGCTGCAGGAGGACCTGGCCACCACCTCGCTGGCCGACCCGACGCCGTACGCCGTCTCGCAGTTCTGGTTCGGCAGCCACCCCACGGCGCTGCAGCGGATCGCCCTCGCGCGGCGCATCGGCGGACAGGACCCGCCGCCCTGACCGCGCCCGGAAAGCACAGACCCCCTCGGAGCCGTGGGCTCCGAGGGGGGACGAGCGGGGTCTGGGATCAGTTGCAGGAGCCGGCCGAGTGGTCGGCGAAGATCGTCTTGCAGCTGTCTTGGAACATCCCGGTCGAGCCGCCGCCGAACGCGAAGACCGCGACGGCGATGATGGCGGCGATGCCGGCGATGAGGAGGCCGTACTCGACGGCTGAGGCCCCGGACTCGGAACGCCTCCCGGAAAGGCGTCCCGAGCCCTGGTCGCGCCTGGGACGCGACCAGGGCTCAGGAGTGTTCATGTCTTGATCTCGTCCTGTCTCAGCTGCAGCTCTTGGTGGACGCCGACACGGTGACCTTGGAGCAGGTGTCGGTGAAGATGCCCTTGAGGCTGTCGCCGAAGGCGAACACCACGACGACGATCAGCGCGGCGATGCCGGCGATCAGCAGGCCGTACTCGACGGCGGAGGCGCCACGCTCGCCCATCTTGGCGGTACGGGCGTTGAGCATGATGCGGAGGTAGTCGACCATCTGTGATCCTTCTTGCCTGAGTTCTCGCGAACCAACCGGGGGGGGACAAGCAGGGGACTCCCGCCCCCGTCCTCACGTGGACGGAGACGGGAGCCCCGTGGAGATCGAGATCAGCTGCAGCTCTTGACCGACGCCGAGGCGGTGACCTTCGAGCAGGTGTCGGTGAAGATGCCCTTGAGGCTGCCACCGAAGGCGAAGACGACGACGACGATGAGGGCGGCGATGCCGGCGATCAGCAGGCCGTACTCGACGGCGGAGGCGCCACGCTCGC
>CAZEPK010000294.1:0-6523 GCA_964514085.1 uncultured Nocardioides sp.
GACGCGGTCGTGGATGGACAGGTTCCGCGGGGCGCCCACGGCCCGCACGAACTCGATCGCCATCTCGCTGCGCAGCCACGGCGCCGAGGAGGGGCACAGCAGCACGTCGACCGGGACCTCCGGCAGGGCCAGGGCGTCGCCCGGGTGGTAGACGACCTGGTCGCCGAAGGTCATCAGGTAGCCAGAGTTGTAGGGCTGCGGGAGCTCGGGGTGGATGACGTGGTGCAGCTCGCCCACCGCCCGCACCGGGACGCCGGCCGGTCCCCCGAGCGTGAACCCCGAGCCGACCGGCACCGTGGTGGTCCGCTCCGCCACGTCGGGCGCGTCGGTCCCGAGCTGCTCGGCGACCTGGCCGACGGTGAACACCGGGGCGTCGGTGGCCCGCAGGTTGTCGGGGTGCAGGTGGTCGGGGTGGAGGTGGGTCACGAGCACCGCCGTGGCGCCGTCGACCGCCTCGGGCTCGGTGAAGACGCCGGGGTCCAGGACCACGACGTGGCCCTCGTGCTCGATCCGGACGCAGGCATGGCCGAACTTCGTGATCCGCATCCTCCGAGCCTAGGAGGACCGGGGCCGATCAGTTCTGGCACACCTGCGGATCACACCTGGTGAGGACGGCCACCGAGCCGCCCCACCCGACGTGACGAGGAGCGAGTGATGGACCAGAAGAGACGACTGCGCTGGATCGTGGTGCTGACCGGCATCGGCTCCTTCATGGCGGCGCTGGACACCCTGGTGGTGGCCTCGGCGCTGAACACCATCCAGCGTGACCTCGGCGCCTCGCTGACCGACCTCGAGTGGACGGTCAACGCCTACAACCTCAGCCTGGCCGTGCTGCTGGTGCCGGCCGCGGTGCTGGGCGACCGGCTCGGGCGGGCCCGGACGTACGCCGCGGGGCTGGCGCTCTTCGCCCTGACCTCGGCGGGTGCCGCCCTGGCTGGGAGCGTCGGGGTCCTGGTGGCGCTCCGCGTCCTGCAGGGAGGGGCCGCCGCCATGGTGATGACGCTGGGGCTCGCCCTGCTCTCCTCCGCGTTCCCGCCGGAGAAGCGCGGCGCTGCGATCGGTCTGTTCAGCGCCGTGACCGGCGTCGCGGTGGCCTGCGGGCCGCTCGTGGGCGGTGCGGTCGTCGAGGGGCTCTCGTGGCAGTGGATCTTCTGGCTCAACGTGCCGGTCGGCCTGCTGGCCGCACCGCTCGTGCTCCGGCTGGTCCCGGAGGCGAAGGTGCCCGACAGCCGGCTCGACCTGCTGGGGGTGACGCTGCTCGGCAGCGGCGTGCTGGGCGTCGTCTGGGCCGTCGTGCGCGGCGAGGACGTCGGCTGGACCAGCGTCGAGGTGCTCGTCGCCGCTGCTGTCGGAGTCGTCCTGCTCGCCGGCTTCGCCGCCTGGCAGCGGCGCGCTCCCCACCCGGTGCTCCCGCCCCGGCTGCTCCAGGTGCGCGGCTTCACGGCCGGCAACCTCGCGGTCGCGCTGACCGTCGCGCCCTTGTTCTCGGCCGTCTTCTTCTACGGGCAGCTCCTCCAGGTGGTCATGGGTCATGACCCGCTGGGCGCCGGGGTCCGCCTGATGGCGTGGACCGGGACCCTCCTGCTGGTCGCCCCTGCCGCCGGCGCCCTGGGCGACCGGATCGGCGAGCGCCCCCTGATCGTGACCGGACTCGCCCTGCAGTCCGCCGCGATGCTATGGCTGGCCCTCACGGTCGGCGTGGACGTCGGCTACCTCGACGTGCTGGGGCCGTTCGTGCTCGGCGGCCTCGGGGTCTCGCTGGCGATCCCCGGCGGCCAGAGCGCGGCCGTGGCCTCGGTGGCCGACCGCGACGTGGCCACGGCCGCCGGCGTCAACAGCACGGTCCGCCAGCTCGGCGGGGTCCTGGGCATCGCGGTGACCGTGGCCGTCTTCGGTGCCGCGGGCGGGTTCGCCACACCCGACGACTTCGTCGACGGGTTCCGCGCCGCGATGCTCACCGCCGCCGGGCTCTCCGCCCTCGGCGCCGTGGTCGGGCTCGCCCTTCCCGCACGCCGGGCCGACACCCGGGACGACGACACCCCAGCCACCGGATCAATCGGATCCGGGACGTTCGAAGGAGCAGCAGCATGACGGCACGGATCGTGACCTACCGGGTCAAGGACGGACGCGCGGACGAGAACTCGGCGTACGTTCGCGACGTGATGGCGGACCTCCAGGCGCGCGGGACCGAGGGGGTGACCTACTCGGTCTACCTCCTCGAGGACGGCGTGAGCTTCGTGCACGTCGTCGACGAGGACGGCGACGGCGGCAAGGTGCAGGTGTCGGAGGCCTTCCAGCGCTTCACCGCGACGCTGGTCGAGGACCGCTGCGCCGACACCCCGCAGCTGCACCAGATGACGCTCGTGGGGAGCTACGCGGGATGACCCTGGCGTCGGAGGACTTCGCCGAGCAGGTCGCGCCCCTGCGGCCCGGACTGCTGCTGCACTGCTACCGGATGCTCGGCTCCTCCCACGACGCCGAGGACGCGGTGCAGGAGACGCTCCTGCGCGGGTGGCGCGGAGTGGACCGGTTCGAGGGCCGCAGCTCCCTGCGGACCTGGCTCTACTCCGTGGCCACCAACGTCTGCCTCCGCGAGATCGAGCGGCGCGGGCGGCGGCTGGTCCCGGTGGACCTGGGCCCGGCCACCGACCCGGCGGCCGGGCTGGGTGCACCGCTCACCGAGACGGCGTGGCTCGGGCCGCTGCCGGACGCCGGGCTCACGTGGGGCTCCACGCCGGCCGAGGCGGTCTACGAGCAGCGCGAGGCCGTCGAGCTCGCGTTCATCGCCGCGCTCCAGCACCTGCCCGCCCTCCAGCGCGCGGTGCTGGTGCTCCGCGACGTGCTCGCCTTCTCGGCGGCCGAGACGGCGGAGGTCCTCGACACCACCGTGGCGTCGGTGACCAGCGCCCTGGCCCGCGCCCGCGGGTCGGTGCGCGCGGTGCTGCCCGAGCGCAGTCAGCAGGAGGTGCTCCGCGAGGTCGGCGACCGGCAGGTCCGGGCCACCGTCGCGGCGTTCGTCGCGGCCTGGGAGCGCAACGACGTCGACGCGGTCGTGGCCCTGCTGGCCGACGACGTGGAGATGACCATGCCGCCGTACGCCGAGTGGTTCCGCGGCCGGGCCGACGTGGCGGCGTTCCTCGCCGAGGTGCCCCTGGCCGAGGGGCGTCGCTGGCGGGCCGAGGCCACGACGGCCAACGGCCAGCCCGCGGTGGCGTTCAGCTCCTGGGACGAGCGGGTCGGGGCGTTCCTCGCCCACGGCCTCTCCGTGCTCCGCCTCGGCGCGGACGGGCGGGTCGCGGAGTTCACGACGTTCCTCGAGCCCTGGGTGGTGCCGCCGCAGCAGGGCTGAGCTGCTCCTAGGCTCTGGTCATGGCCCTCCCCGACGGCGTACGCATCCGGCGCGGTCGACCCGAGGACGCCGAGGCCATGGCCCACCTGCACCTCGACGTCTGGGACGACGCCTACACCGGCCTGGTGCCGCAGGGCATCCTCGACGAGCGGCGCCAGCAGGTCGACGAGCGCGTCGAGCGGTGGCGGGAGATCTTCGGCCAGGACAACCCGAACTGGCTGGCCGAGGACGCCGACGGCCTGGCGGGCTTCTCGGGCGCCGGGGTGGCCCGCGACAACGACGTCGACGTCGACCTGGAGCTCTACGCCCTCTACGTGCGGGCCGCCTACTACGGGACCGGCCTGGGCTACGCCCTCTTCGAGCAGGCCGTCGGTGACCGCGCCTGCTACCTGTGGGTGCTGGCCGGCAACGAGCGGGCGATCGCGTTCTACGAGCGCCAGGGCTTCCGGCTCGACGGCACCGAGGACGAGCACGACGAGGGCCTGCACGTCCGGATGGTGCGTGCCGGCACCTGAGGGCGTCAGGCGGTGGTCGGCAGGACGACCACCTTGCCGCTGAGCGTGCCCTCCGCGGCGCGCGTGTGGACCGACGCGAGATCGGTCATCGGGACCCGCTCGGCGACGTCGATCGTGAGCTCACCCCGGTCGACGCGGGCGGCCAGCCCGGCCAGCTGGGTAGCGTCGCTGCGCACGTACAGGTCGATCCCGCGCACGCCGCGCGCCTCGTCGGAGGGAGCGGGCATCCACACGGTGGTGTTGACCACGACGCCGCCGTCGCGGACCAGGCCGGCCAGGGCCTGCAGCTCGTCGGGGCTGACCGGGGCCAGGTTGAGGAGCACGTCCACCGGCTCGTGCACCGCCGCGCTCACCTCGCCGGCGGTGTGGTCGACGACCTCGTCCGCTCCCTGCGCGGTCACGTGCTCGCGTGTGCTCGGCGTCGCGGTGGCGATGACGTGGGCGCCCACGGACCTGGCCAGCTGGACGGCGTAGCCGCCCACGGCGCCACTGGCACCGTTGACCAGGATCCGCTGCCCCGCACGCAGGTCGGCGTGCTCGAACAGCGCCTGCCACGCGGTCAGCCCCACGATCGGCAGCGCTGCGGCGTCGGCCAGCGGCACGGTCGTGGGCGCGGGCGCCAGGTCGGCCGCAGCGGCCAGGACGTGCTCCGCCGTCGCGCCGTCGGCGCCGAAGGGCAGGAACCCGATGACGGGTGCCCCCTCGTCCAGGCCCTCGACACCCTCGCCGACGGCGTCCACGGTGCCGGCCACGTCGAGCCCGGGCACGTGCGGCAGCTCCAGCGGCATCGGCCCCTGCATGCGGCCGGCGCGGATGTTGCCGTCGACGCCGTTGAACGAGGTCGCGGCCACGCGCACCCGCACCTGTCCGGGGCCGGGGGTGGGGATCTCGACCTCGTCGAGCCGCAGGACCTCGGGGTCGCCGTACGCGTGGAATCGGATCGCCTTCATGGTCTGTCCTCCAGTGGGTTCGTGGTGCTTCGAATCTGAAGCACATTTGCAACTGTAGCGCTGCTTCGAATTCGCAGCAAGTGCTTCGAATGCGAAGATCGCTTTAGGGTGACGATGTGTCGTTCCCTCCGCCGTACTCCGGTCTCGAGCTGGACGAGACGCAGCTGCGCGCCTACTTCGGCCTGATGGACGTGGCCGGGCTCCTGCGGCACAAGGTGGAGCAGCAGCTGCGTGCGGCCGCGGACCTGACCTACGTGCAGTTCAAGGTGCTGGCGCGCCTGGGGCTCGACTCCCCCACCGGCAGCCTGCGGATGACCGAGCTGGCCGACGAGGTGGTCTACAGCCGCAGCGGGCTGACCTACCAGGCCGGCCAGATGGAGAAGATGGGCTGGGTCGAGCGCAGTCCCTCGCCGGACGACGACCGCGGCGTCACCGTGACGATCACCGACGCCGGCCGCGAGCGGCTGGCCACGGCGCTCCCCGGCCACGTCGAGGCCCTGCGCGACTCGCTGTTCGCGACCCTGAGCGCCGAGGACGTCAGCACCCTCGCCGCCCTGCTGGAGCCGGTGCTCGACCACATGCGCGCCGGCCCTCCGCGCTCCGCCGTCCCGCGCCGGCGCGGTGGGGCTGCTCCGACCGCCTGACCACCGCCTGACCACGCGCCGCCTGCGGGTGTGCCCGTGTTGCGGACGCGGCTCGTCCCGGTGTCACATGGGAGCCGCACCTCGTCGACCTCTGGAGAACCTGTGGCAGCCCCCTTCGCCCGCGCCCGCTCGTGGGTCGCCCTGCTCGCCGTCCTGGCCGCACCCAGCGCGGTGGCTCTGTCGGTGCCACCGGCGGACGCTGCCCCGCGCGCCTCGCGCCCCGGCATCCACGTGCACCGGGGCGGACCCGACGCGCAGGTCAGGTTCCGCACCACCCGGCCCGGCGAGGCGTTCCTCGACCTGAGCGTCGCCGCGCGCAGGGTGTCCTGGGCTGAGCCGGGGCACGAGTCGGCCGTGGTCTCGCTGTTCGTGGACGGCCACTACGCCAGCGACGTGGTGATCAGCTCCAAGCGGCCCACGCCGCGCGAGCTCGCACTGGGCTTCCTCCCCGCCGGCCCGCACACGCTCCGCGTCCACTACGCCGCGCCGCGCTCGTCGCGGCGGGCGGGAGCCGCGACGCTCCGGCACCTGCACGTCCGCACGGTCTCGGACAAGAGCCCGGAGTACGCCGCCGCTCGCTACGCGCCGGTGGTCTACGGCCGCGACGTGCCGGGCCTGGGTGGACCGTTCCAGAACGCGGTCTCCGACACCCCGCTGGTGGCCTGGCACGAGATCACCCCGGCGGCGAAGCGCGGTCACTCGGTGATCGAGTACTCCGTGGTCTGGAGCAACGAGGACGGCGGCACCGACACCGCGGCACTGATGGCCCGCTGGGGCCGCAGCACCGACATCGAGTGGGTCTACCGCGTGGAGGTCAACCGCGCCGGCCACCGCGTCCGCGGCTCGGAGGTCTACCAGGCCAGCGGCCACCAGACCCTGCGTTTCCGGGGCCGGTACGACGGGACGCATCCGCTGCTGCAGACCTGCACGTCCAACAACAACATGTGCGACACCGTCGACGACCCGATGCGCTTCGCGCTCTCGACCCGCGAGGTCCGGCCGGCCGAGCAGCCCCGCGAGCACCTGATGGACACCCATCCCTGGACCTGGTCCGTCATGGCGCAG
>CAZEPK010000295.1:0-6515 GCA_964514085.1 uncultured Nocardioides sp.
CGCCTTCGACACGACCTACGAGGCGGCGGCGAGCTCGGCCTACCGCGACCTGACCCCCGTCGCCCAGTACAACATCGACTACTCCAACCTCTGCACGACGCGGGTGGAGCCGCTGCTGCGGGCGATCCGCAACACGATGTACGACGCCGGGCTCGACGTCGAGGGCGCCAAGGGTGAGTGCAACCTGGGCCAGCACGAGATCGGCTTCCTCTACGCCGACGCGCTGACCACCGCCGACAACCACAGCGTCTACAAGACGGTGGCCAAGGAGATCGCCGCCCAGCAGGGCAGGTCGCTGACCTTCATGGCCAAGTTCAACGAGCGCGAGGGCAGCTCCTGCCACATCCACCTCTCGCTGCGCGGCACCGACGGCGAGCTGGTCTTCTGGGACGCGGAGAAGAAGGACCGGTCGCAGCTCTACGACCACTTCGTGGCCGGGATCCTGGCCACCATCGCCGACTTCACGCTCTTCTACGCACCCAACATCAACTCCTACAAGCGCTTCGCGGCCGGCTCGTTCGCCCCCACCGCGATCGCCTGGGGCACCGACAACCGCACCTGCTCGGTGCGCCTGGTGGGTCACGGCGCAGGCGCGCGGATGGAGAACCGGGTGCCGGGCGCCGACGCCAACCCCTACCTGGCGCTGGCCGCGATGCTGGCCGGCGGCCTGCACGGGATCGAGAACGAGCTGACCCTCGAGCCGGAGCTGGTCGGCAACGCCTACAGCTCCGACGCCGCGCACGTGCCGTCGTCCCTGGCGGCGGCCCGCGACCGCTTCGCCGCCTCCGACCTGGCCCGCGCGGCCTTCGGCGACGAGGTGGTCGACCACTACACCAACATGGCCGACGTCGAGCTGGCGGCGTACGGCGCCGCCGTGACCGACTGGGAGCTCAGGAGAGGCTTCGAGCGACTGTGACCGAGACCCGCACCGACACCTTCACCGTGGTCAACCCGGCCACCGAGCAGGCCGTGGTCGACGTGCACCTGACCGACCTCGCCGGCACCGACGCCGCGATCGCGGCCGCGCACGAGGCCTTCGCGACGTGGCGGCAGGTGAGCCCCGGCGAGCGGGCCACGCTGCTGCGGCGCTTCGCCGCGGTCGTGGACGCCCACGTCGAGGAGCTCGCGGAGCTCGAGGTGCGCAACTCCGGCCACACCTGGGGCAACGCCCGCTGGGAGGCCGGCAACGTCCGCGACTGCCTCAACTACTACTCCGGCGCCCCGGAGCGGATGTTCGGCAAGCAGATCCCGGTCGCCGGCGGCACCGACGTCACCTTCTACGAGCCGCTCGGCGTGGTCGGGATCATCGTCCCCTGGAACTTCCCCATGCCGATCGCCGGCTGGGGCTTCGCGCCCGCGCTCGCCGCCGGCAACACCGTGGTGCTCAAGCCGGCCGAGCTGACCCCGCTGACGGCCATCCGGCTCGGTGAGCTGGCCCTCGCGGCCGGCCTGCCGGAGCACGTGCTCAGCGTGGTCCCGGGCAAGGGCTCGGTGGTGGGCGAGCGCTTCGTGACCCACGAGCTGGTCCGCAAGGTCGTCTTCACCGGCTCGACCCAGGTGGGCAAGCGGGTGATGGCCGGCTGCGCCGACCAGGTCAAGCCGGTGACCCTGGAGCTCGGCGGCAAGAGCTCCAACATCGTCTTCGCCGACGCCGACATCGCCGCCGCAGCCGCGGCCGCGCCGTACGCCGTCTTCGACAACGCCGGCCAGGACTGCTGCGCGCGCTCGCGGATCCTGGTGCAGCGCTCGGCCTACGACGAGTTCCTGGCTGGCCTGGAGACGTCGGTGCAGGCCCTGCGGGTGCTCGACCCCGCCGACGAGTCCTCGGAGATGGGGCCGCTGGTCTCGTCGGGGCAGCGCGACTCGGTGCAGGCCTACCTCGACGAGGTCGACGTGGCCTTCGCCGGCTCGCGGCCGGAGGGTGCCGGCTGGTGGCTGGCCCCCTCGGTGGTGACCGTCGAGGACCCCGCCACCCGGATCTGGCGCGAGGAGGTCTTCGGGCCGGTCGTCGCGGTGATGCCCTTCGACGACGAGGCCGACGCCGTGGCCAAGGCCAACGACTCCGAGTACGGCCTGTCCGGCTCGATCTACACCAGCGACCTGGGCCGCGGCCTGCGGGTCGCCCGCGCGGTCGAGGCCGGCAACCTGTCGGTCAACAGCCACTCCTCGGTGCGCTACTGGACGCCGTTCGGCGGCTACAAGCAGTCGGGCCTGGGCCGTGAGCTCGGCCCGGACGCCCCGCTGGCGTTCACCGAGGAGAAGAACGTCTTCATCGCCCATTGATCGGTGGTCGAGGAGGTCGCGCGGCGACCGTCTCGAGGCCTCGTAACGGAAGGCTGGTGCGCAACCAGTGACAGGACGGATCCAGGACCGGGTGGCGGTCATCACGGGGGGCTGCTCGGGGATCGGGCTGGCCACCGTCAGGCGCTTCGTCGCGGAGGGCGCCAAGGTGGTGATCGGCGACCTCAACGACGAGGCCGGTGCGGCGCTGGTCGAGGAGCTCGGCGGCGCCGGCGTGGCGACGTACGTCCACGTCGACGTGACCGACAAGGACGAGGTGGATGCGCTCTTCCGGACCGCCCAGGACACCTACGGCTCGGTGGACATCGCCTTCAACAACGCCGGGATCAGCCCGCCGGAGGACGACTCGATCCTCGACACCGACCTCGAGGCCTGGCGCCGGGTGCAGGAGGTCAACCTGACCTCGGTCTACCTGTGCTGCAAGGCCGCGCTGCCCTACATGCTGGAGCAGAAGCGCGGGTCGATCATCAACACCGCCTCGTTCGTGGCCGTGATGGGTGCCGCCACCTCGCAGATCTCCTACTCGGCGTCGAAGGGCGGCGTGCTGTCGATGACCCGCGAGCTGGGCGTGCAGTTCGCCCGCGAGGGCGTCCGCGTCAACGCCCTCTGCCCGGGACCGGTCAACACGCCGATGCTGCAGGAGCTCTTCGCCAAGGATCCCGAGCGGGCCGCGCGCCGGCTGGTGCACGTCCCGATGGGCCGCTTCGGCGAGCCCGACGAGATGGCGTCGGCCGTGCTTTTCCTGGCCTCCGACGACTCCTCGTTCATGACCGCCAACACCTTCCTGGTCGACGGCGGCATCTCGGGCGCCTACGTCACCCCCGTGTGACCCGCTCGTGAGCACCCCCCTCATCGGTCTGACGACCTACCGGGAGCAGGCGCGCTGGGGAGTGTGGGACCAGCGCGCCGACCTCCTTCCCGCGCAGTACGCCGAGGCGGTGGTCGCGTGCGGCGGTCTGCCGGTGCTGCTGCCGCCGGTCGACGCGGCCGGCGCCGCCGAGGCGGCGGTCGGCCGGCTGGACGGGCTGGTCATCTCCGGCGGCGCCGACGTCGACCCGGGCCGCTACGACGCCGAGCCGCACCCGCGGACGGTGGCCTGGCGGCCCGACCGCGACGCCTGGGAGCTGGCTCTGCTGACCGCGGCCGACGCGGTGGGGCTGCCGGTCCTCGGCGTGTGCCGCGGCATGCAGGTGATGGCGGTGCACGCCGGCGGCGCCCTGGACCAGCACACCCCCGACCTGGTCGGGCACGACGGGCACAACCCCGGCGGCGACGTCTTCGGCGAGGTGGCGGTGCGGACCGAGGCCGGCAGCCGGCTGGCCGCGCTGGTGGGTCCCGAGCTGACCGTGAACTGCCACCACCACCAGAGCGTCAGCGCCCATCCGGGCTTCGCGGCCAGCGCCCACGCGGCCGACGGCACACTGGAGGCCATGGAGTCCGAGGACGGAGCGGACCGCTTCTGCGTGGCGGTGCAGTGGCACCCCGAGACGGCGGCCGACGTGGGCCTGCTCTCGGGTCTGGTGGCGGCTGCGGCGGCCCACCGCGCGTGAGGCGCCGGTCGATGAGGGCACGACCGGCGCGTCCCCCGGTGCTGGTCAGCGCGCACCGGATGGGGGCCGGCGGCGACCGGGCCCGGGAGAACACCCTGCCCGCGCTGGAGGAGTCGCTGCAGCTCGGCGTCGACTACGTCGAGTTCGACGTCTGGCGCCGCGACGACGGCTCGTTCGTCGTGGCCCACGACCCCGACCACGACCTGGGGCTGTCCTACGACACCGTGCTGACCACCCTGGCCGGACGGGCCCGTGCGCACATCGACCTGAAGTTCCACTCCCCCGCTGCCGTGCTGCGCGAGGGCCGGGCCTGGGAGGTCGACGCCGCCCGGCGGGCGGTGGAGGTCTTGGGAGCCGAGGCGATGATCGTCACCACCGGTCACGACCAGGGCGTCCGCGCGGTGAGGGACTGGGGCGACGCCGCCGGCATCGAGCTGCGGGTCGGCCTGTCCCTCGGTCGGTCGGTGAAGAGGCTGACCTGGCTGCGCCGGATCGAGGTGCGCCGCTCCGAGCTGTTCCCCCGGGTGCGGCTGCGCGACTCGCGGGCCAACCTGGTGGTCGCCCACCACGTGCTCGCCCGGCTCGGCGTGGCGGCGTACGCGCGGCGCCGGCGGCTGCCGCTGCTGGTGTGGACCGTCGACGCGGAGGAGTCGCTGCGCTACTGGCTGCGACCGGGCCGGGCCTGGTTGGTCACGACCAACCAGCCCGGCCTGGCGCTGCGCGTGCGGTCCGACCTCAGCCGGTGACGCACTTCCCGAGCTCGTCGGTGATGTCGGTGACGGCCTTCTCGTCGTCCTTGCTCGCGTCGAAGTCCTCGTCGCCGTCGACCAGCGCCTGCAGGGCCTTGTCGGAGAGGTCGGAGTCGTGCAGCACCTTGGCGAAGCAGTCGATGGCGTCCTTGCTGGCGCCGTCGGTGAGCTGGCCGAAGTCGGAGTTCTTCCCCAGTGCGTCGGCGATGTCGTCCTGGGAGGGCCGATCCCCTCCCCCGCCGCAGGCGGAGAGGACGACCAGCATGGTGAACAGTGCGACGGTCTTCTTCATCACTTCGCTCTCGTTTGGGGCAGCCGGACCCCCGGCTGCCGTCCGGGTCCTGGAGGACCCTCTCCGGTGAGGACCTCCGGGTCAAGGACGTCGACACCGCGCGGCGCGTTCCCTCCCGTCTTTGGCAGGATGCGCCCATGACCACGGACGCGGGCGCGCACGCCGTGACCGACGTGCTCGGTGAGCCCTACCTGGCCGAGACGATCGAGCTGCCCCCGGACGACGAGGGCGAGGTCGTCGCCACGTTGATCAGCCGCGCCGCGGCCGGCCCCACGACCAAGGCCGTGCTGCACCTGCACGGCTTCGCCGACTACTTCTTCCAGACCGGGTACGCCGAGTGGTGGACCGAGCGAGGCTACGACTTCTACGCCCTCGACCTCCGCAAGTACGGCCGCTCGCTGCGCCCGCACCAGACCCCCAACTTCGTCACCGACCTGAGCGACTACCACCCCGAGATCGACGCCGCCTGGCAGCGCGTCACCGAGCGGGACGGCCACACCGAGGTCGTCCTCTCGGCGCACTCCACCGGCGGCCTGGTGGTCGGGCTCTGGGCCGCGGCCCGCCGACCTGCCCACCTGACCGGGGCGGTCATGAACTCCCCCTGGCTCGACCTCCAGGGCAGCGCCGTGCTCCGGGTCGTCGGCACCCCGATCCTCAAGCAGCTCGGGAGCCGCCAGCCCCGCCGCGAGATCAAGCGGCACGTCAACGGCCTCTACACCCGGAGCCTGCACCAGGAGCACGACGGCGAGTGGGACTTCAACCTGCTCTGGAAGCCCATCGAGTCCTTCACTGTCTACGCCGGCTGGCTCCGCGCGGTCCGGGAGGGCCACGCCCGCCAGCACCGCGGGCTCGAGCTGCCCTGCCCGGTCCTGGTGCTCTCCTCGGGCCGCTCCGCCCTTCCCGAGGAGATGGGCGAGGACGTCCACGGCACCGACATCGTCCTCGACGTCGCCCAGATCCGCCGTTGGGCCACCGCCTACGGCCCCCACGTCACCTACCTGGCCATCGAGGGCGCCCGCCACGACGTCGTGCTCTCCCGCGAGGGGCCGAGACGCGCGGCGTACGACGCGATCGCCACCTGGATGACGGCCTGGGTCGACCCACCCCGGCCAACGCTGCTGTAGGGCTGGGGTCGGTCTGGCGCCTCCGCTCGTGGCTGTGGGGTGCGGTGCGGGAGGTGGGGCCGCCCCGACGGACGAGCCACCCCGGCGCTGGTCGCTCGCTGCGCTCGCTCGTCGCTCGCTGGCGCTCGCTCGGCGCCGGGGGGCCAGACCCATCCACCGTCCGTCGGGGCGGCCCCACCTCCCGCACCGCACGCACCGCCGTCGCTCCGGCTGGACGGGTGGGGTGGGGAACGGGCTCGTCAGCGCTCCGCGCTGCCTCGCCCGCTCCGCAACGATCGTCGGTGGCCGCGACGGTGGTTGAGGAGGTTGCGCAGCAACCGTCTCGAAACCCGCTGAGCCGGTGCTGGAACCCACCCCTGGCGGGTTCCCCGGCCCGACGGTGGTTGAGGAGGTTGCGCAGCAACCGTCTCGAAACCCGGCGACCCGGCGCTGGGACCCGCCCCGGGCGGGTTCCCCGGCCCGACGGTGGTTGAGGAGGTTGCGCAGCAACCGTCTCGAA
>CAZEPK010000296.1:0-6497 GCA_964514085.1 uncultured Nocardioides sp.
CTCGTGCACCGCGCCGACCTGGCCGAGCGCTACCCCGGTCTGGGCCCGATCGCCGACGGTACCGGGTCGATCCTGTGCCTGCCGCTCAGCGTGGCGGGTGGCCGCGTCCTCGGCGCGGTGTCGCTGTCGTTCCCGGGGCAGCGCCGGCTCAGCGAGGCGGAGCACCTCTTCCTGCGCCTGCTGGCCGACACCTGCGCCATGACCATCGACCGGATCACCGCCCAGGACGAGGCCAGGGACCGGGAGGCGAAGCTGGCCTTCCTGGCCCGGACCAGCGCCGAGCTCGCGAGCGACCTGGACTACGAGACGACGCTGGAGGCCGTCGCGGAGGCGGCCGTCCCGTGGTTCGCCGACTGGTGCGCCATCGCCCTGGCCGAGGACGGCTACCTCCGGACGATCGCGGTGGCCCACACCCACCCCGAGCGGATCGCCCTGGTCCACGAGCTCCAGGAGCGCTACCCGGCCGACCCCGACAGCGACCAGGGCGGGTACGGCGTCCTGCGCACCGGCCGGAGCCAGCTGGTGCCGGAGGTCACCGACGACCTCCTCGCGCAGGTGGCCCAGGACGAGGAGCACCTCGGGCTGATGCGCGCCCTCAACCTGCGCAGCGGGATGTCGTGCGCGCTCCGGGTGGGCAGCCGCACCTTCGGCGTCATCACCTGGGTGGCCGGCGAGCACGGACGACGGTTCACCGAGGCGGACCTGGCCTTCGGCGAGGACCTGGCGCACCGGGCCGCCACGGCGATCGACAACGCGCAGCTGCACAGCCAGGTCCGCACCGCCGCCCTGGAGCTCCAGCGGGCGGTGCTGCCCGAGAGCCTCCCGGTGGTGCCCGGGTGGACCACCTGCGTCACCTACCTTCCGGCCGGGCGGACCGAGACCGGCGGCGACTTCTACGACGTGGTCTACCTCGACGACGGGCGGGTGGCGTTCTTCGTCGGCGACGTCATGGGCCGCGGCGTGGCGGCCGCCTCGGTCATGGCGCAGATGCGGTCCGCGATCCGGACGCTCATCGCGGTCGACCCCACTCCGGTGCGGGTCATGCACGGCATGGACCGGGTCTTCGAGATGCTGCACCTCGAGCAGCTCGTGACCATGGTCTACGCCGTCGCAGACCCGGCGCTGGACCACCTCCAGGTCATCAACGCAGGGCACCCGCCACCGGTCCTGCTCGCGGCGGACGGGCAGGTCGAGGTCCTCGACCACCCCAGCACCCTCATCCTCGGCGTCGGCGGCGGGCAGCGCGCGGTCCGCTCGGCGGAGTTCCGGCCCGGTGACCTGGTGCTGCTCTACACCGACGGCTTGGTCGAGCGCCGTGGCGAGGACGCCGACTCCTCGCTCGCGCGGCTGATCACCGCCCTGAGGACGCCGCACGCCGGGGCCCGGGACCAGTGGCTGCCCCAGGTGGTCGACGAGCTGCGGGACCCGACCCGCGACGACGACGTCGCCGCGCTCCTCGTGGCCCGGGAGCCCCTCGCCCCCTGATCCGGGTCCTGATCCAGGCGCTGATCCGGGCCGGGGCAGGATGGCCGCGTGGGATCGCACCGTGCCGACCGGAACGACCAGCCCGGCGGCGGTCACGGGCACAGTCAAGGGCACGGTCACGGGCACGGCGAGGAGGTCGAGCTCGAGGTGGCGGCGGTGCCGCGCGCCGTGCTGCTCGCGGTCCTGGCCGCCGTGGCGGTCGCGACCGTGCTGGGGGTGGTGCTGCTCTGGCCGGACGCGGGCCAGGCCGACGACCTCAAGGGGTCGGTGGGCTTCGCCACGGCGGGGACGACCTTCCCGCGGGCCACGGTCGACGAGGTCCAGCCGGCCTGCCCGCGGGCGGCCGCCGGCGACCAGGCGGGCGCCGGAGCCGACGACCAGGCCGACGACCAGGCGGGCCAGGGCGCGACCGGCGCCCCGGAGTGCGGCCAGGTCGCGGTCACGGTCGACGAGGGCCCCGACAAGGGGACGAGGGTGTCGGTCGGCGTACCTCCCGAGGTGAGCGACGCGGGGCTGGGCAAGGGCGACCACCTCGTCCTGATCCGCTCGCCGGAGCAGGACGACCGGCCGGCCACGCTCAGCTACTTCGAGATCGAGCGGTCCACGTCGCTGTGGCTGGTGGCCGGCCTGTTCGTCGTCGTGGTGCTCGCCGTGGCCCGGCTCCGGGGTCTGATGGCGCTGGTCGGTCTGGGCGTGGCGGGGGCGGTGCTCGGCGGCTTCGCGATCCCCGCGCTGCTCACCGGCGAGCCGGCTCTCCCGGTGGCGCTGGTCGCGTCGGCGGCCATCATGTTCGTGGTCCTCTACAGCACCCACGGCGTCTCGCTGCGGACCAGCGCGGCCCTGGCCGGCACGCTGGCCGGCATGGTCCTGACCGCCGGGGTGGGGTGGTGGGCCGTGGGCTCAGCGCACCTGACCGGCGTGGTCGACGACGGCGGGCGGGTGCTGTCGACGTTCGCCGGCGACGTCAGCCTGCAGGACCTCCTCGTGGCGGCGGTGGTCATCGCGGGGCTCGGCGTCCTCAACGACGTCACCATCACCCAGGCCTCGGCGGTCTGGGAGCTGCGCGGCGCCAGCCCGGCCATGGGCCGGGCCCGGCTGTTCAGCAGCGCCATGCGGATCGGCCGCGACCACATCGCCTCCACGATCTACACGATCGTCTTCGCCTACGCCGGCACGGCGCTCACGCTGCTGCTGGCGGTCTCGCTCTACGACCGCTCGTGGTTCGACCTGCTCGGCACCGAGGAGATCGCCGAGGAGCTCGTCCGCTCCTTCGCCAGCAGCATCGGCCTGGTGCTCGCGGTCCCCGCCACCACCCTCATCGCGGTCGCCGTCGTGCCGGGACCCCGCGAGGAGTGGGTGCGCTGAGGACCGGGTCGGTGGTCAGACCCAGTAGGTGTCGTGGCGGAGCATGAACTCCGTCCGCTCCTCCTCGGTCAGGGGGTGCTCGGCCAGGCCGGCGAGGGTCTCGAAGTAGTCCTCCCGCGGCGCACCGGGGGTGAACATCAGGAGCATCGAGGCGTGGTCGCCACCCCGGAAGCCGTGCAGGCCGCCCTCGGGGACGAAGGCGAAGTCGCCGGACGAGCAGGTCCGCCACCCGGTCCCGTCGTACAGGCTCACCTCGCCGCTGAGCACGTAGAACGACTCGGTGATGGCGCGGTGGAAGTGCGGCTCGGGTCCGGACTCCTCGGGGCCGAAGGTCCAGCGGTAGATCCCGAAGGTCCCGCCGGTCCGGTCGCCCGTCGCGAGGTACTCACAGCTCCCGCCGGAGCGGTAGCGGAGCTCCGGCTCGGCGTCGGCCGGCCGGATCCAGGTCGAGACCTCGCCGGTCGTGCCGCGGTAGCGGTCGGGCGGGTAGGGGCGGTGCAGCGGCCCGGTCATGACGTCTGCGTTCCTCCTTGTTCGTGGCAGTCCATGGACCGTCGGTGGGCGACCTGTCGGGACGGCGCGGGGCGGCACGTGCGGCTGACCGCGTGCGGAGGCGCCTGGGGTGCAGACTACGGAAGTGCACTACCTGGGCCTCGACCTCGCCTGGGGCGAGAAGAGCCCGACCGGGCTGGCCGTGCTCGACGACGAGGCCCGGCTGCTGCACCTCTCCGCGGTGCGGACCGACGACGAGATCGTGGCCGCGCTGGCGCCGTACCTCGCGCCTCCGGTCCTGGCCGGCATCGACGCTCCGCTGGTCGTGGTCAACCCGACCGGCTCGCGCCCCGCCGAGCAGGCGCTGAGCCGCGACTTCCGCCGCTTCGAGGCCGGCACCCACCCCTCCAACACCGGCAAGCCCGAGTTCGCGCACGGCACCCGCGGTGCGCGGGTGTGCGAGCGGCTGGGCCTGGAGGTGCACCGGACCGGGCTGGAGGTCTACCCCCACGCCGCGACGATCGCGCTGTTCGGCCTGGACCGCACCCTGAAGTACAAGTCCAAGCCCGGGCGTGACCTGGACCTGCTGCGCAGCGAGCTGCTCCGGCTCATGGGGCTGGTGGAGACCGTGGTGCAGCCCGACGAGACCTGGACCGCGCTGCGCCGGGCGGTCGAGGCGGCGACGCGCAAGAGCGAGCTGCGGGTGGCCGAGGACCAGGTCGACGCGGTGGTCTGCGCCTACGTGGCGCTCTACGCCGACCGCTGGCCCGAGCGCACCACCACCTACGGCGACCCGGAGACCGGCCTGATCGTCACCCCCGCCCTCCCCGACGACGCCGGTCCGGGGCCGATCGCCGCGGGCGGGCCCAGCGACGGCGTACGCCGCGCCGTGCAGGAGTACGCCGCCCGCCACCCCGAGATGGTCAGCGCGGCCGACGGCGCGGTGGCCGTGATCGGCGGGATCCTCGACGAGGCCGGCATCAACTACCTGACCATCGCCGGCCGGGCCAAGGGCATCGCGTCGTTCGCCGAGAAGGCCACGCGCACCGAGGAGGGCCGGCCGCTGTACGCCGACCCGCTCTCGGACATCGGCGACCAGCTCGGCGTCCGAGTCATCACCTACGTGCGCGACGACGTGGAGGCCGTGGCGGCCCTGCTGGCCGAGCAGCTGCCGGTGCTCGACGACCGCGACTTCGGCGAGCTGACCGCCAGCCAGGGCCGGTTCGGCTACGCCAGCCGGCACCTGCAGGTGGAGATCGACGGGCGGGTGGTGCAGGTCCAGCTGCGCACCGTCCTGCAGCACGCGTGGGCGGAGTTCGAGCACGACATCCGCTACAAGGGCACGGTGCCGCCCGAGCACACCAGCGAGTTCGACCGGCGCTTCACGCTGGCCGCGGGGCTGCTGGAGCTGGCCGACCAGGAGTTCTCCGCGATCCGGGCCGGGCTGCGCGGCTCGGCCACTCCGGAGGCGGTCGACGACGACCCGCGGATCGCGGCGCGCGAGGTGGCGGCGTTCCTGGCCGGCCAGTACCCCGACGCCGGCTGGTCGCGCACCGACCACTACGCCTGGATCTCCGGCCTCCTGCTCGAGCTCGGCCTCACCACGCTCGAGGAGCTGGCCGAGGTGCTGCGGGCCACCGACGAGGACCGGATCCGCGACCGGATGGACTACCGCTACCCGCCCGGCGCGGTCCGCCGGCTCGACGACGCGCTCCTGGCCGGCTTCGGCGAGCGCTACGTCGAGCTGCACGGCAACGACCACCGCCGCGAGCTGCTCACCGCACGGCTGGACCGGCTCCGGGGCTGACCGGCCGGTCCGTGGGCCGTCCCGGTGGGCCGTCGAGATACGGGGAATGGCTGTCGTGCGCGGTCCCGGACCGCCACTTCCCGTATCTCGACGAGAGACGGAGGAGCCTGCCTAGTGGTGCGGCCGCACCCGGGCGATCGTGAAGCTGGTGGTGGCGGGCTCCGCCTCGACCACCCCGACCGGGCTCACGGCCAGCACCTGGACGCGGTGCCGACCGGGGCCGAGGCTGCGCTTGAACGGCGAGGCGCAGGGGGTCCACGTGCGGCGGGTGTCGACCCGGCACTGGAACGTCGAGCCCGGTACCGAGGCCACGAAGGTCACCGTGACCTTGATCGTCGAGCTGGTGCGCTTGTCCTTGGGGCGCTTGGTGATGCGCGTGTCCGGCACCGGGCAGACGGCCTGGGTGTACGCCGAGGCGGGGCAGGCGTCCTGGGAGACGTCGCCGTAGCCGTCGCCGTCGACGTCGGGCTCGAGCACCGCGCCGATGTTGGGGCGCAGGGTGTTCACGCCGTCGGACAGGATGCCGGCGGCCACGAACGCGACGAGGACGTCGGGGTCGAAGCCGCCGCTGATCCAGGTGCTGTCACCGGCGTAGCCGGACGCGGTCGCGCACCCCATGCCGGTGGCGGTGTAGCCCAGGCCCAGCCTCGTGCCCTCCTGCATCGGCAGGCGGACGGCGAAGGTGTTCAGGGCGTCGGGCACGACGTCGACCTTCGGGCTCCTGGCCACGACCGTCTTCTCGGCCGGGCTCGCGCCGTCGGCGAACACGATGGCCTGCACGCGGCCCGGGACGATGTTGGCCTGGTGGGTGAACTGGGTGACGACGCCGTCGAAGGGCGCCGTGTACGACAGGGTGCCGGTCGCCAGCGTGTTGGCCACGACCGCAGCGGGGCCGAGGACGCCGCACGGCGTCGGCGGGCCCACCTGGCCCAGCGGCGTCGCAGCCGCCGCGAGCGACGAGGCAGGGCCCTCTGGCGTCCCGGCGCTCACCGGGCCGCTCGACAGTGCGCCGGCGGCCACGGTGGCCGCCGCCGCGAGGGTGAGGGTGGTGCGCACGGCATCCAGTGTGGAGGAGAGGACCCCTCGACGACTCAGGTTTGGGACACCTGGCACCAAGCGGCCACGGTGACCAGCGGGTAGTCGAAGGTGCCCGTCGCCGTCTCCGGGTGCGCGTCCAGCACCGCGCGGACCCGGCCCAGCACCTCGGCCCGCTCCTCGGCGGCGATCACGATCGTGTGCGAGTGGGTGCCGATCATGGCGGTGAGGGAGTCGGCCGTCCGCGGGTGCCCGTGGGGGAACCGCTCGAGGCTGACCGCACAGAAGCCGGCGTACGACGGCTGCCACTGCC
>CAZEPK010000297.1:0-6469 GCA_964514085.1 uncultured Nocardioides sp.
CGCGGCGCCCGCTGCCGGCCGGCCTCGGCACCCCCGACCAGATGGCCGGCGACGCCCTCGAGGAGAACCACGAGATCGCCTGGCTCGAGCCGGTGCCCGACGCCTCCGTCGTGGTGGCCGAGCGCGACTCGATCCGCCTGGCCTTCGTGGCCGCGCTCCAGCACCTGCCGGCCCGGCAGCGGGCCGTCCTGATCCTGCGCGACGTGCTCCGCTGGTCGGCCGCCGAGGTGGCCGACGCCCTCGACACCACCGTCGCGGCGGTCAACTCCGCGCTGCAGCGCGCGCACGCCCAGATGAACGACCGCGGCCTGACCGAGGACACCGTGGCCGACGGGCTCGACGACGGGCAGCGGGTGCTCCTCGACCAGTACGTCGACGCCTTCTGGCGCAAGGACATCGACGCGATCGTGCGGCTGCTCCGGGCGGAGGCGACGTGGGAGATGCCGCCGTTCACCAGCTGGTACCTCGGCAACGAGAACATCGGCCGGCTGATCGCCACGCAGTGCCCCGGCGGCATGAACGACATGCCGATGATCGAGACCCGGGCCAACGGCCAGCCGGCGTTCGGCCTCTACATGCGCTCGCGGTCCGGCGGGTTCGAGCCCTTCCACCTCCAGGTCCTCGACATCCGCGACGGCAAGGTGGCCCACGTCGGCGCCTTCTTCGACCCGGCGCTCTTCGCGACCTTCGGCCTCCCCGCGCGGCTGCCCGACGACTACCGCCCGGGCGACCCCGTGCCGGAGGGCCCGGTCGCCACCGGGGACCACACCCCGCTGGGCCACTGATGGACGGCGCCCTGGACGGCGCCGTCGAGCTGCTGGACCGGTCGCTGGCCTACACGCGGGTGGTGCTCGCCGACGTCCGCCCCGACCTCCTCCACCGGCCCACCCCGTGCTCCGGCTGGGACCTCGGGCAGCTGCTGGCCCACATGGAGGACGCCCTCGACGCCTTCACCGAGGCGGCGGCCGGCCGGGTCGCGGTGGACCCGGTCCCCCCGACCACCACCCGGGTCGAGGCCCTGCGCGAGAAGGCCTGCGCGCTGCTCGGCGCCTGGACCGCGGCCCGCCCTGCCAACGGCCCGGTGCGGATCGGCCACCTGGGCCTCGACGCCCCGCTGCTCGTGGCCACCGCGGCGCTCGAGATCACCGTGCACGGCTGGGACGTGGCCCAGGCCACCGGTCGCCGTTCGCCCGTGCCCGACGACCTCGCCCGCGGCCTGCTGCCCCTGGCCCGCCACGTGATCGACCCGGCCGACCGGGGTCCCCGCTTCGCCGGTCCGCGGCCCTTGTCGGCCGGCGCGCGGCCCGACGTGCAGCTCCTGGCCTGGACCGGCCGTGAGCCCGCTCACCCGACTGAACCAGTGCGTGGCAATAGCGGCGAAGCGACCATGCGCGGAGGTCTCGCTTCCTAGCCTTGCACCCATGAATGGGGTCCCGTCGCTCGACAGCGCCGTCGCGCGGGTGCGCGCCGGCGCCCTGAGCGAAGGACTGGAGCAGCTGCTGGCGCTGCACGCCACGCACGGGCCCGACTCCTCCGAGCCGCTGCCCGACCTCCAGCTGGCCACGCTCCTGGCCGCCCTGGTCGACTGCCGGCTGGCCCGCGGTGACCTGGCCAACGCGATGACGCTGGGCGAGGATCTCACGCCGCTGCTCTCGACCGACGGTCTGGCCGCCGCCGTGGCGCACCAGGCCAAGGGCGAGGTGTGCGCGGCCCTCGGCGACGCCGAGGCGGCCGTCGCCCACTTCGTCAGGGCCGGGCAGCTGGCACCCGAGGCCGGTGTGGACGTGCTGCCGTGGCGGGCCGGTGCGGCCCTGGCCCACCTGCGCAACGGCAACGCCCGGGCCGCGGGCGAGCTCGCCCGTGAGCAGGTCGAGCTGGCCAGCAGGGGCGGCTCGCCGTACGCCATGGCCGGCGCGCTGCGCGCCCTGGCCGCGGTCGACGCCGGCCCCGATCGGATCCAGCACCTGCTCCGAGCCCGCGCGGTCCTGGCCGGCACCGTGGCCGAGCGGCTCTCGGCCCAGATCGACACCGACCTGGCCGGCCTGCTCCTGCTGACCCACGCCCCGGACGCCGAGCTGCGCGCCAAGCAGCTGCTCCGCTCGGCCGAGGACCACGCCGGCCGCCAGGAGCTGTGGCCGCTGCAGGGCCGCGTGCGCCGGCTCCTGGACCGGCTCGGCGAGCAGCCGCGCAAGGTGCAGACCGAGGCCATGGCGGCCCTGACCGTCTCCGAGCGCCGGGTGGCGCGGATGGCGGCCGACGGGCTGACCAACCGGCAGATCGCCCACGAGCTGGTGGTCACCGTCAAGGCGGTGGAGTGGCACCTCTCGCACGTCTACCGCAAGCTCGGCATCTCCTCGCGCGGCAGCCTGTCCGCGACGCTGGGCGCCCGGGTCTGAGCCCGTCCCTAGACTCACCGCCATGCCGGAGGGTCAGACGCGGGGAACGCTCCAGCACGCCGTACGCCGCATGGTCGGCCGTGACCCCCATGAGGAGGGGCGGGCCTCCACGCCGCTCGAGCTGCTCTTCGACCTGACCTTCGTCATCGCCTTCGGGACGGCGGCCGACCAGCTGGCCCACCTGCTGACCGAGGAGCACGTCGGCGCCGGCATCACCGGCTTCCTGTTCTCGACGTTCGCGGTGTCGTGGGCGTGGATCAACTTCTCGTGGTTCGCCTCGGCCTACGACACCGACGACTGGGTCTTCCGGCTGACCACGATGGTCCAGATGGTCGGCGTCATCGTCCTGGCCCTCGGCCTGCCCGACATGTTCGCCTCGCTGGTGCACGGCGACCACGTCGACAACCGGCTGATGGTCATCGGCTACGTCATCATGCGGGTGCCGATGCTCTTCCAGTGGCTGCGGGCCGGTCGGGAGGACGTGCCGCGGCGCGCGGTCTGCCGCACCATGGCCGCCTCGATCCTGGTGGCCCAGGTCGGGTGGGTGCTCCTGCTGCTGGCCGACCCGACCACCGGCCTGACCTTCGCGTGCGTGGGCGTGCTGATCCTCATCGAGGTCAGCGGACCGGCCCTCGCGGAGTCCCTCGGCGACGGCACCCCGTGGCACGGCGACCACATCGCCGAGCGCTACGGGCTCATGGTGATCATCGCCCTGGGTGAGGGCCTGCTCGGGACCAACGCCGCCCTGGGCGCGCTGATCGAGGGCGGCTGGACCACCGACGTGGTGGTCCTCGGCCTGGCCGGCACCGCGCTGGTCTTCGGCGTCTGGTGGACCTACTTCGTGATCCCCTTCGGGCCGCTGCTCGCCACCCACCGCGAGCGCTCGTTCGGCTGGGGCTACGGGCACATCCCGCTCTTCGGGGCGGTGGTGGCGATCGGCGCCGGGCTGCACGCGGCGGCGTACTTCCTGGAGGAGGAGTCGCACCTCGACGCCACCGGCACGATCCTCGCCGTCGCCGTGCCGCTCGCGGTCTACGCCGGCTGCCTCTACGGGCTGCACAGCCTCCTGACCCGCAGCATCGACGGGTTCCACGTCGTCCTCGTCGCCCTGAGCGCGGTGCTGCTGGTGGCGTCCGTGGCGCTGGCCGCGTCCGGCCTGGACATGGTGTGGTGCCTGGCCGTGCTGGCGCTGGTGCCCTGGGTGACGGTGGTTGGCTTCGAGTCCCTCCCGGCCCAGCCGGACGTCGAGCCGGCGGCCGCATGATCGACCTCGACACGGCCTCGGCGACCCCGCCCTTCGAGCAGATCCGCTCCCAGCTGGCCGCCCAGGTGGACAGCGGCGCGCTGCAGCCCGGGGACCGGCTCCCGACCGTGCGCGGGCTGGCCGAGGAGCTCGGCGTGGCGACCGGCACGGTGGCGCGCGCCTACCGCGAGCTGGAGCAGTCCGGGGTCATCGAGACCCGCGGCCGGGGCGGCAGCGTGGTCACCGGCGACCAGGTGGTGCGCCGGGCCAAGGAGGCCGCCGTGGCCTACCTGGCCCGCACCACGGCGCTGGGCCTGAGCGCGGCCGAGGCCCTCGCGCTGGTGCGCGACCTGGGCGAGCACCCGCCTCAGGGCTGACGCCGGGTCAGCCCATCACCAGTCCCTCGATGTCGTGCTTCTGGGTGATCGGCGTGAGCTCGTCGACCACCGGGCACGCGAGGTGGTCGCGGACCCGCTGCGGGAGCCCTGCCCAGTAGCCCTTGCTGACCGCGAGGTCGTGGTGCGCGTCGTTGCCCGCGCCCGGGGCGTCGACGCCGAGGACCAGCACCGGCCGGGCGACCTGTGACCGGTTGGGCGTGCCTCGGTGGATGGTCAGGGCCGAGCGGGCCGAGATGTCGCCGACCTGGGGGTACTTGCGCTGGGCCAGCGCCTCGTAGCGGGCGTACGCCGACCGCGGTGGGAACTGCTCGTGGTCGAAGTCGTCGCCGGGGTCCCACTGGGTCCCCGGCGCGACCTCGAAGGGACCCATCTCGTCGGTGGTGTCCACGGTGGTCAGGTTGAAGGCCAGCGAGGTGAGGCGGTGCTCGTCCCGGGTCTCGGGCGGGCTCGGGAAGTCGCGGTGCCACGGCTGCACCTGCGCGCCGGGGAACGGCGTGTCGAAGCCGACCTCGACGATCGTGTAGTCCGGCCCGAGGACCGTCCGGCACACCGTCCGGACCCAGGGGTGGTCGACCAGGTCGACGAAGCCGCGCAGCGCCTCGGGGTGGATCTCGACGTACCACCGGTTCGGCCCGCGGCCCACGGCGCCGCCCTCGCGGGCGCGGGCCTCGGCGAAGGCGGCGTCGACGTCCTCGCGCACCTGTGCCACCCACTCCGGCGAGAAGGCGCCGCGGCAGGCGATGATGCCGTCGGTCTCCAGGCCGCGGCGGATCTCCTCGGTGTCGAGGTCCTGCTCGGTGCTGCTGGGGCTGCTCATCGAGAGACGCTCCTCGGCTCGGGTGCGGACGACCGGTGCTGCGGCCGGACGGCGTCCTCCCCTTCTACCCGGTGCTTTGCATCGTTGTAAAGAGAACATCCCCGCGACGGTGCTCGTGCGGCATACGCTCCGGTGCGAACATGTGCGGCCGGACCGGACGGGAGGAGGTGGAGCGGCGTGGCACGGGTCCGACTGAGGGACGTGGCGGAGCAGGCCGGGGTGTCGGTCAAGACCGTCAGCAACGTGGTCAACGGCTACCAGCACGTCTCCCCCGAGATGCGCGCGCGGGTGCAGGCGGTGCTGGACCGCACCGGCTACCGGGCCAACACCACCGCCCGCAACCTCCGCTCGGGACGGACCGGCGTGATCGCCTTCGCGGTCCGCGAGCTCGACAACCCCTACTTCGCCGAGCTGGCCGGCTTCGTGGTGCAGGAGGCGGCGGCCCGGGGCTGGACCGTGCTGATCGACCAGACCGACGGGCTGCGGGAGCGGGAGGTCACGGTGACCACCGGCATCCGGCACCACCTCATCGACGGCCTGATCCTGAGCCCGGTCGCCCTGGACCACGACGACCTGGCCGGGCGCACCGAGGACACCGTGGCGCTGGTCCTGATCGGCGAGCGGGTCTCGGCCGGGGTGGCCGACCACGTCGCGATCGACAACGTGGCCGCGGGCCGCGCGGCGACCGAGCACCTGCTCTCGCTCGGACGGACCCGCATCGCCGCCGTCGGCGACCAGCCCGACAGCGTCCGCGAGTCCGGGGTCGCGGCGCTGCGGCGCCAGGGGTGGGAGGAGGCCCTGCGGTCGGCCGGCCTGGCCGTCGACCCCGACCTGGTCGGCGAGGTCCCGACGTTCCGCCGCGAGCACGGCGAGGCCGCGCTGGCCGAGGTCCTCGACCGCGGCGCCCGGCCGGACGCCGTCTTCTGCTTCAACGACACCCTGGCGCTCGGCGCGATGCGGCTGCTCGCCGACCGCGGGCTGCGCATCCCCGAGGACGTGGCGGTCATCGGCATCGACGACGTGGCGGACGGCCGGTTCTCCGTGCCGCGGCTGAGCACCGTCGCACCCGACAAGGCCGCCATCGCCCGCATCGCGGTGGAGATGCTGGCGGAGCGGCTCGGAGCGGAGGGCAAGGAGCTGGAGCCCCGCGACGTCACCGTCGGCTTCCGGCTCGTCCCCCGCGAGTCGACGACCGGAGCCGCCGGCGACGGCTAGAGCGGACGGCGGCCGTCAGTGGCGCAGCCGCCAGGTGGAGACGTCGAGGAACCTCGCCTCGTAGCCGCTGCCACCCATCGACACCAGGCCGATCCGCTCGTCGGGCCCGAGGTCGTGGGTCCACACGCCGCCGCGCACCCACCGCCGGCCGTCGCGACTGGTCCAGGCGGTGTAGAGGTCCTCACCGGGTCGGCGCTCCACCACGATGCGCAGCCAGGTGGTGTCGCCCGGAGGACCGACCACGCCGTTGCCGTAGCGCGGGTACTCCGGGAGCCCCGGCGGCACCTCCTTGGCCCACTCGGTCTGGCGCGTCTCGTAGATGGCGACGTGGGCCAGCTTGAGGAAGCGGTCGTCGTCGGCGTAGGCGAGCAGCCCCGCCTGGACGAAGTTCGGGCAGCAG
>CAZEPK010000298.1:0-6389 GCA_964514085.1 uncultured Nocardioides sp.
CAGCACCGGCGTACGAGGTTTCGAGACGGTTGCTGCGCAACCTCCTCAACCACCGTCGTGGCGTGCGAGCCGTCCTCGACCACCGTCGTGGTCGGCGAGTGGGTCCCAGCACCGGCGTACGAGGTTTCGAGACGGTTGCTGCGCAACCTCCTCAACCACCGTCGTGGCGTGCGAGCCGTCCTCGACCACCGTCGTGGTCGGCGAGTGGGTCCCAGCACCGGCGTACGAGGTTTCGAGACGGTTGCTGCGCAACCTCCTCAACCACCGACGTGGCGCGGACGCAGAGACCCCCGGCCAGCTTCGCTGGCCGGGGGTCTCCGGTGGGGGGATCAGCTGTGGATCAGTGGTTCAGCTTCATGGTCTTGCGGACGGTGACGCGGACCTTGCCCACGCGGACGATGATCTTGACCCAGACCTTCTTGGCCTTGGCGTAGGAGGAGACGTACTTGGGCTTGATGCGGATCTTGACGGTCCGCTCCTTGCCCGCCTTCAGCTTGACGATCTTGCGGGCCGTGGCGGCCTTGGAGAACTTGCCCTTCTGGAGGCCGGCGAGCTGGATCTGGCAGGGGCGCGGCGAGGCGGCCTGGGGGCAGCGCAGCTTCACGACGAGCAGGTGGCCCTGGACCTCGGCCGACTTCGGGAGGATGTAGTTCTTCACGTACTTGCGAAGATCCTTGATGTCGGTGATCGAGCTGTTGTTGCCGCCGCCGCCACCGTTCGGGCCGGCCGAGGTGGTGAGCCGGACGTTGTCGTAGCCGACCTCACCGTTGGCGACCACGGTGACCACCGCGTGGTAGGTCGTGGTGATGCGGATGCGGTAGTTGTGGCCGAGCTTGAGCAGGTCGGGGTTCACCGCCACCGAGGGGATGGCGGCCCAGCTGGTGTTGGGCGCCGCCTTGGTGCTGGGGACGACCGTGACCTTGTTGCCGTTGGCCTGGTCGACCAGGTCCACGCCGTAGGACGTGTCGTTGAGCACCGAGAGGTCGAGCAGGGCGCCGACGTTGCGCAGCATGTTCATGTCGAACGACACGGCGCCGGGCTGCTTGCCGCCCAGGCCGTTGTAGGCGAAGGTCGGGCTCTCCCAGACGCCGGTCGAGGCGCCGGCCTGCGTCGAGGCGACGCTGCCGAACTGGGTGCGGATGTAGCCGTTGCCGTCGGCGCCGCCGCCGCTCCAGCTGTTCACGACGGCCGGGCAGACGAGGGCCTGCAGGCAGAGGCCGCTGAACTCCGAGGACTGGCCCCACCCGGCGGTGCCGGTGGAGAAGTCCTGGCTGGCGGTGTTGGGCGCGTAGGTGTCGGCTTGAGATGCCGGCACGGGCAGGGCGAACAGCAAGGCCGAGGCGACAGCGGCCCCGACGAGTTTCCTGATCATGGGGGATCTCTTTTCGGTGGGGGTGTTGTGCCCAGACAACGCCAGATACCCCCGGGGGTCTCGTCTGGGAAGCCACGAGTCCCACTGGGCTAGACAGGTCGCCCTGACACGAGGTCCTTCACCAGCGCGTGGGAGACCGCCGCCCGGACCCCCATCCGGACGGCGCGACGACCTGCGGTCAGCTGGCCTTGGAACGGAACTCGGTCACCTCGGCGACCTTGCTCTCGACCTGCTGCGGCAGTCGTACGACGTGGATGCGCGGTGGCGTCCCAGTGGACGCCACCGTGCGATCCGCCTTCGCCGCCACGGTGACCGTGCGCGGCTTACCCCCAAGCAACACTGTTCCCCACCTGTTTTCACAGTGAGCTCGAACCCCCACGATCCGCGCTCAGTGGGACCAGCATGCCCCTCAAGCGGTTGAGTGTGCAAGCACCACGGCCGTGGAATCAGTCAACACTGGGGTCGCGGCCAGACGATCTCGTCCGTACGGCGACCTCCGGGCCACCGAGTCCGCAGCATCGAGCGCTCGCATCCTCCGATCGGTCAGCCTCCATGCCGACCACCTGCCAGCGTTCCCCCAGCCGCGCCGTCAGGCCGCCAGACGCTAGGACGGCGCCCGCCCGTGAGGATCCCGTCAAGGCCGGGCCCGGGACCGTCAAGGAACCGTCAAGACCCCTCCTGACCAGCGGTTACAGGCCGTACGAAGGTCTCATGACCGATGTCGTCTACGTCCTGGTCACGCTGGCTGCGTTCGTGGGGCTCGCCCTGCTCGTCGGCGTGCTGGACCGCCCCGGGAAGGACCGCGCGTGAGCGAGGTCCTGCCCGCGCTGGGCCAGATCGCCGTGCTGGTGGTGCTGCTCGCGGCCACCGTGCCGCTGCTGGCCCGCTTCCTGGCGCACATCTACACCAGTGACCGGCACCTGGCCGTGGAGCGCGCGGCGTACCGCCTGCTCCGCGTGGACCCCGACGCCGACCAGCACTGGCGCAGCTACGCCATGTCGGTCCTCGGCTTCAGCCTGGTGAGCATCCTGGTGCTGTTCGGCTTCGGACGCCTCCAGCAGCACCTGCCGCTCTCGCTCGGCTTCCCCGCGCTGCCCACCGAGGGCGCCTGGAACACCGCGGTCAGCTTCGTGACCAACACCAACTGGCAGTGGTACTCCGGCGAGGCCGCCATCGGCCACCTGATGCAGATGTCGGGGCTGACCGTGCAGAACTTCGCCAGCGCCGCGGTCGGCATGGCCGTGGCGGCGGCGTTCGCCCGCGGGCTGGCCCGCACGGCCCCGGCGGACGGCGCGGACAGCGGACGCGTCGGCAACTTCTTCGCCGACCTGGTCCGCACAGTGGTGCGGGTGCTGCTGCCGATCTCGCTGGTGGCGGCCTGCGTGCTGATCCTCTTCGGGGTGGTGCAGAACTTCGCCGGCGACCCGGTGCTGCACACGCTCACCGGCGGCAGCCAGGCCCTCACCGGCGGGCCGGTGGCCAGTCAGGAGGCGATCAAGGAGCTCGGCACCAACGGCGGCGGCTTCTACAACGCCAACTCCGCCCACCCCTTCGAGAACCCGACGCCCTTCACCAACCTGCTGCAGGTCTACCTGCTGCTGGTCATCCCGTTCGCGATGGCCGGCGCCTTCGGGCGGATCGTCCGTGACCGCCGGCAGGGCCTGGCCGTCGGCGGCGTGATGGCGATCCTGCTGTCGATCTCGGTCGCCCTGCTGACCTGGGCCGAGATGGCGGCGCCCGGCTCCGCCCCGCAGGCCGCGGGCGGGTCGCTCGAGGGCAAGGAGGTCCGCTTCGGCGAGGCCGCCTCTGCGCTCTTCGGCGCCGCCACGACGGGGACGTCGACCGGCGCGGTCAACTCGATGCACGACTCCTACACCGCGCCGGGCGGCGGGGTGGCGCTGTTCAACATGATGCTCGGCGAGATCGCACCCGGCGGCACCGGCTCCGGCCTCTACGGCATGTTGATGCTCGCCGTCGTCACGGTCTTCCTCTGCGGGCTGATGGTCGGCCGGACCCCGGAGTACCTCGGCAAGAAGATCGGCCAGCGCGAGATCGTCCTCGTGGCCCTCTACGTGCTGGCCACGCCGGTCCTGCTCCTGGTGGGCGTGGCCGCGGCGGTCAGCTTCGACGACGGGCCGGCCGGCATCCTCAACAGCGGCCCGCACGGCTTCTCCGAGATGCTGTACGCCGTCACCTCGGCGGCGAACAACAACGGCTCCGCCTTCGCCGGCATCACGACCGGCACGCCGTTCTGGGACACCCTGCTCGGGCTGGAGATGCTGCTCGGCCGCTTCCTGCCGATGCTCTTCGTGCTGGCCCTGGCCGGGCGGTTCGCCGCCGCCAAGCGGCTCCCGGCCAGCGCCGGCACGCTGCCCACGCACCGGCCGCTCTTCGTCCTCCTCCTCACCGGCGTGGCCCTGGTCGTCGTCGGCCTCACCTACGTGCCCGTGCTGATGCTCGGGCCGGTCGTGGAGTCCCTGTCATGACGCTGCTCGCGAACCTCACCCTCGACCGTGACGTGCTCGTGGGCGCGCTGCGCAAGCTCGACCCGCGGCTGCTGCTCGCCACCCCGGTGATGCTGGTGGTCGAGCTCGGCGCCGTGGCCACCACCGTGTTGTCCATCGCCGATCCCAGCGTGATGGGGTGGCTGGTGACGGTGTGGCTCTGGCTCACCGTGCTCTTCGGCACCCTGGCCGAGTCGCTCGCGGAGGGCCGGGGCAAGGCCCAGGCGGCGAGCCTCCGGGCACTCCAGCAGGAGACCACCGCCCGCCGGGTCCGCGCCGCCAGCGACACCTTGAGGTACACCGGCAACCTGGCCCAGCTCCCGACCGACGAGGTGCCGAGCACCAGCCTGCGCCAGGGGGACGTGGTGGTCGTGGTCGCCGGCGAGCGGGTCCCCGGCGACGGCGAGGTGGTCGAGGGCGTGGCCTCGGTCGACGAGTCGGCGGTCACCGGCGAGTCAGCGCCGGTCATCCGCGAGTCGGGCGGGGACCGGAGCGCGGTCACCGGCGGCACCACGGTGCTCTCCGACCGCATCGTCGTCCGCATCACCAGCGACCCCGGCCAGTCCTTCGTGGACCGGATGATCGCGCTGGTCGAGGGCTCGGAGCGCCAGCGCACCCCCAACGAGATCGCGCTCAACGTGCTGCTGACCGCGCTCACCGTGGTCTTCGTCGTGGTCTGCGCGACCCTGTGGCCGATCGCCGACTACAGCGGCGCCCGCCAGCCGGTGCTCGTGCTCGTCGCGCTCCTGGTCTGCCTGATCCCGACCACCATCGGCGCCCTGCTCTCGGCCATCGGCATCGCCGGCATGGACCGGCTGGTGCGCCGCAACGTCCTGGCCATGTCGGGCCGGGCCGTGGAGGCGGCCGGCGACGTCGACGTCCTGCTGCTCGACAAGACCGGCACCATCACCCTGGGCAACCGGCACGCCACCGAGCTGTTGACCGTCGACGGCGTCAGGCCCGAGGAGCTGGCCGAGGCCGCGCTCCTCTCCTCGCTGGCCGACCAGACGCCGGAGGGGCGCAGCATCGTCGACCTCGTCGGCGAGCGCCGCGACGTACCGGCCGGTGGCGTCCTGGTCGAGTTCTCCGCCACCACCCGGATGAGCGGCCTGGACCTGCCCGGCCGGACCATCCGCAAGGGCGCCGGCTCCGCGGTGCAGAAGTGGGTGCACTCCACCGGGAGCCTCGCCGCCGGCCCGGCCAGTGCGCAGGTCGAGCAGCTGGTGGAGGGCGTGAGCTCCACGGGAGGTACGCCGCTGGTGGTGGCTGAGCAGCGCGGCGGCCAGCCGGCCCGGATCCTCGGGGTGATCCACCTCAAGGACGTGGTCAAGCCGGGGATGCGGGAGCGGTTCGACGAGATGCGGGCCATGGGGATCCGGACGGTGATGATCACCGGCGACAACGCGATCACGGCCCGGGCCATCGCGGCCGAGGCCGGGGTCGACGACTTCCTGGCCGAGGCCACGCCCGAGGACAAGCTCGCCCTGATCCGCGAGCAGCAGCAGGGCGGGCGGCTGGTGGCCATGTGCGGCGACGGCACCAACGACGCCCCCGCGTTGGCCCAGGCCGACGTGGGCGTGGCGATGAACACCGGCACCGTGGCGGCCAAGGAGGCCGGCAACATGGTCGACCTCGACTCCGACCCGACCAAGCTCATCGAGGTCGTCGAGATCGGGAAGCAGCTGCTCATCACCCGCGGCGCGCTGACGACGTTCTCGGTGGCCAACGACGTGGCGAAGTACTTCGCGATCCTGCCGGCCATGTTCGTGGTGGCCTTCCCCGACCTCGACGTCCTCAACGTCATGCGGCTCAGCTCGCCGGAGTCGGCCATCGTCAGCGCCATCGTGTTCAACGCGCTGATCATCGTGGCCCTGATCCCGCTGGCGCTGCGCGGCGTGCGCTACCGGCCCTCGTCCGCCTCGGACCTGCTCCGGCGCAACCTGCTGATCTACGGCGTGGGCGGGCTGGTCGCGCCGTTCGTCGGGATCAAGCTGCTGGACCTCGTCGTGTCCCTGATCCCGGGCCTGTGATGACCACGTCGCCACGGTGGCTGAGGTGCGAGGCCGGCCACGGCCGAGCCTCGAAGCCTCTGCGCGCTCGGCACCTGCCGCACCGGTCCCAGCACCGGGTCGCCGGGCTTCGAGGCTCGTCGCTGGCGCTCCTCGCACCTCAGCCACCGTCGTGGGCCGGCGGAGGACGCGAGCACCCGGTGGTTGAGGAGGTTGCGCAGCAACCGTCTCGAAACCTCGCGAGCCGCGGCAGGGACTCGCTCCGGTCGGGTTCCAGCCGCGGGTTGCGGGGTTTCGAGACGGGCGCAGAACGCCCTCCTCAACCACCGTCGTGGGCCGGCGTGGCACTCGACCACCCGGTGGTTGAGGAGGTTGCGCAGCAACCGTCTCGAAAACTCGGGAGCCGCGGCTGGGACCCGCTCCGGTCGGCTCCCAGCCCTAGGTTGCGAGGTTTCGAGACGGGCGCAGAACGCCCTCCTCAACCACCGCTGGGCGCAGAACGCC
>CAZEPK010000299.1:0-6348 GCA_964514085.1 uncultured Nocardioides sp.
GAGCTCGGTGAGGACCATCGCCACGGTGGTCGCGGTCTCCGAGGGCAGGACGCCGAAGGTGCCCTCGCGGCGTACGCGCACCCGGCCGGCCAGGGAGCCCATGTCGGCGACCATCAGGCCCAGGCGGTCCGCGACGTCGTCGAAGACCACCCTCTCCTCGACGGCCTGGCTCAGCGTCTCGTGCACGATCGCGATCGAGCCCACGCGGCGCACGGCCTCCTCGAGCGCCGCCTTGGCGTCCTCGTTGTCCATCCGGCGGGCCTGGAGGCGCAGCAGGGCCGCCACGGTCTGCAGGTTGTTCTTCACCCGGTGGTGGATCTCGCGGATGGTGGCGTCCTTGGTGACCAGCTCGCGGTCGCGGCGGCGCAGGTCGGTGACGTCGCGGACCAGCACCAGGGCGCCGATGAGGCGACCGTGCGGCCGCAGCGGGATGGCCCGCACGATGAGGGAGACCGAGTCGGTGCCGAGCTCCGCGTCGCGGTTGGCCCGGCCGCCCAGGACCGCGCTCAGCGTCTCCTCGTCGGGGCGCCGCCTCGGCGGCACCAGCTCCCGGGTGACCTCGCTGAGCCGCAGCCCGTCGAGGTCGCCGGAGTGGCCCAGCCGGCGGTAGACCGACAGCGCGTTGGGGCTGGCGTAGACCACCCGCCCCTGCTCGTCGACCCGCAAGAAGCCGTCCCCCACGCGCGGGGTGTCGGCGTGGTCGCTGCGCTGGCCCGGCACCGGGAAGTGACCTCCGGCGATCATCTGGGTCAGGTCGGCCGCGGTCTGCAGGTAGGACAGCTCGAGCCGGCTGGGCGTGCGTACGCCGAGCAGGTTGGTGTGCCGGCCGACCACCGCGATCACCTGCTGGCCGCGGCGCACCGGGATGGTCTCGGAGCGGACCGGGACGTCGTCGCGCCACTCCGGGTCCCCCTCGCGCACCAGCCGGCCCTCGGCGTAGGCGATGTCGAGGTGGGGACGCTTCCCGGTCGGGACGAAGGTGCCGACCATGTCGTCGACGTAGGCGGTCGGACCGGTGGTCGGGCGCATCTGGCCGCCGGCCCAGAAGCCGGTCCCCTCGCGGTCCGGCAGCCACAGGACCATGTCGGCGAAGCTCAGGTCGGCGATGATCTGCCAGTCCGCCTGGAGCAGCTGGAGCCACGCCACGTCGTCCGCGTCGAGGTCCGTGTGGTCACGGACGAGCTCGGTCAGGGACGCCACGCAGGTCAGCGTAGGGGTCGGCCGATGACCCTTACCCGCATGCACGTCCTGCTCGGCAAGACAAGGGTCCCCTGGGGTCCCGGACCGGGCCCATCCTTTGGCAGGATGTGGCCCATGCCGGGGCCGTACTGGAAGCAGGTAGCCGCTTCCGGTCTGGCCGTCCCGCAGGACCGTCCCCTCGACGACCTCACCGCCGAGCTCACGCGGATGCTCGGCGACACCGATCCCGAGACGCGCGACGGCACGGCGTACCCGACGCTGGCGACCTGGGTGTCCCGCGGCGTCTACGACGACCTGCTCGCCGGGCTCGGCGACGGGATGGCGGCGGGCCTCGGGGTCGGGCTGGGCGAGCAGGAGACTGACTCGGTCTTCCGGCGCAGCTTCTCCGCGCTGGTCCTGGGCGAGTGCCTCGCCCGCGACAACCAGCGGCCGCTGGTCCCGGGCCACAAGGTGCTCGAGTGGGGCGACCGGGTGGCCACCTGGCTGCTGCGCGAGCGGGACCTGCGCGGCTTCGTGCCGGGCAAGGGCTGGGCGCACGCCGTGGCCCACGGGGCCGACGCCCTGGCCACGCTGGCGCAGTCGCCGCACGTGGCCGGCAACGAGCTGACCGTGGTCCTGGACGTCATCGCCGACCGGGTGCTCCTCCCGGTCGACCGGCTCTTCACCAACGGCGAGCCCGACCGGCTGGCTGCCGCCACGATGGCCGTGCTGCGCCGCAACATCGTCTCGCTGCGGGTGGTGGAGCCGTGGATCGCCCGCCTGGCCGCGACCGCCAGCGCCCGTGCGTCCTACGACGACCGCGACCCGCACCTCAAGGGCGGCAACGCCGAGGCGTTCCTCCGGGCGCTCCACCTGCAGCTGGCGCTGGGCCCGCAGCCTCCGGAGATGCGTCCCGACCTCCTGCTGGTCCTGGTCGACGCGCTCCGGGCCACCAACCCGCAGTACCTCCGGGCCGCACGGCCGCACTGAGACGGCCCCTGCAAGAGTGGCGCCATGACCGACCAGATCGAGCGGCAGATCGAGGGGCAGATCGAGGGGCACAGCGGCGAGCTGGCCGTGGCCGTCGCCCGAGCGCACGGCGTGGAGACCATGTTCACGCTCTCCGGCGCCCACGTCTTCCCGATGTACGACGGGGCGGTGAAGGCCGACCCGCCGATGCGGCTCCTCGACGTGCGCCACGAGCAGACCGCCGCCTTCGCGGCCGAGGCGACCGGCAAGCTCACCCGCGTGCCGGGCCTGGCGGTCCTCACGGCCGGACCTGGCGTCACCAACGGCGTCAGCGCCATCGCTCAGGCGCAGTTCGCGGGCTCACCGATGGTCGTCGTGGGCGGCCGGGCGCCGCAGAACCGCTGGGGCAGCGGCAGCCTCCAGGAGCTGGACCAGCCACCGATCGTCGCGTCGGTCTCCAAGCTGGCCCGCACCATCCCGACCGCCGGAGACGTCCTCACCGGGATGGACGAGGCCTTCCTCGCCGCGCGCAGCCCGCACCGCGGGCCGGCGTTCGTCGACGTGCCGATGGACGAGTTCTTCGCCTCGGCCTCGGGCCCGGCGCCCGCCGCACCCGAGCGGGAGCGGCTCGAGCCGGACGGCGAGGCGATCACCGCGATCGCCGTCCTGCTGGCCGAGGCCCGCCGGCCGGTGCTGATCCTGGGCACCGACGTGTGGGCCGACGGCGCCGAGGAGGCCGCGCTGCGGTTCGTGCAGGACCTCGGGATCCCGACGCTCACCAACGGCATGGGCCGGGGCATCGTGCCCGGCGGCCACGAGCTGCTGGTGACCAAGGCCCGCAGCGTCGCTCTGGGTGGGGCGGACCTGGTGGTTGTGGTGGGGACGCCGCTGGACTTCCGGCTCGGCTACGGCGTCTTCGGCGGCAAGGAGGAGGGCTCCTCGCCGGCCCGCGTGGTCCACGTGGCCGACTCCGCCGCCCAGGTCTCGACCCACGCCGACCTCGCGGCCTCGGCCTGGGGCGACCTGACCGCCGTCCTCGACGGCCTCCAGGCCGCCGTGGAGCGGGGCGCCAAGCCTGACTGGTCCGGCTGGCGCTCGACGCTGGCCGACACCGTCTCGGCCGCGGCGGCCCGCGACACCGAGCTGCTCGGCGCCGAGGCCGACCCCATCCACCCGGCGCGCATCTACGGCGAGCTGGTCCCCCGCCTGGCCGAGGACTCCGTCGTGATCGGCGACGGTGGTGACTTCGTGAGCTTCGCGGGCAAGTTCGTCGAGCCGAAGCGGCCCGGCGGCTGGCTGGACCCCGGCCCCTACGGCTGCCTCGGCGCCGGACCCGGCGCAGCCATCGCGGCCCGGCTGGCCCGCCCGTCCGCGCAGGTCGTCCTGCTGCTCGGTGATGGTGCGGCCGGCTTCTCGCTGATGGACGTCGACACGATGGTCCGGCACGGGCTGCCCGTCGTGATGGTGATGGGCAACAACTCCGCCTGGGCGCTCGAGAAGGGCCCCATGCAGATGCTCTACGGCTACGACGTCATCGCCGACCTGGCGCCGCGCACCCCCTACGACCAGGTCGTCACGGCCCTCGGCGGCGGCGGGGAGTCCGTGACCGACCCGAAGGAGATCGGTCCGGCGCTCGACCGCGCCTTCGCCAGCGGGATCCCCTACCTGGTCAACGTGATCACCGACGTGGAGGCCGGCTACCCGCGGGCCACCTTCGGCATCTGACCGGCCGCGCATGCACGTGAGGCGGGCCCGCCGGGGGGACTACGCGGCGATCGGGGAGGTGACTGTGGCGGCGTACGCCGAGTTCACCCAGGGCCGGGCCGACCCCTACGTCGCGAAGCTGGCCGACGCGGAGACCCGCGACCTCGAGGCCGAGCTGTGGGTGGCGGTCGACCCGGACGACGAGGTCCTCGGCACCGTCACCGTCTCGCCCCAGGGCTCCCCGTGGCGCGAGATCGCGGTCGAGGACGAGGGCGAGTTCCGGATGCTCGCCGTGGCGCCGTCCGCCCGTGGACGCGGCATCGGGCTGGCCCTGGCCCAGCACTGCGTCGACCGGTTCCGCGAGGAGGGCTCCCCCGCGGTCGTGCTCTCCAGCCTGGTCGAGATGACCGCCGCCCACCGGCTCTACGAGCGCCTCGGCTTCGCCCGCCTCCCGGAGCGGGACTGGTCACCGCTGCCGGGCGTGGACCTGATCGCCTTCCGCAAGGAGCTGGCGTGAGCGCGCTCCGCTTCACCGTCACCGACGACGACACCGCCCTCGCCGTGGGCTCCGGCAGCCTGCCGGTCCTCGGCACCCCGCGCCTGCTCGCCTGGTGCGAGGCCGCCACCTGCGCCGAGATCGAGCCCGCCCTCGGCGCGGGCCAGACCTCGGTGGGCACGCGCGTCCAGCTCGAGCACCTCGCGGCCAGCCCCGTGGGGGCCGAGCTGGAGGTGAGTGCGACCACCGCCCACGTCGACGGGCGGCTGCACCGGTTCACCGTGGCCGCCCGGCACACGGCGGACGGCAAGGTCGTCGCGTCGGGCGAGGTCACCCGCGTGGTGGTCGACGCGGCCCGCTTCCTGGGCCGGATTTCACCCTCGTCCTGACTCCCTGCGACACTGGACCGATCGAACGACCAGGAGGTCACCATGGGCAAGACCGGACGCAAGCGCCGCGGACGCAAGAAGAAGGCCGCGAACCACGGCAAGCGCCCCAACGCCTGACCCGCGTTGAGCACGGACGAGCCCCAGCCACCGGCTGGGGCTCGTGGAGTCTGCGGGCACGGGCGCTCCGCGTGCGGCGTCAGGCCGGGACCGCCGGCCGCTCGGGTGCCCGCACCAGCAGCAGCAGCACCAGGCCGCCGGCCAGCACGTAGCCGCACCCCTGCCAGGCCATGACCGGCACGATGCCCAGCCGCCCGCCGAGCAGCCCGGCGGTCAGGGAGCCGAGGACCTGGAAGGTCGACCGCACCAGGAGCAGCAGCGCGAAGGCGCGGCCGCGCTCCCGGTCGTCGGTGTGCAGCTGGAACAGCGTCATCATCCCGGCGCTGGCCACGGCCCCGGGCAGGCCGACCACCACCATCAGCGCGGCGGCCGGCCAGGGGTGCGGGTAGCCCAGCGGGTAGAGCGCGATGACCAGGTCGACCACCCCGAAGACCACGGCGCCCACGCCCAGCATCCGCTGGGGCCGCCAGTGCGCGCCGTACGCCGCGACGAAGAGCCCGCCCGCCACCCCGCCGACGGCCTGGATCCCGCTGATCACCCCGAGCGCCTCGGCGCCGCCGTGCAGCACCGACCGGACGTACGGCGCGAACAGGGTGCCCCAGATGCCCTCCCCGAACGACGTGATGAGCCAGAACACGGCCAGCACGCGCACCGTGCGCGAGGACAGGGTGATCCGGGCGCCCTCGACCCACTCGTCGCGCAGCTCGGCCACGCGGCTGCGCACGACGCCCTCGGCGCTCCGCTCACGCGCTGCGACGGCACCCGACGTGCGGATCCGCGAGACCAGGAACGCGGCCAGCAGGAAGGTGCCGGCATCGGCCAGCGCCACCAGCGGCACACCCCCCACGGCGGCGAGCACCCCGCCGACGGCGCCGCCGACCAGGCGGGCGACGTTCTGGGCCTGTCCGTTGAGGGCGTTCGCGGTGATCAGCTCGCCGGTCACGGTGGCGTCGACCACCCGGGGCAGCATGGCCTGCTCGGCCGGGGCGAACAGCGTCTCGACCACCGCCTCGAAGACCAGGACCGGGTAGACGAGCCAGATCGACCCCGACCCCTCGACCAGGAGGAGCGGCAGCAGCCCGACCGCCAGGAGCAGGTTGGCCGCCACCATGACGCGCCGGCGGTCCCACCGGTCGACGAGCACGCCGGCCACCAGGCCCACCACGACCTGCGGCAGCAGCGAGGTCAGGAAGACGCCCGCCGAGGCCATGGTCGAGCCCGTCAGGTCGTAGACGGCGTAGGCCAGTCCCACGGCCAGCAGCCAGTCGCCGGTCAGCGACACCAGCCCGGCCCCGACCAGCCGGGCCAGGTCGGGTCGGCGGCGCAGCAGTCGCCACGGTCCGGCCAGCGCTGATGTCATGACGACACCATAATGACGTCACTAGTGACGCGCAATGGTGTCAGGACGTGGCGGTCGGTCCCTCCCAGGTGCAGGACACCCGGGTGTGCGGCGACTCGGTGCGCCGGGCGAAGTCGTCGAGCATAGTCGCGTAG
>CAZEPK010000300.1:0-6339 GCA_964514085.1 uncultured Nocardioides sp.
CCTTCCTCGGCGCCATGCACACCATGGAGCGCTTCCGGACCTGCTTCTACCGGCCCTTCCTCAACTCCTCCGACAACTACGAGCGGTGGATGCGCAACGGCGCCAAGGACACCGCCACCCGGGCCGGCGAGATCTACAAGAAGCGGCTCGAGGAGTACGAGCCGCCGCCGCTGGACGACGCGATCCGCGAGGAGCTCGAGGCCTACGTCATCCGTCGTCGCGCCGAGCTCGGGGACTAGCCGCGATGACCACCGTCCCCAACGAGCCGGTCGGCGACTTCATCCTCACCCTGGCCTGCCCGGACCGGCCCGGCATCGTGCACGCGGTGACGACGTTCCTGATGCGGCACGGCGGCAACATCATGGAGAGCCAGCAGTTCGGCGACCAGCGCCAGGACCAGTTCTTCATGCGGATCGACTTCGAGGTCGCCGGGACGGTCGACGCCGATGCGCTGCGCGCCGACTTCGCCGGCACCGCCGCGGAGTTCGAGATGGACTACGAGCTGTGGTCGGCGGCCGCGCCGTACCGCACGCTGATCATGGTCTCCAAGCAGCTGCACTGCCTCAACGACCTGCTGTTCCGGCAGAGCACCGGCTCGCTCAACATCGAGGTGCCCGCGGTGGTCTCCAACCACCCGGACGCCGAGGCCATGGTGAAGTCCTACGGCATCCCGTTCCACCACGTCCCGGTCTCGCCCGACACCAAGCAGGACGCCGAGGCCGAGCTGCTGCAGCTCGTCGACGGGCTGGGCATCCACCTCGTGGTCCTGGCCCGCTACATGCAGATCCTGTCCGACCCGCTGTGCCGCTCGCTGAGCGGGCGGGCCATCAACATCCACCACTCGTTCCTGCCGTCGTTCAAGGGCGCCAAGCCCTACCACGCGGCCTTCGACCGGGGCGTGAAGCTGGTGGGCGCCACGGCGCACTACGTGACCGCGGACCTCGACGAGGGCCCGATCATCGAGCAGGACGTCACCCGCGTCGACCACACCCACAACCCCGAGCAGCTCGTGGCCGCCGGCCGCGACGTCGAGGCCGCGGTGCTCTCCCGCGCGGTCACCTGGCACTCGCAGACGCGGGTCCTGCTCAACGGCAACCGCACGGTGGTCTTCCGCTAGTCGCGCCCTCACGGTGGCTGAGGTGCGGTGGCGTGCTGCGCCTGAGCCTCGAAGCCCGGTGACAGGGTGCTGGGACGGTGCCAGCACCGGCTCGCGCGGCTTCGAGGCTCGGCCGTGGACGGCCTCGCACCTCAGCCACCGATGAGCGGTGGTTGAGGAGGGCGTTCTGCGCCCGTCTCGAAACCACGCAACCCGGTGCTGGAACCGTCCCAGCACCGGCTCACCTGGTTTCGAGACGCTTGCTGCGCAAGATCCCGACCACCGGCGACGCACCACGGTGGCTGAGGTGCGAAGGCGTTCTGCGCCTGAGCCTCGAAGCCGGGTGACACGGTGCTGGGACTGTCCCAGCCCCGGCTCGCGGGGCTTCGAGGCTCGGCCGTGGACGGCCTCGCACCTCAGCCGCCGATGAGCGGTGGTTGAGGAGGGCGTGCTGCGCCCGTCTCGAAACCCGGCAACCCAGGGCTGGAACCGTCCCAGCACCGGGTCACGAGGTTTCGAGACGCTTGCTGCGCAAGCTCCTCAACCACCGGCGCGGGGGTCAGGCGCCGGCGCCGCCCACGTCGTGGGTGGTGGCCGGGACCAGGACGGTGTCGGAGGACGGCATCAGGATCCAGAGGATCGGGTAGACCAGGAGCTGGCTGCCGGGGATCACCATGAGCAGCAGGACGAAGAGCAGCCGCGCCGTCCAGGGGGCGATGCCGAAGCGCTGGCCCAGGCCGGCGATGACGCCGCCGAGGACCCGTCCCTGCGTGGGCCGGACCAGGCCGTGGCCGGCGAAGCTCTGCTGGATGTCGTTCATGGTGCTGCACGTCCTTCGTGAGTTGTCTGAGGGTGTCTCCCTCGTGTCCTCAACTCTGCTGCGTGACGGCCGCGCGGACCATCGGGAAGAGCCCTGCCCCGCCCCTGATCCTCCTGGCCACCGCTCGTCAGGGGTACGGTGCGGCCATGCCGGCGGTGAGCGCGACCGAAGCCGGCTCACCCGCGTCCGTGCAGTCCGTCGACCGGGCCCTCACCATCCTCGAGCTGCTGGCCCGTGACGGCGAGGCGGGCGTGACCGAGATCGCCCACGAGCTCGGCGTCCACAAGAGCACGGCGTTCCGGCTGCTGGCCACCCTCGAGCTGCACCGGCTCGTCGAGCAGATCGGTGACCGGGGCCGCTACCGGCTCGGCGTGGGCAACCTGCGGCTGGCCGGCGCCACCACCGCGCGGCTGGACCTGGTGACCGAGGCCCGACCGGTGTGCCGCCAGCTGGCCGCAGACACCGGCGAGACCGTCAACATCACCGTGCGCTCGGAGACCAGCGCGCTCTACCTCGACCAGGTGGCCGGGAGCAGCGCCGTGCAGTCCCACAACTGGGTCGGCCAGCACATCCCGCTGCACGCCACCAGCAACGGCAAGGTCCTGCTCAGCGAGCTGAGCGAGGCCGAGCTCAAGGACGCCGTCCGCGCGCTGCCGCGGGTCACCGACGCCACCGTCACCAGCCGGTCCAAGCTGCGCACCGAGCTGGCCGAGGTGCGCGAGGCGGGCTACGCCCTGGCCATCGACGAGCTCGAGATCGGGCTCACCGCCGCGGCGGCGCCGATCCGCTCGGCGCACGGCGACATCATCGCCTCGATGAGCATCTCCGGGCCGACGTTCCGGCTCAACGACGAGAAGCTCGAGACCGCCGTCCCGATGCTCGTCGCGGCGGCGACCGAGGTCTCCCACCGCCTCGGCTGGGGGCAGCGGGCATGACCCGGCTGGGTCACTCCTCATGACACAGCTTGGTCAACTCCTGGTTTCCACCCTTGACGTGGACCCGTTCTCGGAACATGGTGCGGCCTAGGGATTGGTTGCGGGATCCGCAATACGTTGCGCACAGCGCAACCCGGTCGAGGAGTTCACAGGGTGCCTGACCTCTACATCGACGGTGCGTGGGTCAGTGCGCTCGCGGGCGGTCGGCGCACGATCACCTGCCCCGCCGACGGGACGCTGGTCGCGGAGATCGACGAGGCCGACAGCCAGGACACGGCCGCCGCCATCGACGCGGCGCACCGTGCCTTCCACGCCGGCCCCTGGCCCAGCACGTCGGCGCGCGAGCGCGGCGACCTGCTGCTGCGCACCGCCGACCTGCTCGAGCGCGACACCGACGTCGTGGCTGAGGCCGAGTCGCGCGACACCGGGAAGCGCTTCGTCGAGAGCCAGTACGACGTGGCCGACGTCGCGTCGGTCTTCCGCCACTACGGCCGGCTCGCGGCCGAGGACGCCGGGCGGATCGTCGACACCGGCAACCCCGACGTGGTCAGCCGCATCGTGCACGAGCCGCTCGGGGTGTGCGGGCTGATCGCCCCGTGGAACTACCCGCTGCTGCAGGCGAGCTGGAAGGTCGCGCCCTGCCTGGCGGCCGGCAACACCTTCGTCCTCAAGCCCAGCGAGCTCACGCCGCACACGAGCATCCACCTCATGCGCCTGCTCGAGGAGGCCGGACTGCCCGCCGGCGTGGGCAACCTCGTCCTCGGCGCCGGCCCCCAGGCCGGGGCCCTACTGTCCGAGGACCCGCGCGTCGACCTGGTCTCCTTCACCGGCGGCCTGGTCACCGGCCGCCGGGTGATGGCCGCCGCCGCGGCCACGGTCAAGAAGGTCGCCCTCGAGCTCGGAGGCAAGAACCCCAACATCGTGTTCGCCGACGCCGACCTCGAGGTCGCGCTCGACTACGCCCTCACCGCGGTGTTCCTCCACTCCGGTCAGGTCTGCTCCGCCGGCGCCCGGCTGCTGGTGCAGGAGGAGATCCACGACTCCTTCGTCGACGCCCTGGTCGAGCGGGCGCAGGCCATCCGGCTGGGCGGCCCGCGCGACGACAAGGCCGAGACCGGCCCGCTCATCAGCGCGGCGCACCGCGAGAAGGTCGCGGCGTACGTCGCGGCCGGGATCGCGGAGGGCGCGGTGCTGCGCTGCGGCGGCCAGGCGCCCGACGACCCGGCGCTCGCCGACGGCTTCTACTACCTGCCCACGATCCTCGACGGCGTGAGCAGCTCGATGACGGTCGCGCAGGACGAGAGCTTCGGGCCGGTCCTGACCGTCGAGACCTTCAGCGACGAGGAGGACGCCGTGGCCACGGCCAACGACAGCATCTACGGGCTGGCCGGCGCGGTCTGGACCCAGGATGCCGGCCGGGCCCAGCGCGTCGCGGCCCGCCTGCGCATGGGCACGGTGTGGATCAACGACTACCACCCCTACGTGCCGCAGGCGGAGTGGGGCGGCTACAAGCAGTCGGGCGTCGGCCGCGAGCTCGGTGAGGCGGGGCTGCACGAGTACCGCGAGACCAAGCACGTCTGGCACAACATCCGTCCCGCCGAGCAGCGCTGGTTCCAGGGGTAGCCGTGGCAGACCACCGGTACGACGTCGTCATCGTCGGGGGAGGCTCGGCCGGCTGCGCGCTGGCCAACCGCCTCTCCGCGGACGCGGGCACCAGCGTGCTCGTCCTCGAGGCCGGTCACTCCGACTGGAGGATCGACCCGTTCATCCACATGCCGGCGGCGCTGCCCTTCCCGATCGGGAGCCGGCTCTACGACTGGCGCTACCAGACCGACCCCGAGCCGCAGATGAACGGCCGCCGGGTCTTCCACGCGCGCGGCAAGGTGCTCGGCGGCTCCTCCAGCATCAACGGGATGATCTTCCAGCGCGGCAACCCCATGGACTACGAGCGCTGGGCGGCCGAGCCGGGGATGAAGGAGTGGGACTTCGCCCACTGCCTGCCCTACTTCAAGCGCATGGAGACCTGCCTGGCCGGCGCCGACGACTGGCGCGGCGGCGACGGGCCGCTGGTCCTGGAGCGGGGGCCGGCCGAGAACCCGCTCTTCCACGCCTTCTTCGACGCCGTCCAGGAAGCCGGCTACCCGCTGACCGACGACGTCAACGGCTACCGGCAGGAGGGCTTCGCCCGCTTCGACCGCAACCTGCACCGCGGCCGCCGGCTCTCCGCGGCCCGCGCGTACCTCCACCCGGTCAAGCACCGCAAGAACCTCCGCGTCGAGACGCTGGCGATGGTCACCAAGGTGCGCTTCGACGGCAAGCGCGCGGTCGGCGTCGACTACCGCCGGGCCGGGCGCACCCGCTCGGTCGACGCCGGCGAGGTCATCCTGTGCGGCGGCGCCATCAACACCCCGCAGCTCCTGCAGCTCTCGGGGGTCGGCGACGAGCAGCTGCTCCGCCCCCTCGGCGTCGACGTGGTCCAGCACACGCCGGGCGTGGGCGAGAACCTCCAGGACCACCTCGAGGTCTACATCCAGTACGCCTCCAAGCTGTCGGTCTCCATCGCCCCTGGGCTCAAGTGGAGCAAGCGGCCCGGCATCGCCTACAACTGGCTCTTCCACCGCCGCGGCCTCGGCGCGACCAACCACTTCGAGGGCGGCGGCTTCGCGCGGTCCAACGACGACGTGGGCTGGCCGAACCTGATGTTCCACTTCCTGCCGGTCGCGATCCGGTACGACGGGTCGGCGCCGACCGAGGGCCACGGCTACCAGGTGCACATCGGCCCGATGTACGCCGACACCCGCGGTCACGTGCGGATCAAGAGCACCGACCCGCGCGAGCACCCCTCGATGCTCTTCAACTACCTGTCCACGCCGACCGACCGCAAGGAGTGGGTCGAGGCGGTCCGGGTGGCGCGCGACATCCTCAACCAGCCGGCCTTCGCGCCGTACAACGACGGCGAGCTCTCGCCGGGCCCGCAGGTCGAGACCGACGAGCAGATCCTCGACTGGGTCCGGGCCGACGCGGAGACCGCCCTGCACCCCTCCTGCACCGCGGCGATGGGCGTGGAGGAGATGTCGGTGGTCGACCCGGCCACCATGCGCGTGCACGGCCTCGAGGGCCTGCGGGTCGTCGACGCCTCGGTCTTCCCGTTCGTCACCAACGGCAACATCTACGCGCCCGTGATGATGGTCGCCGAGAAGGCGGCCGACCTGATCGCCGGCAACACCCCGCTCCCGCCGTCCGACGTGCCCTGGTACCGGCACGGCGACAGTCCCCTCCACCCGCCCGGCGACACCCGCAACCACGAGGACCCCTCATGACCGCAACCGCTGAGACCAGCACGCCGAGCACCCGCTCCTCCGCCGAGCCGGCGGTCCACGTGGAGGGGCTCTGGAAGATCTTCGGGCCCAAGGCCGACAAGATCATGGGCAGCCCGGACGCCCAGCTCTCGCGCAAGGAGCTGCAGGAGAAGACGGGCCACGTGGTCG
>CAZEPK010000301.1:0-6328 GCA_964514085.1 uncultured Nocardioides sp.
GGCCGCTCTGGTGCTGGCCCGCGGAGCGGTCGTCAGCAGCTCGGAGCTGAAGAAGCTCCTCTGGCCGTCAGGTGAGCCGGCCAGTGCCGCCAACCAGCTGCACCGCCTGGTGGGACAGCTGCGCCGGCTCTTCGAACCGGAGCTGTCGTCGCGGGAGGTCGGGGAGTACGTCGCCGGGTCCAGCGTCGGTTACCGGCTCGGACCTGGCCGGGTCCTCAGCGACCTCGAGGACTGCGAGACCTCGGCGGAGGAAGCACGCCGTCTGGTGGTGCGGGGCGCCTGGGAGGAGGCGGTGGCGCACTACCTGGCCGCCCTCGACGTGCTCCGCGAACCGCTCCTGGGGGACAGCACCTGGGAGCGAGCGAGCCATCCCGGGTTCGCCTCCGTGGTCCGCCTCCGGGTGGCCGTCGCGACGGACGCGCTGGTGTGCGCGGGTCATGGGGGGAGGCTGGACGAGGTCGTGGCCGTGGCCGAGCAGATCGCCGCTCCGGCACCGTTCGAGGAGGGGCTCCAGCGGGCCCTGATCCTGGCCCTCGCCCAGTCCGGGCGTCGTCGCGAGGCGATGGCCGTCTACGAGCGGGTGCGCGACCTCCTCGTCGAACAGCTCGACGTGGAGCCGGGCGCCGACCTGCGCTCGGCGTACGAGGACCTGCTCCGCACGGAGGGCGGCGGAGCCCTGCAGGCAGGACCGAGTGCGGTCGATCCCGGACGCCTTCCGTCCCAGCTGCCCTCGTCGCTGCGCGGCATGACTCCCCGCCCCGAAGCCGAGGAGATCTTGGACCAGGTGGCTCGCGAGGGTGACGCTGGCGCTGTGCTGATCACCTCGATCGGCGGCATGGGTGGGATCGGCAAGACCACGCTGGCCGTGGCGTGGGCGCGTTCTCTGGCGCCGCGTTTCCCCGACGGGCAGCTCTACGTGAACCTGCGTGGCTTCGACCCGGCCGGGCGGCTGACCTCGCCGATGGAGGCACTGGGCGACCTGCTGCTCTCCCTCGGCGCCGTGGCGGTGAACGTGGAGGAGTCGCTCGAGACCCGGTCAGCGCGGTACCGCAGCCTGCTGGCGGACCGGAAGGTGTTGCTGCTGCTGGACAACGCGCGGGATGCGGAGCAGGTGCGGCCCCTCCTGCCGAGCAGCCCGGGCTGCCTGGTCATCGTCACCAGCCGCAACCAGCTGCCCAGCCTGGTGGTCCACGAGGGTGCCGTGGCGGTGCGGCTGGACCGGCTGACCGACGCACAGGCCCGCGACCTGCTGGTCCGCCGTCTGGGTCCCGTGCGCCTGGACCTCGAGCCCGGCGCGGTCGACCGGATCGTGGCGGCGGCCGCGGGGCTCCCGCTGGCCCTGGCCATCGTGGCTGCGCGGCTGATGGTGGACCCGGAGCTCGGACTCGACGCCGTCGCCGACGAGCTCACGGGCCACAGGCTGGGTGACGACCTCGCATCGGTGTTCGACTGGTCCTATGAGCTCCTCGACGCTCCGACCGCCCGGTTCTTCCGGCTCCTGGCCGTCCATCCCGGCCCGGAGCTGTCGCTGCCGGCGGTCGCGTCCATCACGGGTCTGGACCAGCAGGAGGCTCGATTGGCCTTCGCGCGTCTCGTGGGTGCCAGCCTTCTCGAGCGACGTGGAGCCGACCGGTTCGTGATCCACGACCTGCTGCGCGCGTACGCCGGCGGGCGCTTGGCTGACCCTGAGCGTGCCGACGCCGAGGCTCGCTTGGTCGGCCACTACGTGGCCTCGAACCGCAACGCGTGGAGCGTCTACGGACGGCCAGCCATCGGTGACCTCGACCCGACGACCGCGCTGGCCGAGATCCAGCCGGAGACCTTCGCGAGCGTGGACGCCACCGTCGCGTGGTACGTCCGGGAGCGAGCGGTCCTGCCGGCCGCGCTCCACCTCGCCATCGCCAGGGGCTGGGATCGCGCCGCGGCCAACATCGCCATCGACTGGCGTCCGATGAACCAGACGATCGACGAGACGTCCTACACCTACCCGCATGCGCTTGCGGCGCTCGCGGCCGCGGAGCGCACCGGAGACCGGCTCATGACGGGGGAGCTCCACCGTGACGTCGGACCGAAGGCCGTTCGTCTCGGAGATGTCCAGCGCGGGCAGGAGCACCTGGAGAAGGCGCGCTCGATCTTCGCGCTCCTGGGCGATCGGATCGGCGAGGCCAACGTGCTCCGCAACCTGGCTGCCCTGTCCACCGTCCCGCGCAGTACGGCGCTCGATCACCTGCGGACGGCGTTGACGCTGGTCGAGGACGGTGTGGCGCCGCAGGTCTTCGAGGTGGTTCGGGTCACCCTCGCCTCCCTGCTGCTCGAGAGCGGGCGCGGCCAGGAGGTCAGCCACGAGGACTGTCTCGAGGCGGAGCGGCTGATGACCGAGTCCATGCCGGTCCTGCTCGAGCAGGGATGGACCTATCTCGTGCCCACCGCGGCCGACACGCTCGCAGAAGCGCTGATGAGGCTCTCCCGCCCCAACGAGGCGCTGCAGGTCGCGTCTCGCGGCCTGGAGTTCGCCGAGTCGGACCCGCTGAGCCTCTCGCTCCTGCACGTGTGGGTCGCCGAGGCAGCGCTGGCGTCGGGGAACCACGCGACTGCGGCCCAGGCCTGCCGTGCCTTCCGCGACCTGGTCGATGCCGAGGGCCGTGGCCACGTGGAGCGGATGCTCGCCACGGCCGCGCTGGGCTATCCGGACAACGACCCCTTCGGCCGGATCGAGCAGTTCGAGGCGGCCCTGGCGCACGAGCAGCAGTGAGAGGACCGGCGCGTGGAGGTCGCCCTGACCTCTCACCCGGCGATGTCGCGGACTCCAGCAGCTCAGTGCGAGTCGCTTGCCGGACGTCCGCCCCCCACCAGCCGGATGAGGTCGCTGCTCTGATCAGCCAGAAGACCGAGATCGGTGACAGGTGCACCCGTCTCGACCAGGGTCCGGAGCGGGACCATCGAGTCCCACGCGTTGACGTGCATGGCCGCGGCGACGACGTGGTCGCGGAGCCAGAGGACGACAAAGGAGTCGCTCGAGAGGTCACCGCGGATGACGGTCTGGTGCGTGACCCCCGGATCGAGACGCCCGACGAACTCCATCCCGAGCTCGAACTGGTCGCTGAAGAAGTACGGAGGCCGGTCGTAGGCGACCGGCGCGCCGATCATGTTCGAGGCCGCCAGCTCACCTTGGTGGAGCGCGGTGTCCCAGTGCTCGACACGCCGCTGCCGCTGTGAGCGGCGATCCCACACGCTGGCGACGTCACCGGCGGTGAACACGCGCCGCGACGACGAGCGCAGGAACCGGTCGGCGACCACGCCGTCGGTCACGGTCAGGCCTGCAGCCGTCGCCAGCTCGGTGTTCGGGTCCGCGCCGATGCCGACCACGACGAGGTCAGCAGCCACCGTGCGGCCGTCCTCCAGGACCACACGCGCGGATTCGGCGCCCGTGTGGACGCTGGCGACTCGCGTCCGCACGCGGAGGTCCACCCCGTGTCCTCGGTGCAGCTCTGCGAACCGCCCAGCCACCTCGCGACCCAAGGCCTTCAGCAGCGGCAGCTCTCCTCGCTCGAGCACGGTCACGTGGCAGCCAGCGGTCCGGGCCGCGGCCGCGACCTCCATGGAGATCCACCCGCCACCGATCAGGACGACCGAGGCGCCGGCGACGAGGCGCTCGCGGATCCGGATGCTGTCCTCGATCGTGCGCAGACAGGTGATGGTCCTGCCCGGCGCGCCCGAGACGGTCCCCGGCGGCAGGCGGCGGGCGCGCGACCCGGTGGCGAGCAGGAGCCGGTCGTAGGGCAGCGCGCCCCCCTCCGTCCGCACCGAGCGGCCGGCCAGGTCGATGCCGGTGACCCTGGTCGACCTGCGGAGGTCCACGGCGTGCTCGGCGTACCAGACCTCGGGTTGCACGTACGCCGACGCGCCCCGCCGGTCGGCGTGCAGCAGCAGGTCCTTGGACAACGGCGGCCGCTCGTACGGAGCGTGCGGCTCGTCCGTCACGACGGTCAGCTCGCCGTCCCAGCCGAGGCCTCGCAGCCGTGCGGCGGCCTTGCCGGCCGCCAGGCCGCCACCCACGACCACGATGCGCTGGGGAGGAGGCTCGCTCATGGCGACCCGTCCGGGCTGCGGAAGCGCGTCATGACAGCCAGTTCGGCATCGGTCCAGGTGGCGAAGGTCCCGGGACGGGAGGAGAGCGGCGGGCCGGAGAGCGCGAGGGGCAGCGAGGGGTTCAGGAGCGACCGGACGACGCACGACGAGATGGCGGCCGCCAGGTCCGGGTGCACCCGGTGCCCGTCCGTCGAGAAGCCCGCACCTCGTGTGAGTTGCCGGGCCAGCGACAGGGCTTCTGCTGTCCGCGCCTGCACGACCTCGGGAGCCAGCGAGGGCAACGACGGCAGGGCGCGAGCGACATCGGCCGGCCCAGGGACCGGGAGCAAGCCGTCGCTGGTCACGGCAGCCGCCTGCCCGGTGTCCCTGAGCTCGCGGGGGAAGTCCATGTCGTGCGACTCAGGCCACGGCGTGGGCGGCCTTGAGGATCAGGGCCACCACGTCATCGGGGTGCGAGACCATCACGTCGTGCGCGGAGTGGATCTTCGTGACGTGAGCGCCTGCGCGCCTGGCCATGAACTTCTGGCCACCGGCCGAGATGGCGTGGTCGTCCAGGGTGACCAGGTCCCAGCTGGGCAAGGTCTTCCACGCGGGCTCACCGGAGGGCTCGGTCTGCGCGAAGTAGCTGAGCGGCCGCTGGGTGGCGGCCATCTCCTGGGCGATGGCGCGCGTCTGGTCCCCCGCGAAGACCTGCCGGAACATCGTCGGCTTGATGTAGACGTCCACGTCCTGGCCGCCAGGCGCAGCCGGGTTGTACGTCGGCCGCACCATCGTCGAGTCGGGGCCGAGCAGCGACCCCGGGTACCTCGCCGGGTCGTAGGACGTGACGATCGACTGACCGACGTCAGGGACGAAGGCCCCGACGTAGACCAACGCCTCGACGTTGGCGGCGCCCCGTGCCGCGTTGGTGATGACCGCGCCGCCGTAGGAGTGCCCGACCAGGATCACCGGGCCCGGGATCGTCGCGAGCACCGACCGGACGTAGTCGGCGTCGTAGGTCAGACCGCGCAGCGGGACGGGCGGGGCGATGACGTCGTAGCCGCGTGCCTGCAGGTCGATCACCTCGGCGCTCCACCCGCTGGCGTCGGCGAAGGCCCCGTGCACGAGGACGATGGTGGGCTTCGGCGCGTGGTGGCGGTGGCTGTGGTGGCCAGCGCCGGTGGTCTCGGCCTGGGCGGCCGGGACAGCGGTCAGGGCCAGCGCTGTGGCGGCGGCGACGACGACGCCGGTCAGGCGCGAGCGCCGCGGGCTGTGCTGAGACATCGGAAGTACCTCTCGGTCGGGACGGGTGACGGGGCAGGACGCTAGGGACGACCGTGGAGGAGTGGCTTCGGTCAGTCGACTGCGGGTGCTGCTCCTGCGCCGGAGTGCAGTCAGCCGACCCAAGTGCCGACGGCGGATCGCGCCCTAGCGTGCACGCATGAGCTCCCGAGCGGCACCGGTCCCGACGACCATGACGGCCCTGCGTGCCCACCACCGCGGAGGGCCCGAGCAGCTCGTCGTCGAGACCGTCCCCCGACCGGAAGCGGGTCCCCGTGAGCTGCTCGTCGAGGTGCACGCGGCCGCGATCACCTTCGCCGAGCTCACCTGGGACGAGAGCTGGAGCCGCGACGGGGTCGACCGGACACCGGTCATCCCTTCCCACGAGTTCTCGGGCGTGGTGGTGGCCCGCGGTGCGCTGGGGGACGACAGCCCTGACGTCGGGACGGAGGTCTTCGGTCTGGTGCCGTTCGACCGCGACGGCGCGGCCGCGCAGTACGTCGTGGTCCCGAGCGGGAACGTCGCTCGCAAACCCCCTCGGCTGAGCCACCTGGAGGCAGCGGCACTCCCGCTGGCGGCGGCCACCGCGTGGCAGGCCCTCGTCCACCACGCTGCAGTCCGCAGAGGGGAGCGCGTCCTGGTCCTCGGCGGAGCTGGTGGTGTGGGCGCGTTCGCGGTGCAGATCGCCCGCGCTCGCGGCGCTGAGGTGACCGCGACAGTGCTGTCCAGCCACCTCGACCTCGTGAGCCGCCTCGGAGCGCAACGCGTCATCAACGTCGACGAGGAGCACTTCGACCAGGACGGACAGGAGTACGACGTCGTCATCGACACGGTCGGGGGCGAGACCCTCCGGCGCTCCTTCGCCGTGCTCCGTCGAGGCGGCCGGCTCGTCACCCTCCAGGCGCCGCCCGATGCCGATCTGGCCCGGAAGCACGGCGTCGAGGCCGTGTTCTTCATCGTCGGACCGGATCGTGAGACC
>CAZEPK010000302.1:0-6308 GCA_964514085.1 uncultured Nocardioides sp.
GCCACCAGCGGGGGTCCCGGCGGTCCTCCTTGTCCCAGGTCAGCGCCCGGTGCACGGCCCAGCCGGGCGCCAGCGTGCGGCGCGCGCGGCGGTCGAGGTCCTGGAGCACCGCGGGCAGCCCGACCCGACCACCCAGCCGGCCCGCGAGGGCGTCGATCTCGTCGACGTTCTCCTCGGTCCGGACCAGGTGCACGCCCGGGAGCTCGCTCACGGGGACAATGTAGAGGTGGAGCCAGAGGGGGCGCGGCGGGTCGTCGTCGGTGCCGCGATCGTCCGGGACGGTCGGGTCCTGGCTGCGCGCCGCACCGCGCCCGTGGAGACCGCCGGCCGCTGGGAGTTCCCGGGCGGCAAGGTCGACGACGGGGAGACCGACGCCGAGTCGCTGGTCCGGGAGGTCGAGGAGGAGCTCGGCGTCCGGGTCACCGTGGGCGCCTGGCTCGGGGGCGAGGAGGCGATCGGGCCCTACCTCCAGCGCGTCGCGCTGGCCACCTTCGACGGCGGTGAGCCGGCGCCCACCGAGCACGACGAGCTGCGCTGGCTGGCCCCCGACGAGCTCGACGACGTGGACTGGCTGGAGGGGGACCGCCCCTTCCTGGCCGAGCTGTCCCAGGTCCTCCCTACGCTGTAGTGGTGACCACCCGACCCGACCTTCGGCTGCTCCTCGTCCACGCCCACCCCGACGACGAGTCCATCGGCCAGGGCGCCACGATGGCGCGCTACGTCGCCGAGGGGCGCGGGGTCACCCTGGTCACCTGCACGGCGGGCGAGATGGGCGAGATCCTGGTGCCCGAGCTGGCGCACCTCGCCGCCGACCAGGAGGACGGGCTCGGCGAGCACCGGCGCGGCGAGATCGCCGAGGCCATGAAGGCGCTCGGCGTGACCGACCACCGCTGGCTGGGCGGCTTCCAGAAGTACCGCGACTCCGGCATGAAGTGGCACGAGGACGGCTACGCCATCCCCGCGGACTCCATCCACGACAACGCCTTCTGGTACGCCGACCTGACCAAGGCGGCCGACGACCTGGTCACGGTGATCCGGGAGGTCCAGCCCCAGGTGCTGGTGACCTACGACCAGTTCGGCGGCTACGGCCACCCCGACCACATCCAGGCCCACCGGGTGGCGATGTACGCCGCGCAGCTGGCCGCCGTGCCGTCCTACGCGCGCGACCTGGGCGAGCCGTGGGAGATCGCCAAGATCTACTGGGGCGCGATGTCGGAGAGCCGGATGCGGGCCAGCCTGCGCTCGCTGCGCGAGGCCGGCGACACCACGACCTTCGAGGGGATGGACCCCGACGGCCAGCTGCCGCCGTTCGTCACCTCCGACGACAACCTCTCCGCGAGCATCGACGGCTCGGCCCACCTCGAGCAGAAGATGGCCGCCCTGCGCTCCTACCCGACCCAGATCACCCTCGACGGGCCCTTCTTCGCGCTGTCCAACAACAAGGGCAACGAGATGTGGGGCGAGGAGTTCTTCCGGATCGTCAAGGGCCGCCGCGGCGAGCTCGGACCCGACGGCCTCGAGTCGGACCTCTTCGCCGGCATCGAGCCGTAGGTCCCCGGCGTGGGGGTGCGGCTGGCGCCGGTGACGCTGCTGGCCGGGATGGCCCTGGGTGTCGGCACGGTCGCGGTCTACCAGTCGTGGTGGGGGCTGCTGCTCGGTGCGGCGGCGACCCTCGCGGTGCTGCTGACCACCCCCGCCGGCTGGGTCACCCGGCTCCCGCTGGCCCTCGGCTTCGACGGCGTGGTGGCGCTGCTGGCGGTGCCGCGCGGCGAGGGCGACTACCTCGTGGCCTCGACCGGCCGGGGCTACGTCGTCCTCGGGCTCGCGCTGGTGGTGCTGATGCTGGCCACCGCGACGCTGCCCCGGCCCGGCGGGAAAATTCCCCGGCTGGCCGGTGGAACAACCATCCTGAAGTGACTGGAGTTTCTACAGTGATCTCGTGGGACGGAGGAGACGCGGCATCGGTCACGAGCGCGAGGGCGGCCTGGCGGTCATCCTGATCGTGCTGGTGGTCCTGGTGATGGCGCTCGGCAGCTGGGTCACGGCCTACGCCGGCGCCACCGGCAAGGTGCCGAGGGGCACGACCGTCGCCGGGGTCGACATCGGCGGCCGCGACCACGCCGCCGCGGCGGCCGCGCTGGCCCACGGGCTGGAGCTGCAGGGACCGCAGCCGATCACCGTGTCGGTCGGCACCGTCACCACCCAGGTCGCGCCGGCCGACGCCGGCCTCTCGGTCGACTACGCCGCGACCGTGGCTCGGGCGCTGGGCCCGCGCAGCTGGGACCCGCGGCGCCTCTGGGGCTACTACACCGGGGGCCACGAGCTGACCCCGGTCCTCCACGTCGACCACACCCGCATGGAGGCGCTGCTCCGGGCCCTGGACGAGCAGGCCGGCCAGCCCGCGCGCGACGCCGGCATCTCGTTGAGCGGCGGTCAGATCTCGCTCACGGAGCCGCAGAACGGCGTGCAGGTCGACCACCAGCGGGCGGAGCACGCCCTGGTCGCCGCCTACACCGACGGCCTGGCCCAGGTCCGCCTGCCGCTGCTCCTGACCCAGCCCGACGTCGACGACGCCGACCTCGACGCCGCGCTCACCACCCTGGCCAACCCCGCCGTCTCCGGCCCCGTGACGCTGGTCTTCGCCGGCTCGCAGGTGACGCTCCAGCCCCGGCAGTACGCCGACCTGCTCAGCCTCGTCGACCGGGACGGCGCCCTGGCCCTCGACGTCGACACGCAGGGCCTGGCGGCCCTGGTGGACCCCGGCGCCCAGGCGACCGAGCCCGTCGACGCGACCGTGGACCTGCAGGACGGCGCGCCGGCGGTGGTCAAGGCGGTGGCCGGCCGGACCTACGACGCGGACGGCGTCACCGCCGCCTTCCTGCGCGGCGTCACCGCCGACGGCGCGGCCCGGACGGTGGCGGTCGAGGGTGCGCGGACCAGGGCGACCTTCACCTCGAAGGACGCCGAGCTGCTCGGGGTCAGCGAGCCGGTGGCCAGCTTCACGGTGCCGGTGCCCTCGACGGTGGGCCCGTCCTTCAGCGAGGCCGTCGGCCGGCTGTCGGGGGCGCTGCTCCGGCCGGGCGACACCTTCTCGTTCAACGCCCGGGTCGGGCCGGTCAACGGCTCCGGCACCCGCCTGGCCACGGCCACCTGGAACGCTGGCTTCCTGGCCGGGCTCACCGACGTGGCACGCACGGCCTCGCCGACCTGGTCCGACGGGTTGCCCGAGGGGCGCGACGCCATGGTCGACGCAGCGACCGACCTGCAGATGCGCAACGACTCGACGCACGGGGTGCTGCTCTCGGCCCGCCTGGTCCCCGCGGCCGACGGCACCGCGTCGGTGGTGGTCGACGCGTGGTCGACCAAGGAGCTCGACGTCGCCGCCTCCACCGGGGGCCGGTACGCCCCCACGCTCCGGACCACCGTGCCGAGCACCGACCCGGCCTGCGTGGCCGTCGCGGGCTCGGACGGGTTCAGCGTGGACCTTGTGCGGACCGTCACCCGGATCGGCGACCCCACGCCGCTGCGCAGCGACACGGTGACCACCACCTACCAGCCCGAGCAGGCGGTGGTCTGCCAGCCGGCCCCGTGACGCCGGCCGGCGCCCCGGCGTAGGTTCGGAGCATGACCTCGGGACCCCGCGCGGTGGCGCGCCTCGCCACCACCTTGCTGACCATGGCCCTCACCACGGCCCTGCTGGCCTCGTTCGTCGCGCTCGCGCCCAGCCCGGCCCAGGCCGCCTACGGCCTGTCCTGGCGCGACCTCAGGACCGGCTCGGACGCGCAGTTCCGCGGCCTGGCGCCGGTCACCCGCAAGATCGCCTGGGTCAGCGGCACCGAGGGGACCGTGCTGCGCACCGTCGACGGCGGCCGGCACTGGGCCGACGTCTCGCCGGGCGGCGACACCGCCGACCTGGAGTTCCGCGACATCGAGGCGTGGGACGCCAAGCACGCCGTGATCCTCTCCATCGGCGAGGGCGGCGACTCCCGGATCTACCGCACCTCTGACGGCGGCCGGACCTGGAGGCAGGGCTTCCGCAACCACTCAGCCACCGCCTTCTACGACTGCTTGGGCTTCTGGGACCGCAAGCACGGCCTGGCCATGAGCGACCCCGTGCACGGGAAGTTCCGCATCCTGGCGACCGACGACGGCGGACGCTCCTGGGAGAAGACCCCGGCCTCCGGGATGCCGGCCGCGCTGGACGGCGAGTTCGGCTTCGCGGCCAGCGGCACCTGCCTGGTCACCGCGGGGAGCAGCGACGCCTGGATCGCCAGCGGCGGTGCGGCGGCCCGCGTCTTCCACACCACCGACCGCGGCCGCACCTGGAGCGTCACCGACACGCCCCTCGTCCGCAGCGACGCGGGCGGCATCTTCTCCCTGGCGGTCCGCGACACCGAGACCCTGGTGGCCGTGGGCGGCGACTTCGAGAAGCCCGACCGCCGCCGGCGCACGGCGGCGTACTCCCGCGACGGCGGCGCGACCTGGACCCGGGGCGGCGACCTCGACGGCTACCGCTCCGGCTCGGCGTTCCTGCCCTCGACGTCGGTCACCGGCTCCCCGTCGACCGGTGTCGTCGCGGTCGGCCCGACCGGCACCGACGTCTCGCTCGACGGCGGCGCGACCTGGAGGCCCGTGCGCCGCGGCGACTTCGACGCGGTCGAGTGCACCGGCGACGGCGCCTGCTGGGCCTCGGGCTCGGACGGCCGGGTCGGTCTGCTCGACGGGCTCAAGCAGGGGTAACCGCAGCCGACCTCCGTCGTTGGGAGGTCATGCGCGCGCTGCTCGGCACCCTGGTCGCCGCCCTCCTGCTCGGAGGCGGACTGGCCGCGCCGGCGCCGGCCAGCGCGGACGGGCTGCCCGTCCCGCTGCCCACCAGCCCCGAGGGCGACGCCGCCGGGGTCAACGACTGGGGCTGCGCGCCGACCGCCGCGCACCCTCGCCCGGTGGTGCTGGTGCACGGCACCTTCGGCGACCGCAAGCACCTGCTGGAGAACCTGTCGGGCGCCCTGCTGGCCCAGGGCTACTGCGTCTTCTCCCTGGACTACGGCAACCGCGGCACGCAGGACATCGTCACCTCAGCCCGGACGCTGGCGACCTTCACCGACAAGGTGCTGGCCGCGACCGGTGCCCGCAAGGTCTCGATGGTCGGCCACTCCCAGGGCGGCATGATGCCGCGCTACTACGTGAAGTTCCTGGGCGGGCGGAGGGTGGTCGACGACCTGGTCGGCCTGGTCCCCTCCAACCACGGGACCGACGACACCGGCCCCGGCAACCCGCTCACCCAGGCGCTCTTCGGCGTCGTCTGCCCGGCCTGCGTGCAGCAGAACACCGGCTCGCCGTTCCTGGTCGACCTGAACTTCGGGGACGAGACGCCCGGCCGGGTCAGCTACACCCAGGTGACCACCCGCTACGACGAGGTGGTCACGCCCTACCTCTCCGCCTACCTCGCGCCGGGCCCGCGGACGACCAACATCACCCTGCAGGACCTGTGCCCCTACGACCTCTCCGAGCACGTCGGGATCCCGACGGACGCCGTGGCCATCCAGGTGGTCCTCGACGCCCTCGGTCACCGGGGGCCGGCCGACCCGGCCTTCCGTCCCGACTGCTGAGCCGTCGGCCCGCCCGTTCCCCCCACGGGCGGGCCGACGTCCCCCCGGCTCGCTGACCCGCCCGTTCTGCACGGGCGGGTCAGCGTCTGACCACGTCTAGGGCGCGAGCCGGTGCAGGTCCCGGGGGAACAGCGTGACCTCGCGGATGTTGGTGGCGCCGGTGAGGCGGGCCAGCCAGCGCTCGAGGCCGATGGCGAAGCCGCCGTGGGGCGGGATGCCGCGGCGGAAGGCTTCGACGTACGACGCGTAGGGGGCGAGCGCGTGTCCGCGCTCCTCGAGCGTGCGGACGTAGTCGTCGTGGCGGTGCAGCCGCTGGGCGCCGCTGACCAGCTCCAGGCCGCGGAAGAGCAGGTCGAAGGAGCGGGACCAGTGCGGCTCGTCCGGGTCGGGATGGCTGTAGAAGGCGCGGTGCGCCGTCGGGTAGCCGTGCACGACCACGAAGTCGCTGCCGTGCTCGGCCAGCGCCCAGTCACCGAGCGCCCGCTCGTGCGCCGGGGCCAGGTCGGGCTCGTCGGCGGGGGCGCCGGCGATCTCCAGCGCCTCGCGGAAGTGCAGGATCGGGAACCGCTCGGGCACCCGGGGCACCTCGAGCCCGAGCAGGTCGACGGCCTGGCCGGCCCGCTCGTGGAGCGCCTCGACCATGCCGGCCACCACGTCGCGCAGGCAGGCGATGACCTCGTGGTGGTCCTCGATGAAGCC
>CAZEPK010000303.1:0-5680 GCA_964514085.1 uncultured Nocardioides sp.
TACAACACGCCGCAGCCGAGCAACTACCCGTACTACGAGCACTACGGCCGCGGCCTCGACTTCGCCGGCAAGGACACCGTGTTCCTGCCGGCCGGCAGCTACAGCGGCTACTTCGAGGGCTACGCCGAGGCGCGGAGCAACGTCGACAAGACGAGCACCGCCACCACCTCCGTGCACGGCACCTTCTCGACCGCCGGCGCGACGACCGCGGCCGCGACCGGCAAGGGCGCGAAGTACCTCACCCTCGGTGCGCGCAGCTGCGTGGCGCACAACGTCGCCGCCACCGTGACCGGTGCGAAGAAGACCGCCAAGAAGATCAAGCAGGTCAAGGTCTTCGTCAACGACGCCCTGGTGACCAAGGTCAAGAAGCCCAGCAAGGGCAAGGCGCTCAGCGTCCCCGTCGCTGACGACCAGGCCGCCGACGTGACCGCCGAGGTCACCCTCTTCCCGAAGAAGAAGGGCGCCAAGGCCAAGGTCTACGCGGTGACCGCGTCCTACGAGGCGTGCACCTCCTGATCGGACAGCTCTGATCGGACAACCCTGATCGGACCAGCCTGACGGCGCGGCCCGGGCCCGGTGCACTGCACCGGCCCGGGCCGCGCTGCGTGACGACCCGCTGCGCCTCGGGTACCGCCGCGGCGTGAACGAGGGCGACAGCAAGGCGACCGGCGGCCGGTTCGAGCGCGACACCGACTACATCGCGGACCGGATCACCCGCGGGGGCCGGCGCCCCGAGCACGGTCCGGCCGACGTGCCGCTGTGGCCGGTCGAGCCGGGTCGCTACCGGCTGGTGGCCGCCCGCGCCTGCCCCTGGGCCAGCCGGGCGATCATCGTCCGGGCCCTCCTCGGCCTGGAGGAGGTGATCTCGCTCGGCCTGTGCGGACCGACCCACGACCTGCGCAGCTGGACCTTCGACCTCGACCCCGGCGGCGTGGACCCCGTGCTGGGCATCGAGCGGCTCCAGCAGGCGTACTTCGCGCGCTTCCCCGCCTACGAGAAGGGCATCACCGTCCCGGCGGTGGTCGACGTCCCGACCGGCCAGGTGGTCACCAACGACTTCCCGTGGATCACCCACGACCTCTTCCACGAGTGGCGCGAGCACCACCGCGAGGGCGCTCCCGACCTGTGGCCCGCCGACCTCCGCCCGGAGATGGAGGAGGTGATGGAGCAGGTCTACACCGAGGTCAACAACGGGGTCTACCGCTGCGGCTTCGCCAGCAGCCAGGAGGCCTACGACGCGGCGTACGACCGGCTCTGGACCAGCATGGACTGGCTCGAGGAGCGGCTGACCCACCGCCGCTACCTCATGGGCGAGGCGGTCACCGAGGCCGACGTGCGTCTGTTCACGACCCTGGTGCGCTTCGACGTGGTCTACCACGGCCACTTCAAGTGCAACCGGCAGAAGCTGACGGAGATGCCGGCGCTGTGGCGCTACGCCCGCGACCTGTTCGCCCTGCCCGGCTTCGGCGACACCGTGGACTTCGAGCAGGTCAAGCAGCACTACTACCGCGTGCACACCGGCATCAACCCGACCGGCATCGTCCCGCAGGGGCCCGACCTGAGCGGGTGGCCGAGCCCCGCCACCTAGGCTTCGCGGCATGGGACACGACCACGGCCACGCCGCTGGTCGCGCGGAGGACCGCGGTCGGCTGCGGATCGTCCTGGGCGTCACCCTGTGCGTGCTGGTGCTCGAGGTCGTCGGCTGGCTGGTCACCGGTTCGCTGGCGCTGCTCGCGGACGCCGGCCACCTCGCCACCGACGCGGCGGCGGTGGTGCTCGCGCTCGGGGCGTCCTACCTCGCCTCGCTGAAGGGCGGACCGCGCTCGACCTTCGGGCTGCACCGGGCCGAGGTGCTGGCCGCGCTGGTCAACGCGGTGGTGCTGCTGGCGGTGTGCGGCTACCTGCTCTACGCCGGCATCAGCCGGCTGTCCTCGCCCGAGCACGTCGACGCCGGCCCGATGGTCGCCTTCGCTGCGGTGGGCCTGGTGGCCAACGGTGTCTCGCTGGGGGTGCTGGCGCGGGCCGAGCGCGGCTCGCTGAACATGCGCGGTGCCGTCAACGAGGTGGTCGCCGACCTGCTCGGCTCGCTGCTGGCCGTGGTGGCGGGCCTGGTCATCTGGACGACCGGCTTCACCCGCGCCGACTCCCTCGCCACCCTCGTGATCGCGGTTCTGATCCTGCCCCGCTCCTTCGCCCTGGCCCGCGACGCGACGGTGGTCCTGCTGGAGATCGCCCCCACCGGCCTGGACCTCGACGACGTGCGCGAGCACCTGCTGGGCGTCCCGGGCGTCACCGACGTCCACGACCTGCACGCCTGGACGATCACCAGCGGCATCCCGTCGCTGTCGGCGCACGTGACGGTCACCGACGCCTGCCTGGCCGAGCGCGGCGTCGGGGCCACGCTCGACGAGCTGTGCCGGTGCGTGGCCGAGCACTTCGACGTGCACCACGCGACGTTCCAGGTCGAGCCGGCCTCGCACCGCGAGCACGAGGACCTCGGCGAGCTGCACTAGCGGCGGCTCAGCTGAACTTCGTGACCGGCCGCTCCAGCCGGACGCCGTCCACGACCAGGTCCACCTTCTCGTTGTAGAAGGCCACGAGCCCGGCGATGGGCAGCAGCTGCCGGGTCGGGAAGTCGTAGCACCAGGCCAGGTCCTCGTGCAGCTCCACTCCGAGGCGCACCGACCAGTAGGCCGTGGTGCGGCCCTTGTAGGGGCAGGCCGTCTCGGTCGGCGAGGACTCGAGGTGGCTGTGGTCCAGAGCCGTCCGGTCCAGGTAGTAGCGGGTCGGCAGCCCGGTCTCGAAGACCAGCACCGCGGACCGCGCCTCGGCCAGGAGCACGCCGTCGAGCTCGACACGGACGTGGCGGTCTGCGCGGAGCGCGTCGACCCGCACGTACGGGTTCCGCGGGTGGACGAAGACCTCCTCGTCCTCCTCGAACCAGTGGTCCAGGGCGTCCCAGCGGATCCGCACGTGGTCGGGGAGGTCCGGGTGCCGACGCAGCCGGGGCTTCAGCGACGGGTCGGCGAGCAGCTCCGGGTCGACGTCCGCGACGGGGACGTAGAACTGCGGGTAGAACTCGACCTCCCAGACGTAGACGGCCGCCGAGGTGTCGAGGACCCACCGTCCGTCCTTGCGGGCCCGGACGCGGCGCGGCACCGGAGCGGTGTGGCCCGGCGGGGTGAGGAACGGCGGGGGGTTGCTCATGACCGCACCGTCCCTGCACCTGCCCCGGGCGTTACGCCGGGGGCTGCCCTGGACTGCTGCGGGCTAGAGCTGGAAGAGGGCCGCGACCAGCGTGCAGGTGCGGGACACCACCTCGGGCTCGTGCAGCGCGTCGGTGGCCTGCAGCGCGGCCTCGGCCCGCGCGCGGACCGCAGCGCCCGGGTCGGCCGCGACGAGGTCGGCGCACAGCGCGTCGACCACCCAGGCCGTGTCGTGCTCGTCCAGCGCGTCGAGGGCCAGGCTGTCGTGCAGCATCGTGGCCACCTCGAGGAACACCTCGCGGGCCAGCTCGGGGTCCACCGCGCCGGGCCGGTCCCGCGCCGCGGCGTCGGCGGTGGCCAGGAACTGCGCGAGGTGCGGAGGATCCACGGTGGCTGGCGGCATGCCCCGAGCGTCCCAAGCCGCCACGGCCAGCGGCAACCGGATATGCGTGGGAGGACCGGCGCCGGGTTGGGCGCTCGCACCCCGCACCGATACATTGGCGCCGCACGATCGTGACCCGGCTCACAGCCCGCACCACCCCCGCGACGCGGTGGCCAGGACACTTCCCACCGTGGCGGAGACCCCGACCCGGCCGTGACCTCCTGAGGAGAACTCTGTGAATGATGGTGTGCCCGCATTCGGACCCGACCTCGCCGAGGTCTTCGGCCCCTCGCAGCAGGACGGCGGCCCCGAGCTGGTCCAGCTCCTGACGCCCGAGGGCGAGCGGGTGCACCACCCGGAGTTCGACCTCGACTTCAGCGCCGAGCAGCTCCGCGGCTTCTACCGCGACATGGTCATGGTCCGCCGCATCGACACCGAGTCGACCGCCCTCCAGCGCCACGGCGAGCTCGGCATCTGGGCCCAACTGCTCGGCCAGGAGGCCGCCCAGGTCGGCGCCGGCCGCGCGCTGCGCACCCAGGACTTCGTCTTCCCGACCTACCGCGAGCACGGCGTGGCCTGGTGCCGCGGCCTGGACCCGCTCAAGCTGCTCGGGCTCTTCCGCGGCGTCGACCACGGCGACTGGGACCCCGAGGAGTTCGGCTTCGGGCTCTACACGATCGTCATCGGCGCCCAGACCCTGCACGCCACCGGCTACGCCATGGGCATGCAGCGCGACGGGGCCGTGGGCACCGGTGATCCGGAGCGCGACTCCGCGGTCATCGCCCACTTCGGCGACGGCGCCTCCAGCCAGGGCGACGTCAACGAGGCCTTCATCTTCGCTGCCTCCTACAACGCCCCGGTGGTCTTCTTCTGCCAGAACAACCAGTGGGCGATCTCCGAGCCGATCGAGCGCCAGACCCGGATCCCGCTCTACCAGCGCGCGCTGGGCTTCGGCTTCCCCGGCGTCCGCGTCGACGGCAACGACGTGCTCGCGTCGTACGCCGTGACCCAGGCCGCGCTGCAGCGGGCCCGCGACGGCCAGGGGCCGACGTTCGTCGAGGCCTACACCTACCGGATGGGCGCCCACACCACGACCGACGACCCGACCCGCTACCGGCTCTCCGGTGACGTGGAGTCGTGGAAGCTCAAGGACCCGATCTCGCGGGTGGAGGTCTACCTGCGCCGCAACGGGCTGGCCGACACCGACTTCTTCGACCAGGTGGCCGGCGAGGCCGCCGACCTCGGCGCCCGCCTGCGCGACGGTGTCAAGGCGCTGCCCGACCCGAAGCCGCTGGACATCTTCGGTGCCGTCTACGCCGAGCAGACCGACGAGCTGCGCCAGCAGCACGATGAGTTCGCGGCGTACCTGGACTCGTTCGAGGGGAGCCACGCATGAGCGAGAAGATCACGCTGGCCAAGGGGCTCAACATGGGCCTGCGCAAGGCCATGGAGGACGACCCCAAGGTCCTGGTGATGGGCGAGGACGTCGGCAAGCTCGGCGGCGTCTTCCGGATCACCGACGGCCTGCAGAAGGACTTCGGCGAGGACCGCGTCATCGACAGCCCGCTGGCCGAGTCCGGCATCGTCGGCACCGCCGTGGGCATGGCGATGCGCGGCTACCGCCCGGTGGTGGAGATCCAGTTCGACGGCTTCGTCTACCCGGCCTACGACCAGATCGTGTGCCAGGTCGCCAAGATCCACTTCCGCTCCAAGGGCCGGATCAAGATGCCGATGGTCATCCGCATCCCGTTCGGTGGCGGCATCGGCGCGGTCGAGCACCACAGCGAGTCTCCGGAGGCGCAGTTCGCGCACACGCCGGGGCTCAAGGTCGTGGCCTGCTCCAATCCTGTCGACGGCTACTGGATGATCCAGCAGGCCATCGCCTGCGACGACCCGGTGATCTTCCTCGAGCCCAAGCGGCAGTACCACGCCGACAAGGCCGAGCTCGACGAGTCGGCCACGCCCGAGCCGCTGTTCACCTCGCGCGTGGTGCGGCCCGGCCAGGACGTCACCGTGCTGGCCTACGGCCCCACGGTGAAGACCGCGCTCAAGGCCGCCGAGGCGGCCTCCGGCGAGGGCCGCTCGCTGGAGG
>CAZEPK010000303.1:5690-6230 GCA_964514085.1 uncultured Nocardioides sp.
CATGGGCCCGGTGCTCGACTCGGTGCGCCGCACCGGCCACGCCATCGTCGTCCACGAGGCGCACGTCAACCTGGGCATGGGCGCCGAGCTGGCCGCCCGGATCACCGAGCAGTGCTTCTACAGCCTCGAGGCGCCGGTGCTGCGGGTCGGGGGCTTCGACACCCCCTACCCCGCCTCCCGCATCGAGGAGGAGTGGCTGCCCGACCTCGACCGGGTGCTCGACGCCGTCGACCGCACCCTGTCCTTCTAGGAGCTGTTGAGACATGCCTGAGTACCTGCTGCCCGACGTGGGCGAGGGCCTGACCGAGGCCGAGATCGTCAGCTGGAAGGTCAAGGTCGGCGACACCGTCGAGATCAACGACATCGTCTGCGAGATCGAGACGGCCAAGTCGATCGTGGAGCTGCCCTCGCCGTTCGCCGGCGTCATCTCCGCGATCCTGGCCCCCGAGGGCGAGACCATCCCGGTCGGTACGCCCATCATCGCGATCGGCGACGACGCCGCGGCCGAGGGCGGGGCCGCCCCGGCCTGGGGTCCCGGCG
>CAZEPK010000304.1:0-1642 GCA_964514085.1 uncultured Nocardioides sp.
GGAGGATCCGGGTCGCTCTGGGCTGGCTCGGAGCACTGTTCCTGGGGCGTGACATCGCCTCGCTGACCACCGTGCAGGACCCGCGCGCCGCCTTCCGCGAGGACGCCGCAGGTCGGCGTGTCGCGTGAGGAGGCCAAGGCGGCGTCGGAAGTGACCGCCGACAGCAGCAATCGAGTGCCGGGGGACCACTAGACGACACCCGCACGTCACCGCCACCCGTCGGCAAGGTGCTCTCCTTCGGCCACGAGGCGAAAGACCCAGGCGGCCAGTGGCGCTGTTGTGGTTTCGTCGTCGGCCCCGACGGATGGCCATCCGACATGCCGCTGTCAGCCCGCTGATCTGCCCCTCACTACGGTGTCTGCTGCGCGATCGGGTGACGCTGCCACCTATCGGTGCAGCAGACCCTCGCGTTCACTGTCAGCGAGGGTCTCGACGTCCGCGCGGAGTCCGACTCGGACGTCCTGCGTCGGGATCCACCGGTGTGGCATCAGCCACGAACGCCCTCCGCAGGTGAGTGCGGAGGGCATCTGCTTCGGATGACTCGGGGTTGACCCCCTAGTACTTCCCGGGTCGGCCTGGGCAGAAGACCCGGGCCGTCGTTCGACAACCTCGACTTCGTCGAGGTCGCCGTCCACTCCTACCGGCATCGCTACGGCCTGGTCGACGGCGATCCGGCGTACGACGAGACCGAGCGCAGGATCGCCGAGCAGCCCTCGATCACGGTCCCGACGGTCGTGCTCGACGGTGAGCACGACACGGTGACGCCCGCCCGGCCCCTGGCGGAGCACGAGCCGCACTCCACACGACTGGTCGACCACCGCCTGCTCGATGCCGGCCACGACCTGCCTCAGAGGCCCTGAGGAGTTCACTCAGGCGATCCTGGACGTGCGACCGGCTTCGTAAGGGGTGCGTAGCACCTCTTGGTTTGCCGACCGGTCCGGTCGGGGCCGAGCGCCGGGCGCAGACCGTCCAGGCCGGCCACCTGGACCCGATGCAGGCAGTCAATCGACCGATGCCGGACCACGTCGAGTGGCGCGAGGTTTTTCACCACCGCGAGCTCGGACGACCTAGGGGGCAATCATGGACGGCGTCGACACCGAGGTGCCACCGAGCGGGCCCGGCTGTGTCGAGTGCACCACCGAGCTGCCCGCAGGCTGGTGGCTACACCTTCGCCGGTGCGCGCAGTGCGGACACGTCGGCTGTTGCGACTCCTCGCCGGGCCAGCATGCGCGCCAGCACTTCGTCGCTCACGGTCACAGGTACGTCCAGAGCTACGAGCCCGGGGAGGACTGGTACTGGGACTTTGCCGCCGGGCGCTACGTCGAAGGCCCCGAGCTGGCGAGGCCCACCTCGCGTCCGCTGAGCCAGTCGACTCCCGGTCCCTTGGGTCGGGTTCCCCACGACTGGATGTCCCTCCTCCACTGACCGATCCGCACGTCCCGTTCGTGCAACAGCTTCGAGCTCCCCGCCACCGGAAGGAACCGCCATGTCGGTCCGACTCGCTGTCATCTACTACTCCGCCACCGGAGCGGTGCACGCCCTCGCGAACGCGGTCGCGGACGGGGCCATGAAGGAGGGCGCTGAGGTGCGCGTCCGACGCGTGCCCGAGCTGGCAGGAGAGGATGCGATCGACTCCAACCCC
>CAZEPK010000304.1:1652-6222 GCA_964514085.1 uncultured Nocardioides sp.
GCGGACCTTTGTCGATGCCACCAAGTACACCGTCGACGAGGCGCACCTCGACGACCTGAGGTGGGCCACTGCCTACGCCTTCGGTACCCCGACCCGGTACGGGCTCCCCGCCGCCCAGCTGAAGCAGTTCCTCGACCAGACCGGCTCCCTGTGGCAGTCCGGGGTCATGGCCGGCAAGCCCGTCACGTCGTTCACCTCGTCGCAGAATGCTCACGGAGGGCAGGAGTCGACCATCCTGGCGCTGAACAACGTCTTCTACCACTGGGGCTGCGTCATCGTCCCGCCCGGATACACCGACCCACTGCTCCTCGCCGCGGGCGGCAACCCGTACGGCGTCTCCTCGACCTCGGCCGACGGGCCTCCGAGTGAAGCCGTCCTGGCCGCCGCGGAGTACCAAGGACGCCTGGTCGCCCGCGTGGCCACGACCCTGGCCGCGCCGGCGGACGCCTGACCTCGCGACGTCCTCACCCCGACAGGCCTTGGTCCACGCGCAGCAGCTGGACCCGAGGCTCCACCTGATGAAAGGACAGCGACATGCCTACTGGTGCACCAGACCCCTCCTCGACACCGACGCCGGGACCGAAGCCCCACGACGGCCTCGCAAGGACACTGAAGCGCACGGTCCTCCAACAGATCATGTCGTCGATCCCGGGACGCGAGATCGTGCAGGTCCTCACCGAGATCCCGCCCGGAGTCGCATCGGGGTGGCACACGCATCCCGGAGAAGAGGTGGGCTACATCGTCGCCGGGATCGTGGAGATGTCCATCCGGGACCGAGCGACGCTCACCCTGCGGGCGGGGGACGGTTTCCTGATCCCGCCCGACACCCCGCACAACGCGCTCGACGTCGGCGCGGAGACGGGCCGGATGCTGTCGACCTACTTCGTCGATGCGGGCAGGCCGCTCGCGACGCTCTGTGACGGCCCCGGGCCCGTCGCCGGATAGACCGACGCGCCGGCGAGACAGATCGCTGTCGCCGGAGCCGAGCCGCCGTCGGGAACCCCACGGTCCCGCAGGAGCCGCGGGGCCTTCCACGTGATCCCGGACGTGCTCAGAAGTCCTCGCGCAGGTCGTCCCCCCGCCGAAGCCGCGCGTTCTCAGCCTTCAGGGAGCTGATCTCTTCCACCAGCCGGGTCATGGTCGGCGCGAGCTCGTCGGCGGTGTAGCGCGGAGTGATGTGCTGCGCGCAGTTCCAGTCGTAGGCGGCGACGGTGACCCGGACCTCTCGTTCCACATGAGCGACGTACCCGTCGCGCTCGAGCGGTTGTGCCAGCGCCGAGGAGTTGTCGGCATCGCTCACGCGGGCCCTGCCGTAGACCTTGAGGCGCAGCTGTCGGGGATGGTCGATGAAGAACATCGCGACCCGGTCGTCGTGACGGAGGTTTCCCGCGCTGATGTACTGCCGGTTGCCACGGAAGTCCGCCCAGGCGATCGTGTGGACGTCGGGGGTCTGGATGAACCCGGTCGGCCCGCCGCGCAGCTGTACGTAGGGCCAGCCGGTCCGCGACATGGAGGCGAGGAAGAAACCGTCCAGCCCCGCCAGGAACTCACGTTCGTCGTCGGTGAGCGGGTCCGCCGGGAGCGGCCCATCTCCTGCTGCACCCGACCCCATCTGGTGCCGTGTCGCGCGGTCCCAGGCCTGTCTGCTCCCGAAGTGCGACTGCCGGTCGAGCACGTCCTCGGTGAAGGCCATCGGGTAGTAGCTCTTGCTCATCGCGCACACTCCAGGGTGGGCTGTGTAGTGGTGGCACGGGTGCTCGGGGGCGACCTCGAGGCTGTCGTGGGCCAGAGCCGGTCTGCAGGGGGTCCGCAGGGTCCGCGAGCGGGGTTCGACAGGACTGCCCGCAGCACTGCCGCGCCTGGCTCACATGGACTGTCGACCCGCCGCTGCCGCCGTGCATCGGGCATCTGACTGCCGGACCGGGGGCTCGGCACGAGCGGCACGGTGATCGCGACGCATGCCAGCGATCGCGGGGCTCGGTCGCTCGACGACCACAACGGTCGTCGCAGGCCGGCTCGCAGTCGGATGGCGGATGCGTCCAGCCCCTGCCCGGCCCGAGGCTCGAGTCGCTCACCATCCGCCTCACCTCGAGCTCAGGAGCGACGCATGAAACCCACTCTCGTCCTCGTCCACGGCGCCTACGCCGACTCCTCCAGCTGGGACGGCGTCGTGCCGGCGCTGATGTCGGAAGGCCACCGGGTGGTCGCCTGGGCGAACCCGCTGCGAAGCGTCACCGACGACGCGAAGGCCCTCTCTGCGCTGGTGCGCAGCCTCGGCGGGCCGGTGGTCCTCGTGGGTCACTCCTACGGCGGCGCCGTCATCACCAACGTCGAGGCGAAAGCCGGGCAGGTGACAGGGCTGGTCTTCGTAGCGGGCTTCGCCCTGCAACCGGGAGAGAGCTGCGGCGACGCCTCCTCCCTGGTTCCGGGAGGCACCCTGGCCGAGACCTTGGAGCGGGTGCCGTTGGGCGAGGGCGTCATCGACACCTACATCGCGCAAGACCGCTACCACCAGCAGTTCGCAGCGGACCTGCCCGAGCCGCAAGCGATCGCCATGGCGGTGACCCAGCGGCCCGTGACCGAGTCCGCGCTGTTCGAGCCCTCGGGCAGCACATCGCTCTGGACGTCCGTGCCCAGCTGGTTCATCTACGGGGAGCTGGACCACAACATCCCCGCCGGTGCTCACCAGAGGATGGCTGAGCGGGCCGGCGCGCAGGACGCGGTCGAGGTCCCGGGAGCCTCCCACGTCGTGGGCATCTCGCACCCCTCGGAAACGGTCCACACGATCCTGTCCGCGGCTTCCGAGCGGTCCACGGTCAGCGCCTGATCTCGACGCCGCCCTCACGCACCTCGTTCCCCGGCTCTGCTCTCGTTCCTTCCTCCCCCAGGAGACCACCATGACCTCGACCCGAACGGCCGCGCTCTCGGCGATCGCGATCCTCTTCATCGCCACAGCGCTTCCTGCCACTGCAGCCGCTTTCCCGGCGTCCCGGGAGGGTGCGCCCCGCACGCCCTCAGCGAAAAGCATGCCCGCATCCGTCCGGCCCGAGAGCCGCGGCACAGCCGCCCATGGGCGCCGCTCCCCCACGATCGTGCTGGTGCACGGTGCGGACGCGGAGTCGTCGTCGTGGGACGGCGTCATCCTTCGTCTCCAGGCGAAGGGCTACCCGGTGATCGCGTTCGCGAACCCGCTCCGGAGCCTGGCCGGAGACGCTGCCAGCCTGAAGGACCTGTTGAGGACCATCCGGGGCCCCGTCGTGCTCGTCGGACACTCCTACGGCGGCATGGTGATCTCGGTCGCGGCGGCCGGGAACCGGCATGTGAAGAGCCTGGTGTTCGTCGACGCCCAGATCCCGCTGCCGGGCGAGACCGCGGCCGAGCTCACCAACAAGTATCCCGGCAGCCAGTTCGGCGCCGCCCTGGTCCAGCGGCCCTTCACCCTGCCCGACGGGACCAAGGGCACCGACCTCTACGTCGACCCGGCCAAGTACCGCTCCCTCTTCACCGGGCCGAAGGTCTCCCCGCGTCGCGCTCTGGCTCTGGCAGCCATCCAGCGCCCCGTGGCGCTCAGTGCGCTCAACGAGCCTGCGACTGCGGCGGCGTGGAGAGACGTCCCGAGCTGGGACGTCATCGGCACGGAGGACACCGCCATCCCGCCGGCCTCCCAGCGCTTCATGGGCGAGCGCGCCCAGTCGCACATCACCGAGATCCCGGCACCGCACGCGTCCATGCTGACCTTCCCCGGACCCATCGCCGCGGTGATCGAGGACGCCGCCCGCTAGCGCCGGCGCGTCGAGGAGGAACAGGCGATGGGCCCTCTCACCTGCACCGCACCGCAGGTCTCTGCCGCCCCCCACCCAGCTTCACCGGTCGACGTCGCCCGAGCGCTGGCAGCACTGACCGAGTGCGCGGCGCGGCGCCCACACTGCATCACCTCGGACGGGAGCCTGATGCGAGCTGCTCTCGCTCGGCTGGGACTCGGTCCGGCGGACCTCGACCTGGTACCGATCGTCCCGGAGCGCGACCGCAGCGCCGAAGACCTGGGGCGCCACGTGACCATCGGCGCGGTTGTCGTGCTGAAGGGCGCAGATCGGGCCGAGAGGAGGGGGTTCTGCTGGGAGGTGTGCGTCCGGCTGGCGAGGGCCCGCGCCGTCCGGCACCTCTCGGCCCTGCCCGAGGCGCTCTTCGAAAGCGCTGCTCACGAACCACCCGGGCGGGGCGCGCCATCCCTCTCGCTGGTCCGTCACGACTCGAGTCCGCACCGGCCGGATCCTGAGCGAGGAGGGACGCATGGCTGAGCAGCGGCCGACAGCCGCCGGCCCGGTCAGCACCGGTCAGCTCCACCTGCAACCCAATCTCCTCGGGATCCCCTTCGGCGTCATCGGCCTGGCGCAGTGCTGGGCCGTGGCTGCACGAGACGCCGCTGCGCCGTCGTGGCCCGCGAATCTGTGCTGGCTCCTCGCCACTGCGCTGTGGATCCTCATCGCGGTCGGTCTCGTCGCCAATGCCGTGGCAGGACGCAGGTTGACCGCGACTCCCGACGATCCCGTCTTCGGGCCGTTCAGCGCCC
>CAZEPK010000305.1:0-6193 GCA_964514085.1 uncultured Nocardioides sp.
CCTGCGGCTTGCGCAGGGCCGTCACGAGCACGGCGGTCTCCTTGCGCAGCGCCTCGCCGGTGTCGCGGACCTCGCGGACGTGGGCGCGGAGGTGGCTGGCCATCTCCACGCGCTCCTTCTCGACGGTGGTGATGCGGGTCTGGAGGTCCTTGAGGCCCGCGGCGACCGGCGCGAGCGCCTTCTCGGTGGCCTCGAGCCGGTGGGCGGCGGTGGTGTCGACCGCGCGGCGCTGCTGCTCGGCGATCTCGGTGGACAGCAGGCGGAACTGGTCGACCATGGCCTGCCGCCCGACCTCGACCTCGGCGACCTGGCTGGTCGCGGCATCGCGCTGCGCCAGGGCCGCGTCGCGCTGGGCCAGGGCGGTGTCGACCCGGGCCTCGGCCCGGGCGGACTCGACCCGGGTGGCCGCCAGCTCCTCGCGCAGCCGCTCCACCTCGGGCTCGCCGAGGGCGCTGGACTGCTGGCGGCCGAGCTGGACACCGACCCAGCCACCCAGCGCGAGGCCGATCGCCAGGGCGAGGAAGAGGAGGAGTGCGGTGGTCATGCAGGCATCGTCGCCCAGACCACCGACAGAACCCCGGACCACACGCCCGCGCGGGCTCGCGACGACGCCCGGGACCGCGCGGACGACGCCCTGGTCGCCTACCCTGCCGGGTATGGCCCCCCTCGTCGCCGGCCGCGCCGCCACGCTGGTCGCGGCCGCGGGCACCGCCCTGGTGCTGGCGTCGTCCCCCGCAGTGGCCCTGGTCACGTCCTCGACGCAGGACGGCGACACCGTGGTCATCACCAGCAACGCCGCCGCCGACACCATGGCGATGACGTGCCAACTGGGGCAGTCCCTGGTCAACGGCAGCCTCCCGCTGCCGCTCCTGCCCTGCGCGCACGTGGCCTTCGTGGAGGTGGAGGCGAACGGCGGTGCCGACACCGTCGACCTCAGCGGGGTGACCCCGACCGATTTCCCGTCCTTCGTCGCGAGCTCCGTCGACGTCGAGGACTCCTCGTCCGACACGGTGGTCGGCAGCCAGGGTCGCGACGTCGTCCACGCCGACGGCGGGGACGAGGTGTCGACGGGCCAGGGCGACGACTGGGTCGAGGGGGCGGACAGCGCGGACGGCGGCCCGGGCGACGACACCCTGCGCGAGGTCCTCGGCGCGGCCCAGGGCGGCTCCGGCGACGACCTCCTCGTCAACCCCGGGTCGGGGCCGCTCGACGGCGGCGTGGGCACCGACACGGTGGTGCTCGACTACTCGGCCTTCACCAGCGAGCAGGCGGTCGGGCTGGTCCTCGACGACGCCAGCATCGGCGGCGCGGTCGTCGCCCTCGGGATCGAGGCCTACGACGTGACGACCGCCGACGGGGGCGGCGCCGACTCGATCGACGGCCGGGGCTACAGCGGGCGGGTCAGCTTCCACGCGCGGGCCGGGAACGACACGTTCCTCGGTGGACCCGGCGCCGACGTGGCCGACCTCGGCGCCGGCAACGACGCCGCCGACCCCGGGCCCGGCTCCGACCTGGTCCTCGGCGGCGAGGGCGACGACACGGTCTCGGTGCGTGACGGCTTCGGCGACGTGGTGGAGTGCGGGCCTGGCACGGACACCGTCACGGCCGACCGCAGCGACATCCTCAGCGGCTGCGAGAACGTCTCGCTCCCGGCGCCGGAGACCGGCGCAGTGCAGGGCTCGAAGAAGCTGGCCCGGGGGACCAAGGCGTTCTTCACCTTCGGCTCGCCCGTGGCCGGGGCGGTCTTCGAGTGCCAGCTGGACGCGGCCGCGTACCGCCCATGCACCAGCCCGTTCAAGGTGCGCACCCGCAAGCTGGCGGTCGGCCGGCACACGCTCTCGGTCCGCGCCGTGCAACCGGTGGGCAACCCGGACCCGACGCCCTCGACGTTCCGCTTCAAGGTGACCAGGCCCGCCCGTCAGGCGTAGCGGACGGTGCGGTCGGCCGAGGTGAAGCCGTAGAGGCCCAGCCCGGCCTCGCCGGCCAGGTGCACCGCGAGGCTGGTCGGGGCACCGACCGCCACCAGCGTCCCCACCCCCGCCGCGACCGCCTTCTGGACCAGCTCGAAGCCGGCCCGCCCGCTCACCACCAGGACCGCCTCGGCAGGGGAGTGGCCGGCCACCACGCGGGCGCCGGTCACCTTGTCGACCGCGTTGTGGCGGCCGACGTCCTCGCGCACCACCAGCAGCTCGCCGTCGGCGGTGGCCAGGCCGGCCGCGTGCACGCCGCCGGTGGTGTCGAAGACCCGTTGTCCCGCGCGGAGCTGCTCGGGCAGGCGGCGGACCACGTCGGCCTCCGGGTGCGGACCCGCCCACCGGCCGGCCGCCGGGGCGGCCAGGGCCTCGGCGATGGTGTCCTTGCCGCAGACCCCGCAGGCCGAGGAGCCGGAGCCGGCGTGGCGGTGGCCGGGGTCGCGGGTGGGCGGTACGTCGAGGGTGGCCGTGACGACGTTGAACTCCTGCTCCGGGCTGAGCTCGGTGTCGGTGCAGTAGGCGATCGCGTGCGGGGGAGCGGTGACCAGCCCCTCGTGCACCAGCCAGCCCGCCGCCAGCTCGAAGTCGTGGCCCGGCGTCCGCATCGTCACCCAGACCCGGCGGGCGGGGGCGCCCGGCCAGGCCAGCCGGATCTCGAGCGGCTCCTCGGTGGCCAGCCGGTCCTCGCGCCGGCGCTCGCCCGCGGTGCGGAGCTCGTGCACCCGGGTCCGGACCGTGGGGCCGGGTCGGCGGCCGGTCATCGGTGCGGGAACGCCTCGAGCACGGCGAGCTTGCGCTCGAGGGTGTCCGCCTCGTCCACGAGCCGGCGGCGGATGGACAGGTCGAGCTCACCGTCTGCGATGAGGGCCTGGGCCCGGGCGAGCGTCCCGGCCGTCATCGAGGTCCTCGGGAAGAAGTCCTCGACGGCCTCGGCCAGCACCCAGCCGCTGCGCACCTTGACGGTGTCGGGCACCTCGGCGAAGTAGCGGTCGACGTAGGGGTCGATGAGCTCGGCCTGGCCGCCCCGCCAGAACCCGCGACCCACCGCCTCGAGCTCGTAGTTGGGCAGGCTGGTCTCCCCGGTGAAGCAGCTCCAGGCCCACTCCTTGGCCTCGGCGTCGGGGAGGGAGGCGCGGGCGGCCGCGTGGCGCACGCGGGCGACGGCGGTCGGCTCCTCCGCGAGGCGGCGGTCCAGCTCGGCCCGGTCCACGGCACCGAGCGTGGCCAGCTGGACCAGCGCCCGCCAGCGCAGGTCGAGGTCGACCGGCACCCCCTCCGGCAGGTCACCCTCGACCCACCGCTGCAGCAGGGCCGGGTCGGAGGCCGTAGCGGTGGCTGCGCGGAACGCCGCGATCTGCTCCTCCGACGCGGGTGCGGCCGCGTCGAGCTTGGCCAGGGCGGCGTCGTGCAGCCGGGCGAGCGCGGCGGCCGGGTCGGGCTGGAGCGGCACCACCCAGGTGTAGACCCAGGCCATGGTGCGCCGGGCCGTGTCCTCGGTGTCCTCGATCGGCAGGCTGGCGACGGTGAGGTCGAGGACGTCGACCGGGTCGACGGCGGCGTTGTGGAGGGCGCTGCGCACGTTGCTCCAGACCCCGGCCCGGAGCTCCGGGTCGGTGACCTGCGGCAGGAGCTGCACCAGCGCGCGGACGGTGGCCGGGTCGGGCAGGGTCAGGGCCCAGGTGTCGAGGTAGGGGTCGAGCAGCACCGGCCGGTCGCCGGCGTCGAAGGGGGTCTCCGGCCCCGCCACGTCGAGCACGTGGTCGGTCCAGGTGCCGTCCGGCTCGGCGACCGCCGCGCGGATCCGGTGCTGCCGGTCGGCCGGGTGGTCCGCGGGCGGCGTGCGCCGGACCACCCCGGCGGCGCGGTCCAGCTCCAGGCGGTCGGGGCCGGCGGTGCGGAGCCAGTTCTCGGTGAAGCCGGACATGTTCTCGGCGCCGGCCCGCTCCCAGCTCTGGAACAGGTCGTGCATCGTGGCGTTGCCGAACCGGTGGCGCTCGAAGTGGTCGATCGCGCCCTTGAAGAACAGGTCGTCGCCCAGGGTCGCGTTGACCTGCCGCAGGATCGCGCTGCCCTTGGCGTAGGAGATGCCGTCGAAGTCCTGCAGCGCGGCGGACGCGTCGACCGCGCCGTTGCCGGCCACGGGGTGCGTGCTCGGTCGCTGGTCGGCCACCAGCCCCCACTGGCGCCGGGCGTAGGAGTTGTCCACCCAGACGTCGGCGTACTCGGTGACGTCGGCGGTGACCCGGTTGCCCATGTACTCGGCGAACGACTCGTTGAGCCACAGGTCGTACCACCAGGCGGGCGTGACGAGGTTGCCGAACCACTGGTGCGCCATCTCGTGGGCCAGGGTGCTTGCTCGGGCGATGCGCATGCCGCGGGTGACGCGGCTGGTGAAGACGAGCGGGTCGCGGAAGGTGACGCAGCCGGGGTTCTCCATCGCGCCGGCGTTGAACTCCGGGACGAAGGCCTGGTGGTAGTCGCCGAACGGGTAGCGGATCCCGAAGAGCCGGTGCAGCTCGTCGAAGCTCTGGCGGGTGAGCGTGAACAGCTCGTCGGCGTCCTTGTCGAGGTCGGCGGCGATGCTGGCGCGGGCGCTGAGGCCCAGCGGGATGCCGTCGTGCTCGTCGCGGACGACGTGGTACGGCCCGGCCACCAGCGTCACGAAGTAGGTGGACAGCGGCTGGCTCCGCGCCAGCTCCCACACTCCGGGCTCGACCTGCTCGGCCGGGGCGTTCCCGATGACGACCCAGTCCAGCGGCGCCCGCACGTGGAAGGTGTACGGCGCCTTCAGGTCGGGCTGGTCGAAGCAGGCGAAGATCGTCGGAGCGGCGTCCATGAAGGACATCCCGTAGACGTAGCTCTTCCCGTCGGCGGGGTCCAGGCTGCGGTGCAGCCCCTCGCCGTCGTTGCGGAAGGGCATGGTCGCCGCCACCACCAGCTCGTGCTCGCCCTCGGAGAGGTCGAGCGGGAAGCGCCCGCGCTCGAGCAGGTCGACGTCGAGCTCGCGCCCGTCGAGCCGGACGCCGGCCAGGGCCACCGGCTTGAGGTCGAGGAAGGTGCGGCCGGCGCCGCTGCGGAACCGGAGCGTGGTGACCGAGGTGAACGTGGCGTCGTCGGACGCGAGGTCGAGCGCCACGTCGTAGGACGTGAGGTCGAGCAGCTCGCGGCGCGCGATCGCCTCGGTGCGCTGGAGGGAGGCGTAGGGGCTGGGCACGGGGCCAGCGTAGGCCGCGGTCGCGGCGGCGCTCCGGCTGGCTGCGGTGCCCGACCCGACGTAGGATGACCGTCCCACGAGAGGCGGGCCCGACCGGTCCGGTGGGGCCCGCCGGTGGTCTCCGGACGTCCGCCCCTGCAGCCGTGGACGCCGTCATCGTGTGCGCCCGAGGTGGTGTGCGAGATCACCCTGTCGCCGGTTTGGGTGCGCCGGTGACCGGCCAGTACGATGTAAGAGTCGCAACGGCGATTACCAATTACCACCAGTGCCCTCGGAACGAGGGCGTGAGGAAGTGAACCGACCATGTCCGCGCAGCTGTACCTGGCCCGTCTCGTCGACGAGGGCCGTGCCGACCGGGGTCCCCACCGAGGCTCGCTGCGGACCAGTGGGCTCACCCGCCAGGAGCGGCGCCTGCGCCGCGCCCTGGAGGACCGCAAGCACTGACCCCGCCGTCGGGACCCGGTCCTCCACCCGGTCCCGACCCCGGTCCACCGCCGGACCCCGCACCCCCCGAGCGGGACGGCGGTCGGACGGGAGCTCCCCCCGAGCGACCGTCCAGCGACGGGCCCCGAGCCATGAGGCTCGGGGCCCGTCGTGTCTCCCGCGCCGGTCGTGGCGCACCTCTGGCAGGGTTCGGGGCATGGCAGCAGAGCTGGGACCCGAGACCTACCGCAGCATCGACCTCCACCAGATCGGTGAGCACCGCTGGAAGGCGACCAACAGCCGAGGCGGTGGCGTGTCCATCGGCCCGGGGGAGGACCCCGACTTCACCCCCGTGGAGCTGCTGCTCGCCGCGCTGGTCGGCTGCGGCGCGGCCGACCTCGACTACATCGCCGGCAAGCGCGCGCCGTTCGAGACCTTCGCGGCGCGCGCCGAGGGGCACAAGGTCCGCGACGAGGGCGGGTCTCACCTCGTCCAGCTGAGCGTCACCTTCGACGTCAGTTTCCCGGCCGGCCCCGACGGCGACGCGGCCCGCGAGGTGCTCCCGCGCACGCTCCAGCAGATC
>CAZEPK010000306.1:0-6111 GCA_964514085.1 uncultured Nocardioides sp.
TCATCACCTCGTCCACCTTGGTGGTGGCCCACTCGGCCACCGGGGTGAAGCGCAGGTCGCGGTTGGTGATGATGCCGAGGAGCCGCTCGTCGGTGTCGACGACGGGGAACCCGGAGACGCGGTACTCCCCCGCCAGCTGGTCGAGCTGCTCCAGGGTCGCGTCGGGCCCGATGGTGACGGGGTTGGAGATGATCCCGGTCTGGGTCCGCTTCACCAGGTCGACCTGGTAGGCCTGGTCCTCGATCGAGAGGTTGCGGTGCAGCACGCCGAGGCCGCCCTGGCGGGCCATCGCGATGGCCATCCGCGACTCGGTCACGGTGTCCATGGCCGCGCTGACCAGCGGCACCTTGAGCGAGATCTCGCGGGTCAGCCGGGTCGTGGTGTCGATGTCCTGCGGCGCGAGGTCGGAGTGTCCCGGCAGCAGCAGGACGTCGTCGTACGTGAGGCCCAGCTGGGCGAACTTCTCGGGCAGCTCCATCTTGCTCATTCTAGGCCGTGGCACCCGAGGTCGGTGGACGCCGGGCGTGGCCGTGGACCGACCATGCGCCGCGGTCCGGCCTAGGCGCGGAGCGGCCGCAGGTCGCGCACCGGGACCCGCACCGTGAGCTCGCCGCCCGCCATCCGGATCCGCCCGCGCAGCCCGGCGGCCAGCACCATCGGCAGGACGGCCGAGTTGTCCGAGCCCGTGGCCAGCACCACCTCGTCCGCCCCGAGCTGCTGGGCCAGCCGGCCGGCGTCCAGGAGCAGCCGGGTGCCGATGCCGCGCCGGCGCCAGCCCGGGTCCACGTCGATGGTCAGCGGACGCGAGGCGTCGGCCGAGGGGGGCGCGAGGGTGGCGACCCCGACCGCGACCCCGTCCACCACCGCCGAGACCCGCTCGCCCGAGACGACGTACGACGGGCGCCCGTCGGTCGGGCGCGGGGCCTCGCGCGGCGCCCTGGCCAGGACGTCGCTCACCAGCCCGGCGATCGCCGAGCCGCGGGCGTGCTCGGTGGCGGTGAACGCGGTGGCCCGCCGGATCTGCACCTGCACGTCGCCGACCGTCAGCTCCATGACGTCGGCCGGGTCGCCCGCCTCGGACGCCGGCTCGGACTCCGCGTCGAAGAGCCGGGCCACGACCTCGGGGAAGGACATCGGCCGCTCGACGATCGCGCGGGCCGCCTGCACGTAGCGCGTGGGCTGGTCGCTGAGCGCCGCCTCGGTGCAGGGCAGGACGCGGACCGCGGTGCCGCCGGAGGCCTCCACCAGGGCGGCGAGCCGCTCGGGGCCCCACTCGTCGGGCGCGCGGAGCACCAGCTCGTCGGTGACGGCCTCGACGCCCGGGAAGATCTGCAGGCCGAGGATGTTGATCTCGGCCAGGCCGCACTGCTCAGCCAGCAGCGCGAGCGCGCCCGGTCGGTCGGGCAGGGTGGTGCGGACGCGCCAGAGCATGACCGCACCCTGCCGGGCCGAGGTTGCGCAGCGGCGTCCGCCGTGTTTCGCCCGTGCTTCGGTGGCCGGGCCTCGCCGCGCGCACGGTGCTCGTCCGCCATGCTGGACGCCATGACGGAGGCCCGGACCGCGGCGCCGGTGCGGGCCATCGTCCGGGCCGAGCGCCGAGCGGCCGGCCTGGTCGACTCGCGGTGGACCGTCGCCGTCGCCGCCGTGGCCGCCTTCCTCCTGCGCCTGCCGGGGCTGACCCGTCCCCTGCGCGCGGACGAGGCCGGCTTCGAGCTGGTCGCCCGCTCGTGGCACCCCACGCCCACCAGCCTCTACGGCGCCTACTTCGTGGACCGGCCGCCGCCGCTGATCGCGCTGTTCAAGCTCTCCGACGCGGTCGGCGGTCCGTTGTTCATCCGCGTCCTGGGTGCAGTGGCCTGCGCGGCGCTGGTGCTCGCGGCCGCGGCGGTGGCCCGGCTCGTGGCCGACGAGACCGCGGCGCGCTGGACCGCCGTGGCCATGGCCGCCCTCAGCACCAACGTGCTGATCGACGCCGTGGCGGTCAAGGGAGAGCTGCTGGCCCTGCCGTTCCTGATGGGCAGCCTCGGGCTCTCGCTGCTGGCGGTCCGCGACCGCTCCTGGCGGTGTGCGCTCCTGGCCGGGCTGCTGGCCGGGGTGGCGCTCGGGTTCAAGCAGAACCTGGTCGGCGGCGTGGTCTTCGCCGCGGTGCTCTACCTCGGCGCCTGGCGCACCGGCCGGCTCGGCCGCGCCGACCTGGTCCGGCTCGCGGCGGCGGCCTCGGCCGGGTTCGCGGTGCCGCTGGCCCTCACGGTCGGCTGGGCGCTCGCGGCCGGCGTACGGCTGCACACGCTGTGGTACGCCGTCTACGGCTTCCGGTTCGACGCCAGCCGGGTGCTGTCCGAGGGGAGCGACACTGCGCCGACGCTGCGGGCGGGGCTGCTCGTGGTCATCGCCGTGGGCGCCGGGATGCTGCTGATCATCTCCGGCTTCGTGGTGCACATCCGCGACGAGTGGCGTGCGGACGCCGCGCTGACCGCGGCCATCGCGGCCCTGCTGGCCGTCGACGTGGTCGGGCTGGTGCTGGGCGGCAGCTTCTGGCGCGACTACCTCTTCCCGCTCCTGCCGGGCACCGCCCTGTGCGCGGCGCTGCTGGCCCGGCGGGCCAGCCGGCGCGGCATCGCCATGCGCGCCGTCATCACCGCGGCGGCGGCGTCCACGGTGCTCAGCCTGGTCGGGTGGGTCGCCTTCAACGCCAGCGGGCTGCAGGAGTACGACGAGCACGACACCGGCACCGCCCTGGCCGCGGTCGCGGGCGCCGACGACACCCTGGTGGTCTACGGCGGCCGGGCCGACGTGCAGCTCGAGAGCGGCCTGCCCTCGCCGTACGCCTACCTCTGGAGCCTGCCGATGCGCACCCTGGACCCGGAGCTGGCCGGGCTCGACGCGCTGGTCGGCGGCGACCGGCCGCCGACGTGGATCGTGGAGTGGGTGGCCTTCGAGCACTGGGACGAGCGTGACGGCGCGCGCGTCGCGCGGCTGGTGGACGAGCGGTACGTCCGAGCCGGCACCGCCTGCGGGGACCGCCCGATCTGGCTGCTCCGGGGCGTCGACCGCCCGACGCCCCGGCCCGAGTGCCACGGCACGGCGCTGACCGTCCAGCTGCGGACGATCAGCTCCGGGCCCTGAGCCGGCTCAGGACAGGCTCATCACCGGCTCGCCGCCGACCAGGCCGTTGCCGGACCGGGTGCAGGTGCCGCCGCGCGGCGCGCCGCCGTTGTAGGCCTGGCGCACGCAGCTGCGGAAGGCGAGCTGGGCCCAGTAGTTCGGGTGCAGCCCCTCCTGGATGTAGTAGGGGCTGCCCGAGCAGCAGGTGGTCACCGTGCGGATCTGGTTGACCCACTCGGTGCGGTCCACCGCCGTCGGCTGGGTCCACGAGGTCAGCCCGACCTCCTCGTAGAGCCCCACGCCGGTCTCGCACAGCCGGCGCCCGTTGAGGGCCGAGGACAGGTCCAGCACCTTCGCGTTGCTGATGCCGGCCTGGGCGATCGCGCCGGTCACGGTGCCGTTGATCGTCGGGAGGGCGGTGCTGTTGGCCCAGGTGGCGTCGCCGTTCCAGAACCCGCAGCCGCCGGTGCTCTGGCGCGTGTAGCCGCTCTCGGAGTAGCGGAAGCCGCCGCCGTTCGGGACCGGCGAGGGGTATGTCTGCACGAGCATCGTCCAGGACCCGTCGGCGTAGCCGGCGCCGCGCATCGCGGTCCGCACGTTCTGCAGGGCGGTGGCGATCCGGGTCTTCACCGCGGCGACGTTCGCGGCGGTGAAGTTGGCCGTCACCGACGAGTCGTCCTTGCAGTAGTCCTTCCACCAGGTCGGCGAGGCCAGGAAGTCCTGGACGCACTGCTGCACGATGCCGGCGAAGTTGAAGTCGTTGCCGCCGATCGAGACCGCGACCATCCGCACGTTGTGGGTGCCGGCGAAGCCCTGCAGCATCAGCGCCTGGCCCTGCTGCGCGCCGTTGCTGTAGAAGTCGATGCCCGGCTTGAAGTCGCTGCCTGTGGCCGTCGTGGTCCTCGCGCCCGAGCAGGCGAGGTTGAGCCCGCTGACCCCGCCGCCGAGGTAGACCTCGGCCGACTTGCTGCGGTGGCAGCGGTTGATCGCCTCGCCGGACGGGGTGTCCCAGTACGCCGTCGACCCGAGCGCGTCGGCGCGCGAGGAGCTGGCGTTGGACGAGCCGGCCCAGCGGCCCGCCTCACCCGAGATGTAGGAGTCGCCGAGGCTCACCACCCAGGGCGAGCCCACCCCGGGCCCGTCGGCGTGCGCTGCCGGAGCGGAGACCAGGCCGAGCGTGAGCAAGGAGGCGAGGAGGGCGAGGACGCCGAGGACGGCGTGGGGACGGGAACGCTGCACGGTGGTGCCTTCCGAGAGTGCGAGTGTGACGCAGGCCATTCCCCCCGAGGGGAACCTAGCGCCGCTCGCTACTCCTGGGTAGCCCCTCGTCGCTGGTCGACGACCAGCGGTGGTCGCGCCCACATCCGGTGGTTGAGGAGGTCGCGCAGCGACCGTCTCGAAACCACGCACGACGAGGCTGGGACCCACCCCAGACCTCGGGTGCGTCCCAGCCCTCAGGTTGCGAGGTTTCGAGACAGGCGCTGCGCGCCTTCCTCAACCACCGGTGGTGCTGCGACCGTCCTCCCCCGGGGGTGCTGCGCGCCTTCCCGACCACTGACTTGGCACCGACCGTCTCGGGACCACGCAAATCGAGGCTGGGACGCAACCGGCTTCCCGGTTGCGTCCCAGCCTCGTGTTCAGGGGTTTCGAGACGGTCGCTGCGCGACCTCCTCCACCGCCGTGTGGGCCTCGGTCAGTGGCCGTGCCCGTGGCCGTGACCGGCGCCACCCGCGGAGTGGTCCTCCTCCTCGGGCTTGTCGACGACCAGCGTCTCGGTCGTGAGCAGCATGCCCGCGATCGAGGTGGCGTTGATCAGCGCCGAGCGGGTCACCTTGACCGGGTCGAGCACGCCCTGGGCGACCAGGTCGCCGTACTCGTCGGTGGCGGCGTTGTAGCCGCTGCCGACGCCGAGCTCGCGGACCTTGGTGGTGACGACGTAGCCGTTGATCCCGCCGTTCTCGGCGATCCAGCGCAGCGGCTCGTCGGCCGAGCGGCGCACGATGCGGACGCCGGTGGCCTCGTCGCCGGTCAGGCCGAGGTTGTCCTCGAGGACCGAGACCGCGTGGACCAGAGCCGAGCCGCCGCCGGGGACGATGCCCTCCTCGATGGCCGCGCGGGTCGCCGAGACGGCGTCCTCGATGCGGTGCTTCTTCTCCTTGAGCTCCACCTCGGTGGCGGCGCCGACCTTGATCACGCAGACCCCGCCGGCCAGCTTGGCCAGGCGCTCCTGCAGCTTCTCGCGGTCCCAGTCGGAGTCGGTGTTCTCGATCTCGGCCTTGATCTGGCTCACCCGGCCGGCGACCTCCGCGGAGTCGCCCGCGCCGTCGACGATCGTGGTGTTGTCCTTGGTGATCACGACGCGGCGGGCCTGGCCCAGCACGTCCAGACTGACCTGGTCGAGCTTGAGGCCGACCTCGGGGGCCACGATCTGGCCACCGGTCAGCGTCGCGATGTCCTGCATCATGGCCTTGCGGCGGTCACCGAAGGCCGGGCTCTTCACCGCGGCGGCGTTGAAGGTGCCGCGGATCTTGTTCACGACCAGGGTCGAGAGCGCCTCGCCCTCGACGTCCTCGGCCAGGATGAACAGCGGCTTGCCGGAGGAGATGACCTTCTCGAGCAGGGGCAGCAGGTCCGCGACCGCGGAGATCTTCCCCTGGTGCAGGAGGATGTAGGGGTCGTCGAGGACCGTCTCCATGCGCTCGGGGTCGGTGACGAAGTACTGCGAGATGTAGCCCTTGTCGAACTGCATCCCCTCGGTGAACTCCAGCTCGGTGCCCATGGTGTTGGACTCCTCGACGGTGATCACGCCGTCCTTGCCGACCTTGTCGAAGGCGTCGGCGAGCAGGCCGCCGATGATCTCGTCGCGGCTGGAGATCGTGGCGACGGACGCCATGTCCTCCTTGGCCTCGACCTCACGGGCGTTCTTGAGCAGCTCGTCGCTGACGGCCTGGGCGGCGAGGTCCATGCCGCGCTTGAGGCCCATCGGGTTCGCGCCGGCGGCGACGG
>CAZEPK010000307.1:0-4524 GCA_964514085.1 uncultured Nocardioides sp.
CTCCGAGGTCTCCCAGCGCCTCGAGCTGGGCGAGACCTGGCTGCCCGAACCGGGGTCGGCGCCACCGGAGCACGTGGAGATCGCGCTGGACCTGGAGGTCGGCATCGTGGTGAGCAGCCGTGACGTCGACGGCGACCTCGAGCGCTGGTTCAGCAACAAGATCCTGCGGAGCGCCTGACCGCGGCACCCCGAGGCCACCGCTCTCCTGCGGCCCCGCTCTGGGTTACCAAGGAGCGCTACAAGAGTCTGTTCAACTCGCCGTGGTGGTGGCCCGGACGGGCTATGTCCTGCCGCGTGCGGTCCTGATTATGGTGTGGCGGGGCACGCGAAGCCGAGGCGGTTCGCGAGTGGGGGTTGTTCATGCAACGCAGTCAGACGTCCCGCCACCTCATCTGGCGGTTGTCCGTCCTCGCCGCCATGTCCATGTGCCTTGGCCTGGTCGTCGCCAGTCCGACATCGGCATCGACTGGTCTCGATGCGCGCGCCACCACCGGCCAATCCATCGTCGATGGTGGGGCGTCCTCTCACGCCCAGCTCTTCGACAGCCTCCCGGCGGACGGACGGTCGGCCTCTCGCGAGAACATCCGGCTCTTCCGTCCGTGGAGCACCCACGTGATCCGCTACCGCGAGAACCTTCCGGCGAAGTGGGACTGGAGCTTGCTGCAGGCCTTCAGTCGCTGGAACCACACCGGTGCGCGCTTGAAGTTCAAGCCGGCCAAAGGCCGCGCCAAGGCGCAACTGACGATCGCCTACGGCAACCTGCCCAGCGACAAGTTGGGTGAGGCGACGATAGGACGGACGCGCCGCGCATTCGTGCACCTGAACAGAACTCTCGACGCCGATGATGTCGATCCTCAAAGCGCTCAGGTCCGCCTCGAGGTCGGCGCCACCTTGGCCCATGAGCTGGGCCACGTGATCGGTTTCCAGCACACCGGCTACCGCTGCGGTCTGATGAGCTCGACCTATGACCCAGAGTGCTACGAGGCAGGGGTGAGCGAGGGCTATTTCCGGTGTGACTGGGTGGACCCGAAGTTGTTGAGTCCGCTTGTCGCCGCGTACGGCGGCAGGGCGAAGCCCAGTCCCCAGCAGTGCCTCTACGCGCCGCTGCCCGCTCCGCTGGTGGATGTCGCCATCACCGGTGGTGCCGCGAGTGGTCAGCCAACGACGATCTCGTGGACGGCTCCCAGCTCCCTGCCGTCCGACAAGGTGCGGATCGACTGGTGGACCGGCCAGTGCGGTTCGAGGCCCGCGACGCCGGCGTCCGTGCAGATTGCTCCATCGGTCGGCAGGTGGGTGGACACGGCATTCGGTTCGGGCAGCGTTTGTTACGAGGTCAGGGTGACCAACAAGTACGGGGCAGCCCGCGACCCAGTCACCAAGCAGGCGGCCAGGCGCGGCCCCCCTGCGCCGATCTTCGGACCGTTCACCTACACCCAGCACGAAGACGGCTGGGGCTGGACCGCGGTGTGGCTCAACTCTGACCCGAGCCTCATCCTCTTCGCGCGCGGGAGTCCAGATCCGGCCATGTGTCCCACGACCCCTCAAGGCCCCAGCGACCACGTCGTCCCGGTCTACGACGATGAAGATCCCGTAGTCGTCTTTCCCGACACCTCGCCTCAGTGCGTCTCCTTCTTCACAGGAGTCCAGCCGCTCGGCGACGAAGAGCCCTCGATCTTCAGCCCGCGCACCGTCGTCACCTTCACCACGCCGTGACTCAGAGCCTGTTCCGAGTGTCGAAGCGAGGTAGCGGCTCGACCGCTCCGCCCGCCGAGCTCTGGCCGCCCGGCCAGCGCGGGGCGCGCCTGCGCCGACGGTAGGGTCCCGGCGTGGCGGGGGGTGCATCGAGGGGCAGGCTCGGCGCTGCCGCCGCGGCGTTCAGCAGCAACGCCCGGAACCGCAACCTGCGGCGGGCCCAGCTCAGCTTCCTCGGAGCCTGGACGGCGGAGTGGGCGTTCACCGTGGGCCTGGGCATCGTGGCCTACCGGGACGGCGGCGCCACCGCGGTCGGGCTGGTCGCCCTCCTGCGCATGGCCCCGTCCGCGGTGCTGGCTCCTCTGCTGTCGCCGCTGGCGGACAAGGGCCGCAGGGAGCGCGTGCTCATCCTGGTCTCGGTGCTCCGCGGCGTCGTCACCGGTGCGGCCGCGGTGGTGGTGGGCGTCGGCGGCCCGCCCGGGGTCGTCTACGCCCTCGCGGTCCTGTCGACCATCGCGGCCACCTTGTACCGGCCGGCGCACTCGGCGTTGCTCCCGTCGCTCTGCCACACCGGGTACGAGCTGGCCAGCGCCAACGTGGTCCGCGGGCTGCTGGACGCCGTCGCCACCCTGACGGGTCCCCTGCTGGCGGCGGTGCTGCTGCAGCTCACGGGGGTGACCGTCGTGTTCGCCGTCGCGGGCGGCGCTTCCCTGTGGGCCGCCGCCCTGCTGTGGAGGCTGAGCTACGAGGCGGCTCCGCGGCCGGCCGCTCCGCAGGGGAGCACCCTGGCCAAGGAGGCCTGGGAAGGCATCCGCGTCGTGGGCCGTGACCGTGACCTCGCCCTGATCCTCGGCCTGGCCGCTGCCCAGTCGCTGACCCGCGGGGCGCTGACTGTACTCACCGTGGTGATGAGCATCGAGCTGCTGGGGACCGGCGAGGCCGGGACCGGCGTGCTCAACGCGGCGATCGGCGCGGGTGCGGTGGTGGGCTCCTTCGCCGCCTCGTTGCTGGTCGGCACGCGGCGGTTGGGCGGGTGGTTCGCTGCGGGAGTCGCCCTCTGGGGACTGCCGGTCACGCTGATCGGGGTCGTGCCCCACGAGGTCGCTGCCTGGGCGCTGCTGGCCTGCGTCGGCGTCGGCAACTCGCTCATCGACCTTGCGGGCTTCACCCTGCTGGCCCGTCTGGCCGCGGACGACGTGCTGGCCCGGGTCTTCGGCGTGCTCGAGAGCCTGGTGGCCCTGTCCATCGGGGTCGGAGCGGTCGTCGCCTCCGTGCTCGTCGACGCGGCCGGCATCCGCACCGCGCTCGTCCTGGTCGGCCTCCTCTGCCCGGTCCTCGCCGCCGCGTCCTGGCACCGGCTCCGGGGGCTCGACCGGTCCATCGGCGTGCGCGACGACGACATCGGGCTCCTGCACCGCGTGGCGATGCTCAACGTGCTGCCCCTGCCCGCCATCGAGCGGCTGGCCAGGGGCCTCGAACTGGTGGAGGTGCCTGCCGGTCAGGTCGTGTTCGAGCAAGGCAATGTCGGCGACCGCTACTACGTGATCGAGTCGGGGGAGGCGGAGGTGGTCGGGGACGGCCGCGTGGTGGCGGCGCTCGGGCCCGGGGTGGGCTTCGGCGAGATCGCCCTGCTGCGACGGATCCGCAGGACCGCCACCGTTCGAGCCACCAGCGACCTGCGGCTCCGGTCGCTGCGCTCCGAGGGCTTCCTCCCGGTCGTGCTCGGCTACACGCCCAGCGCCTTCGAGGCCGGCGCGACGGTGGACTCCCACCTCGAGCGCTTCACGCCGCGGGAGGAGCCGGGGACGCCGCCGTCCTGAGGGTCGCGTCGCCGTTCCGCGACGCGCGGGGGCGAGCGCCGGTGCGTTGTAGGGTCCACGCATGGCGTCCGGGCGGTGGCTCCTCCTGATCGCCGACATCGGCGGCTACACCGACTACATGCGCACCCACCGGATGAGCCTGGCCCACGCCGAGGTGAACACCGCGCGGCTCCTCGAGAAGGTCATCGACGCCGCCCCGGGCTTCGAGCTGATCGAGATCGAGGGCGACGCCGCCTTCCTGGCCTGCCCCACCGACGCGACCGACACCGACGCGGACGTCGCTCGGACGCTCGAGGCCGCCGTGGCCATGCACCAGGCGTTCCACGACGAACGTCAGTACGTCGTGACCAACCTCTGCCCCTGCCGCACCTGCACCGAGGCGGGGAACCTCAAGCTGAAGTTCGCCGCGCACGTCGGCGAGGTCGCGGTCCAGACGATCAGGCAGCGGCGCAAGCTGGTGGGCATCGACGTGATCCTCGTGCACCGGTTGCTGAAGAACTCGGTGACGGTGCCCGAGTACGTGCTCCTGTCCGAGGAGCTGTACGGCTCCGCGACCGCTCCGCTCGCCGGACCCGCCCACGAGACGTCCCAGGACCTCGAGGGGATCGGGCCGGTGCGGGCCTTCTTCGTGGACGTGGCCGAGCTGCCGGCGCCTGCCCGGCGCCTCCCGGACCCGTCCCTGCTCCAGCGCGTAGGCAGGACCTTGGTCGTCGCCGGTTCCGGCATGCCGCACATGCTCGGCCTGCGCCGACGGCGTGCCGGGAGCCTCGTCTGAGCAGACGGCGCCCGGCTGTCCCGGCCACGAGAAGGGCCAGGTCAGGCTGGAGGTGGACAGTGGTGGTACGCCATCAGGGACTCGAACCCCGAACCCGCTGATTAAGAGTCAGCTGCTCTGCCAATTGAGCTAATGGCGCTCGCGCTTCCGCGACCTTGAACATTACCAGCGCCGGGACCCGCATCGAAATCGCTGGCCGCCCCGACACCCTGATGAGGTGCCTCACCGCGCGGCGTA
>CAZEPK010000307.1:4534-6092 GCA_964514085.1 uncultured Nocardioides sp.
GAACCACGTCGTACGCCGCGCGCTGACCGCCTTCGTCCTGGCCCTCGCGCTGGCCGTGCCCACCGCGGCGCCCAGCCAGGCAGCGATCCCGCTGCCGCACGACGACCCGTTCTACGCCTTCGACGCCGCGGCGCTGGTCAACGTCCCGCGCGGGACGGTCCTCAAGACCCGCACCGTCACGGTGGGCGTGCCCAGCAGCGGCGCGGGCGTGGTGCCGGCGACGCAGATCCTCTACCGGACCCAGGACCAGCAGGGCCGGCCGAGCGCGACGGTCACGACCGTCATCAACCCGACGGGTCCGGTCAACAGCGGACTGGTCGCCTACCTCAGCTTCTACGACGCCCTCGGCGACATCTGCTCCCCGAGCTACACCCTCCAGGGCGGAGACCCGGGCCAGGCCAACGCCGGCCTGGCCAACGCCGAGACCGGCCTCGTGCTGGCGCTGGCCGCCCAGGGGTACGCCGTGACGGTCCCCGACTTCGAGGGCCCGGGGCTGCACTGGGTGGCCGGCCAGGAGTCGGGCTGGAGCACGCTGGACAGCATCCGCGCCACCGAGAGCTTCCTCGGCGTGCCCGCCGGCCAGAAGGTCGGGATGTTCGGCTACTCCGGCGGCTCGATCGCGGGGGAGTGGGCCAGCGAGCTCGCCCCGTCGTACGCCCCGGAGCTCAACATCGTGGGCACCGCGATAGGCGGCATCCCCGTGCACCTCGGGCACAACCTGCGCTACGTCAACGGCAGCGACACCTGGTCCGGCGTCATCCCCGCCGTGCTGGTCTCGCTCGGCCGCGCGTTCGGCATCAAGGTCGGCAAGTTCTCCTCGAAGTACGGCAAGAAGATCCTGTCCGAGGTGGAGGACCAGTGCATCGGGTCCTTCAACGGCAACTACCCCGGCCTGAAGGTCCAGCAGCTGGTCAAGCCGAAGTACCACGCGTTCCTCAAGATCCGCCCCTTCGCCAAGACGATCAACAAGCTGATCATGGGCAGCACGCCGGGCCACCCGACGATGCCGATGTTCATGGGCATCGGGAACGTCGACGGCACCGGTGACAACGTGATGATCGTCAAGGACGTCCAGGGGCTGGCCCACGAGTACTGCGGCGAGGGGGTCCCGGTGCACCTGAGGGTCTACCAGGGCGCGGAGCATGGCCAGGCCGGGCTGCAGTTCTTCCCCGAGGCCCTGGCCTACCTCGGCCAGCGGTTCGCCGGCGTGGCGCCGACCAACGACTGCGCAACCATCCCGGTCGGCAGCTCGCTGGCGCCGCTGAAGGTCAAGCGGAAGAAGCACCACCACCACGGCGGCCACCACCACTAGCCAGCCAGCGGTCAGCGCGAGGCCAGGACCGCCTGGGCGGCGTTGTGCCCGGCCACGCCGGACACGGCGCCGCCGCGCCGGGCGCCGGCGCCGGCCATGAAGACGCGGGGCAGGCCGGTGGGCACACCCCACTGCTGCTCGGGGGTGTCGAGCCGCGAGCGGTTGTTGGCCCAGGGCCAGTCCAGCCCGCCGTGGTGCCAGTGACCGCCAGGCATCGCCAGCTCGGCCTCGACGTCCTGCGGGAGC
>CAZEPK010000308.1:0-6071 GCA_964514085.1 uncultured Nocardioides sp.
CCGCGAGGCCGATCGCGGGGCGCGCGAGCTCCGCTCGCCACCTCGCTGCGCTCGCGGGCCTGACACCCCCGCGAGCTTCGGCCCAGGGTCCACGACGGACTGCTCGCTGCGCTCGCGGCTTCGCCGTCCGTCGTGGCCACCTGGGCCGATCGCGGGGAGCGCGAGCTGCGCTCGCCACCTCGCTCCGCTCGCCCGATCCCATTGCGCGCGTGGTTGCGTGGGGTGGTTGACGCCCCTGCGATCGCGGGGCCGTGCTGGCGGCTGGCCAGCGCCGCGAGCTCTGAGCCGCGTTTCCGCTAGTCCGCTGGTCCGGGGTCCGTGGGTGGTTGGGAGGGCGCCGGGTTGCGCTGGGAGAGCCACTGCTGGCGGGTGATGGCGTACTCGACCTCGCCCTGGTCGGAGCCGGGGACGGGCTCGTCGTAGTCCTCGGTGAACGGGCGGACGAAGGTGAGGCCGACCGAGGTCATCACGGCGCGGGAGCCGGCGTTGACCGCCATGGTCTGGGCGATGACCCGGTCCAGGGCCACCGTCTCGAAGGCGTGGCGGAGCAGCTCGAGGGAGCCCTCGCGGGCGAAGCCCTGGCGCCAGCGGTCGCGGCGGATCCGGTAGCCGAGGTCGGCCAGGCCCGGGACCCGGGGCTGGCTCGGGCCGTGCGGCGGCGTGAGCATGTAGAGGCCGACGAACGTGGTCCGGTCAGCCGGGCGGCCGTCGTCGAGGAAGCCCATCCACATGCCCAGGCCGTCCACCTCGCGGCCGCGGGTGAGCCGCTCGGCGTGCTTGGCCCGGGTCTCCTCGGGCGTGTGGGCGCGCGAGGAGAGGTAGCGCAGCACCTCCGCGTCCGAGTCGAGCTCGATCTCCAGGTCGAGGTGCTCCTCGGCCAGCGGCTCGAGCAGCAGGCGGTCGGTGCGGAGCAGCGGCTGGGGCACGTCAGGCCACCCGGGCCGCGACGGCCTCGACCTCGACCCGCCACGCGGGCTCCAGCAGCTGCTGGACCACGACGGTGCGGCAGGCGACGTGCTCCACGAGGTGCTCGCGGATCAGCGCCACGTTCGTGGGGTCGTCCTCGGCCGAGGCGAGGTAGAAGCGCAGCTGCACCAGGTCGGTGTAGCTCATGCCCGCCGCGGCGAGGGCCGCGCCGAGGTGGCGCCAGACCAGCCGGGCCTGCCCCTCGAAGTCGGGCGGCATGGTCCGCCCGTCCGCCTCGTAGCCGTTGAGGCCGCTGACGTAGAGCGTCCGCGCCCCGGGCGGGACCTCGACCGCGTGCGCGTACCCGGCGTACGGCGGGAAGAGGGTGTCCGGGTTGTGCGGCGTCACGAGGCTCATGCCCGGGAGTCTGTCCGTCATGGCTAGCGTGGTCGACATGTTTGCTGTCTACGCCGAGTCCTTCGACCCCGACGACCCGCTGTCCGGTCTGGTGGTGGGCGAGCGGCCCGAGCCTGAGCTGCCCGACTCGACCTGGACGACGGTCACCGTCAAGGCCGCCTCGCTGAACCACCACGACCTGTTCTCCCTGCGGGGGGTCGGGCTCAAGCAGGAGCAGCTGCCGATGATCCTCGGCACCGACGCGGCCGGCCTGGACGAGGACGGCAACGAGGTGGTGGTGCACGGGGTGATCAGCAGCCCGGGCTGGCAGGGCGACGAGACCTTCGACCCGAAGCGGTCGCTGCTGTCGGAGCGCCACCAGGGTGCGATGGCCGAGCGGGTGGCCGTGCCGCGGCGCAACGTGGTGCCCAAGCCGGCCTCGCTGTCCTTCGCCGAGGCGGCCTGCCTGCCGACCGCCTGGCTCACGGCGTACCGCATGTTGTTCACCCGCGGCGAGCTCCGGCCGGGGGAGACGGTGCTCGTGCAGGGCGCCGGGGGCGGGGTGGCGACCGCCGCGATCGTCCTGGCCCGCGCGGCCGGCCTACGGGTGGTCGTGACCAGCCGCGACGAGGGGAAGCGGGCCAAGGCCCTGGAGCTCGGTGCGCACGAGGCCTTCGAGTCCGGCGCCAGGCTGCCGGGCAAGGTGGACGCGGTCATCGAGACCGTGGGCAAGGCGACCTGGTCGCACTCGGTCCGCTCGCTGCGGCCCGGTGGCCGGATCATCACCTCCGGGACCACCTCCGGCCCGGACCTGGACGACGCCGAGCTGACCCGCACGTTCTTCCTCCAGCTCTCGGTGATCGGGTCGACCATGGGGACCCGTGACGAGCTGGCGGCGCTGGTCACCATGCTCGACGCGACCGGGGTCCGGCCACTGGTCGACCGCGAGCTGCCGATGGACCAGGCCCGCGACGGGTTCGCGGTGATGGCCGGCGGCGAGGTCTTCGGCAAGGTCGTGTTCACCCTCTGATGGCCACGCACCTGGTGACCGGCGCCGGCTCCGGCATGGGCGCGCTGCTGGCCGAGCGGCTGCTCGAGCGCGGGGACGACCTGGTGCTCCTGGCCCGCTCGACCGAGCGGGCGCACGACCTGCGGGCCGAGCTGCCCGACGCCACCGTGCTCGTCGCCGACCTGGCCGACGCGGAGGCCGTCGAGTCGATCGCCGACCAGCTGCCCGACGGGCTCGACTCGGTGGTGCACGCCGCCGGCGTCGTCGACCTGGGCGCCGTGGGCGACCTCAGCACCGCCGCGTGGCAGGAGCAGCTGGCCGTCAACCTCCTGGCCCCGGCCGTGCTGACCCGGGTCTGCCTGCCCGCCTTGCGGGCGGCTGGCGGGACGGTGGTCTTCGTCAACTCCGGCGCGGGCCTGTTCGCGCACCCGCAGTGGTCGGCGTACGCCGCCTCGAAGTTCGGGCTCCGCGCGCTGGCCGACGCCCTGCGCGCCGAGGAGCAGCCGCACGGGGTCCGGGTGACCACGGTCTACCCCGGACGCACGGCGACCGCGATGCAGGCCAAGGTGCACGAGCAGGAGGGCCGGGACTACGACCCCGCCGACTGGATCGACCCGGCCACCGTCGTGGACGCGGTCCTCCACGTCCTGGCGCTCCCGGACGACGCCACGATCAGCGATCTGACGATCCGGCCGCGCTGACCGCGTCCGACGGCGTCAGAAGGACAGCCGCGGGTCCTGCACCAGCCCCTCCACCGCGGCGTCGTCGAGCCGGCGCTGGTGCCTCGCCGCCTGCTCGTCGGGCGCCTGGACCGACTCGAACGCGTTGACGAAGTGGCCGTCGTCGCCGACGAAGTACGTGCCGAACCACCAGGTCCCGCCGCCGTCGGTGCTGTAGGTCTCGTGGTACAGCGTCCCGCCGGTGACCTGCTCGGTCCGGCAGTCCCGGCAGCGCCAGCCGCCCAGCTCCTCGGGCAGCCCCATGATCACCAGGAAACCGCCCGCGTCCGTGGAGTACGTCGCCTGCCAGTCCTGGGCGCGGGCGAACTGCGCGTCAGGCAGCGCCCCGGCCGTCTCACCGTCGCTCGGGTAGACGTCGTCGGGCGCGGGCAGCGACGACAGCCGCTCCGCGACGGCCGCGGCCATCGCCTCGTCGATGTCGGTGCCGGGCACGAAGTCGGTCGGCGCGGCGGGCAGCGGTGCGACCGGCGCCGCGGCGACGCGGGTGTCGCGGGCGACCGCCGGCTCGTCGTCGGCGCCCAGGCTCCGGGCGCCGAGGGCACCCAGGCCCAGGACGGCCACGGCGGCGGTCGCCACCCCCAGGCGCGCCGTACGCCGCCGCCGGCGGCCGTGGCGGATGCTGGTGGCCAGGTCGGGTCGGCCCTCGACCTCGCGGGTGGCGCGGTCCAGCTGGTCACGGACGATCTGCTCAACGGTCATGGTGGGCTCCTTCGATCGACTGGGGTGGTGAGAGCGCCGCCTGGAGGCGGTCGAGGGCACGGGCGGTCTGGCTCTTGACCGTCCCCTCGGGCAGGTCGAGGACGAGCGCGACCTCCGCCACGGGGAGGTCGTCGAGGAAGCGCAGCGCGACCACCGCCCGGGCCTTCGGCGAGAGGCCGGCGAGCGCCTGCATGAGGTCCAGACGCTCGAGCCCGCCCTCGGGGCCCGGCACCTGGCGCTCCGGTAGCCGGTCGGTCGTGGTCTCGCGACCGCGCTGACGGGCCATCTTGAAGCATGCGTGCACCACCGAGCGGCGCGCGTAGGTGTTCACGGCTCCAGGCTGGATCCGCGGCCAGTGCACGTAGAGCTGGGTGAGCGCCGTCTGGACGGCGTCCTCGGCGGCCGGCCAGCTGCCCAGGATGGCGTAGGCCGTCCGCATCAGGGGGCGCTGACGGGCCGCGAAGAACTCGCGGTAGGCGTCCTCCCAGCTCGGTGCGCGTCCCACCCTGCCTCCTGTCCGGTCGTCGTCCTCGACCATCCAAGAGCCGCGAGCGGGCCGCGGGGTTCCCTCGGCCCGGCAGAATCTTTCCGCCGGGCCGGGGGATCAGAGCTTGAAGGGCGCAGGGACCAGCAGCTCGACGTTGCGGTCCTCGAGCCGGCCCCGGCGCCCGTCCTGGCCCGCCGGCGACTTGCCGTTCTCCTGCCAGTCGTTGGCGCCCAGCTCGCGGGAGAGCGCGGCGAGCTCCAGCGGGGAGCTCGGGCGCTTGCCGTACGACGTCGGCCCGGCGTGGTCGATGATCGTGCCGAAGACCGACAGCGTGCCGTTGCGGTTGTCCACGATCTCCACGGTCCGGGCCTGCTGCGGCCAGTCCACGTGCGCGGCGGTGTTGACCTCCCAGAAGCCTCCGGGCACCTTGCTCTTCTTGGAGCGGGTGTACGGCGTCACGGCGTTGCGGTGGGTGTGCCCGTTGACCCACAGGACGACGTTGGGGAAGCGCAGGAGCAGGTCGCGGACCGCGGGGCCGAGGATCCGGCCGGCGCCGGTGTTGTTGTCCATGCTGTCCACGGTGTGGTGGGAGTAGATGACGAACAGCTTGTCGCGCTTGCCCCCCTTGACCACCTTGCCGTTCGGGTCGAGGTAGCGGCGGCTGCCCTTGACCAGCTGTCCGGTGAGCCAGTCGAGCTGGACCTGGTCGATGGAGCCCTCGGAGCCGCCGTTGGGGTTGACGGTGTCGAGCACGAGGTGGCGGACCTTGCCCTTGCCGAAGGCGTAGTAGGCGTTGCCCGTGGCGAGGTTCCAGGCCGTGTAGCCGTGGCCACGCGGCGCGCCCGCGGTGTTGAAGTACTCCGCGATCGTCTCCTGGCGCGCCATCGGGCGCCGGTTCGCGTCGGGGGTCACGTCGCGCGACGGACCACCGAACAGCGTGGCCAGCCCCTGCGGGTCGTTGTTGACCAGCTGGCCGGCCAGCTCGCCGACGTTGGTGCCGGGCGGGAGGGCGATGATCTTCTTGCCGCCGGTCGCGAGCTGCTTGATGAGCGGGTTGGAGGGCACGTTGCCCTGGACCAGCCCGTCGTGGTTGCCGAACACCGAGATCCACGGCATGCCGAGGCCCTTGGCGTTGAACGGCCGGCGGCAGGTGTCGAGCAGGCCCGGGACCTGGGGAAAACCGGAGCCGGCGATCCGCATGTCGGCCGGCTGGCCGGCGGGCGGGCCGTCGGGGTGCCAGTAGCGGACGTCGTAGGTGGCCGACTGGTCGGCGACGCCCTCGTACTTGGTGTAGTCGCCGGAGTCGGGCCGGACCGTCGCGCCGTCCAGGACGTCGATCTGCCAGCGGAGCTCGTTGTACTGCGTGTTGTCGGTGTTGTCGCCGGTGGTCACGGCGAAGGCGAAGGGCAGCCCGGTCACCGGGCCGCGGCCGACCTTGCGCAGCGCCCGCACCGTCGCCTCCGCGACGTGGGCGCTGAGCATGTCCTGGGCCCGGTAGGCGCCCTGGAACGGCAGCACCGACGCGTACGGCGAGTCGGGGTCGTCGAGCCGGTCGAGGAACTCCACGCGCGCAGGCGACTGGCTGTCGTTGAGGTGCATGTCGGTGAGCTGGCCCAGCGCGATGACGCCGCGGCGGCGGGTCGCCGCCGCCGGCTTCGCGGCGTGCTTCATCAGGTCGCGGCGCACCAGGTGCGGCTCGCCCGGGCCGACCACGATCTTGCGGTAGCCCTTCTTGCCCTTCTGGCCCTTGAGCAGGGTCTGTGGAAGGGTGGTGCCACGCTCGTCGGGAGGAGTCGCGTCTGCGGCGTCGGTCGCCCCGGCGCCGCCCACCAGG
>CAZEPK010000309.1:0-4944 GCA_964514085.1 uncultured Nocardioides sp.
ACCTCATGGAAGGACGCGTTCGTCCTGGGCCGCCGGGCCGCCGGGCCCACGGTGGCTGAGGTGCGAGGAGCGCCAGCGACGAGCCTCGAAGCCGGGTGACCTGGTGCTGGGACGGGCCCGGTCCCAGCACCACGTCGGGAGGCTTCGAGGCTCAGGCGCAGGACGCCTTCGCACCTCAGCCACCGTGGGCCCACGGTGGTTGAGGAGGGCGTGCTGCGCCCGTCTCGAAACCCGGTGAGCCGCGGCTGGGACGGGCCGGGTGCCAGCACCACGTCGCGAGGCGTCGAGGCTCAGGCGCAGGACGCCTTCGCACCTCAGCCACCGTGGCGCCGTGGCGCCGTGAGAGGGCTCTCACCGCGGGCTCACGGGTGCCTCACGGTGGTCGAGCAACCTCCTGGGTGTCGGGGAGACACCCGGCACCCATCACGAGGAGGAACCACCATGGCTCGCTCGCAGCTCCTGAAGGCGCTCCGTCCCGCACGCGTCACCGGTCGCCACGGCGGCCGGCACGGCGGTCGGCACGGGCACCAGACCCGCACCGGCACCGGGACCGGCACCCGCACCGGGACGCGCACCCGGACCCACGGCTGACCGTGGTCCACAGCGAGGGGGCGGGCCGCACGGCCCGCCCCCGCCGCACGCTCAAGCGGGTGATGGCGCTGCTGCGCCCGGCACCCGACGCAGCACCGCTCGTGGAGGCCGCGCCGGCGATGACGGTGCGGCAGGTGGCCCGCCGGTTCTGGCCGGACCTGCGCCCGCTGCGCTGGTGGCTGCTGCTCCTCCTCGTCCTGCTGGCGGCGGCGCCGCTGATCGCCGTGCTCGAGGTGGTGCTGTTCCAGCGGCTGGTCGACGACGTGCTGGTGCCGGCCAGCCTGGCCCCCCTGGCCTGGATCGCGGCCCTCTACGTCGGGCTGAACCTCCTCAGCGCGGTCGTCTCCGGCGTCGACGACTACCTCTCCACCTGGATCTCGCAGCGGTTCCTGGTCGGCCTGCGCACCAAGGTCTTCGGCCACGTGCTCGCCCACCCCAGCCACGTCCACGACCGCAACCGGCTCGGGGACACGATGTCGCGGCTCACCTCGGACACCGCGGCGGTCGAGTCGTTCATGATCGGCCAGGCCGCGTCCGGAGCCGGCGCCGTCCTGCGCCTGGCGGTGTACGGCGGCGCGCTCTTCTGGCTGCAGTGGCAGCTGGCCCTGGTCTCGATGGTCGCCGCACCGCTGCTCTGGTGGGTGGCCACCCACTTCTCCCGGCTGGTCAAGGACGTCTCGCGAGAACGCCGGCGCCGGGCCGGCTCGCTGAGCGCCGTGACCGAGGAGCGGCTGTCCAACGCCGCCCTGGTGCAGACCTACAACCGCGAGGCCGACGCCGTCGCCGACTACCACGAGCAGAACCTCGCGATCGCGTCCGCCGAGCTGGTCGGCGCGCGCGTCCGGGCGGTGTTCCTGCCGCTGGCCGACCTGGCCGAGCTGGTCGGGACCCTGGCCGTCATCGCCCTGGGCACCTGGGCCCTGGCCACCGACCGGCTGACCCTCGGCGGCCTGATGGCGTTCCTGGCGCTGATGGTGCAGTGCTACTCACCGCTGCGGACCCTGGGCAACCTCATCCCCGCGCTGCACTCGGCCACCGCGGGCGTCGAGCGCATGGTCGAGCTCCTCGACGAGCCCCTGCCGCAGGACGCACCGGGCGCACGGGACCTGGTCGGCGTCCGCGGCGCGGTGGAGCTGGCCGGCGTGCGGGTGCGCTACCCGGGCGCCGCCCGCGACGCGCTGCACGGCGCCTCGTTCCGCATCCAGCCGGGGGAGCTCGTGGCCCTGGTCGGCCCGAGCGGGGCCGGCAAGTCCACGGTCGCGCGGTTGCTGACCCGGCACGCCGAGCCGGCCGAGGGCGCCGTACGCCTCGACGGCCAGGACCTGCGCGACCTCACGGCGCGCTCGGTCCGCGACGCGGTGACCCTGGTCCCGCAGGAGACCTCGCTGCTCGACGCGACCATCGCCGAGAACATCGCCTACGGCCGCCCCGGCGCGTCCCGCCGCGAGATCGAGGAGGCGGCGCGCAGGGCGGACGCCGACGGCTTCGTCCGGCTCCTGCCCGACGGCTACGACACCCGGGTGGGCCAGCGCGGGCGCAGCCTGTCCGGTGGGCAGCGGCAGCGGATCGCGGTGGCCCGGGCGCTGCTCCGCGACGCCCCGGTGCTCTTCCTCGACGAGCCGACCACCGGCCTGGACGCCGCCACCTCGCGGCGGTTGCTGGACGCCGTGGCCCGCCACCGGGCCGGTCGCACGGTCGTGGTCGCGACGCACGACCCGGTGGTGCTGGACTACGTCGACCGGGTGATCACGCTGGGCGAGGTCGGTGCCGACACCCAGCCGGTGCGGGTGGCGGTGGCGCGGTGATGCCGATGCTGTCGACCGACGTCGTGCCGGTCGGGAGGGAGGTGCTGCCCGGCCACCGGGTGGAGGCGCTGCTGGCCCGGGGGAGCCGGGTCGACACCTACGACGTGACGAGCCTGGAGCGCGACTGCCGGGCCGTGGTCAAGGTCGTCCGCCCCGACCGGCTGGGGGAGGACCACGTCCGCGAGGCGGTGCTCACCGAGGGCACCCTCCTGACCGGCCTGGCCCACCCGCACCTGGTGCGCGGCTACGAGCTCGTGACCGACCCCCGACCGGCGGTGGTGCTGGAGACCCTGCCCGGGGCGACGCTGGCCGCGCTGGTCGACGACGGGCGGCTCGGGGTCACCGACACGGCCCTGCTCGGGCGCCAGCTGGTCTCGGTCCTGGGCTACCTGCACCGCCAGGGCTGGCTGCACCTGGACGTCAAGCCGGACAACGTCGTGGTCCAGGAGGGGCGGGCCGTCCTGATCGACCTGGGCCTGGCCACCCGCCCGGGCCGCCTCGAGCGTGGGGTGGGCACCGACGGGTACGCCGCTCCCGAGCAGGACGCCGGCGGCACCGTCTCGGCGGCCACCGACGTCTGGGGGCTGGCGGCCACCCTGGTCGAGTGCCTCACCGGACGATCTCCGGGCCGCACCCCGGACCTGACCTCGGTCCCCGCGCCGCTGCGGCCGCTCCTGGCCGACTGCCTCCGGCCCCAGGCCGGTGCCCGCCCGAGCCTGGCCGACGTGGGGCAGCGGCTCGACCGGCTGCTGGAGCAGCCGGCCCGGCGCGTCAGCTGGTGGCGGCCCCGGCGAACGCGATGACCACGACAAAGGCCAGGAACAGGAAGCCGAGGCCGATCAGGCAGGTGCCGATGATCCCGCAGATCCGGCCGGCCTGGGCCTGCGAGCGACCGCCGAGCTGGCCGCCGCTGGCGTCGATCTCGCGCACCACCCGGCCGCCCATCACCCAGGCGAACGGCGCGACGAGGCCGCACACGACGAGCCCGACGATGCCGAGGACCAGGACCAGCGTGGCCTGCGGGTGGTCGGGGGCCACGGGGAACGGCGGGGCGCCGTACGGGTTCGGGGGGTAGCCGCCGTAGGGCGGCTGGGCCGGGGGTTCGGTCACGGCGACATCCTGCCAGCCGTGGGGCCTCCTAGGCTGCGCCCATGATCGACCGCACCCGGCTCGCGAGCCTGCGCCAGGACGAGGACGCCCGCTTCGTCGCCCAGCACCCCCGGTCGGCCGCGCTGGCCGAGGAGCAGCGCGGCAGCCTGCTGGCCGGAGTGCCGATGCCCTGGATGACCCGGTGGCCCGGCTCCTTCCCGCTCACCGTGGCCGAGGCACACGGTGGCCGGCTGGTCGACGCCGACGGGCTGGAGTACGTCGACCTGTGCCTCGGCGACACCGGCGCCATGACCGGCCACGCGCTGGCGTCGGTCACCGAGGCCGTGGCCGCCCGGATGGCCGCCGGGGCGACGGCGATGCTGCCCTCCGGCGACGCGGCCTGGGTCGGCCAGGAGCTGGCGGGCCGCTTCGGGCTGCCCTTCTGGCAGCTGGCGATCTCGGCGACCGACGCCAACCGGTTCGTGCTCCGCTTCGCCCGCCACCTCACCGGGCGTCCGCGGGTGGCGGTCATGGACTGGTGCTACCACGGCACCGTCGACGAGGCGCTCGCCGTGCTGGAGGACGGCCGGGTGGTCCCGCGCCCCGGCGCGCTGGGCCCGCAGGCCGACGTCGCGGACACCACGGCCGTCGTCCCGTTCAACGACCTCGAGGCCCTCGAAGCCCGGCTGGCCCAGGGCGACGTGGCTTGCCTGCTCATGGAGCCGGCCCTCACCAACATCGGCATCGTGCTGCCGCAGGAGGGGTACTCGGCGGCGGTCCGGGAGATCACCCGCCGCCACGGGGTGCTGCTGGTGATCGACGAGACCCACACCATGTGCGCGGGGCCGGGCGGCTGCACGGCGGCCTGGGGGCTCGAGCCCGACCTGGTCGTGGTGGGGAAGGCGATCGGCGGCGGCGTGCCGTGCGCGGCGTACGGCCTGTCCGCCGAGGTGGCCGAGCGGCTCTCGGGACCGATGCTGGGCCACGAGATCGACGTGGCCGGGGTGGGCGGCACGCTGACGGGCAGCGCGCTGGCGCTGGCCGCGATCCGGGCCACCCTCTCCACCGCGCTGCGCGAGGAGGACTTCGCGGTCGCCGTGCCGCTGGCGGAGCGGTTCACCGCCGGGGTCGCGGCGGCGATCGAGGCGCACGACCTCCCGTGGCACGTGCAGCGGCTCGGCTGCCGGGCGGAGTACTGGTTCTGCCCGCCGCCCCCGGACGGCGCGGCCGCGGCCGCGGCGGTCGACGAGGACCTCGAGGGCTTCCTCCACCTCTGGTGCCTGAACCGCGGCGTGCTCCTCACGCCGTTCCACAACATGGCGCTCTTCTGCCCCGCGCACACCGAGGCCGACGTGGACCGGCACACCGAGGTGTTCTCGGCGGCCCTGGGCGCGCTGACCGGCTGAGGCCCCGCCGATCCGTCTGCGCCGGCGAGCGCCGGGCGACCGGCGAGACCGCA
>CAZEPK010000309.1:4954-6063 GCA_964514085.1 uncultured Nocardioides sp.
CGTCACCCCCGCACGCCCGCACCGGAAGCTGACCGAGGACGGCCGCCGGATGCGGGAGGTGCTCAGCTACTCCCGCCGCGGGAACCGGTTCACGCCCAGCCAGGCCGCCGGGTGGGAGGCGCACCACGAGGCCTGGGTGGTCCCCGACGAGGCGGTGGACGAGCCGGGCTTCTCCCTGGCCGAGTGGTTCGGGCGCGAGGCGCCCCTGATCGTCGAGATCGGGTCGGGCGTGGGGGAGGCCACCGCGGTGCTGGCCGCCGCCCGGCCGGCGTACGACGTGCTGGCGCTGGAGGTGTGGCGGCCCGGGGTGGCCGATGCGCTGTGGCGGGTCGCGGAGGCGGGCGCCCAGAACGTGCGCTTCATGGGCATCGACGCCGTCTGGTCGCTCGAGCACCTCGTCGCACCCGGTGGGCTGGCCGAGCTGTGGACGTTCTTCCCCGACCCCTGGCCCAAGACCCGGCACCGCAAGCGCCGCCTGGTCGACGCGGCCTTCGCCCGGCTGGCCGCCAGCCGGTTGGCGCCGGGAGCGACCTGGCGGCTGGCCACCGACTGGCCCGACTACGCCGACCAGATGCGGCAGGTGCTCGACGCGGAGCCGGCGCTCGAGGGCGGGCCGGTGCCGCGCTGGGCCGAGCGCCCGGTCACGCGGTTCGAGCGCAAGGGGATCGAGGCCGGCCGCAGCATCGTGGACCTGGCCTACCGGCGCGTGTAGCCCACGGTCAGGCGGCGTGGGGGAGCCGCACGCCCGAGTCGGTGAGCTGGTCCTCCACCCGCTCGCGCTCGGCGTCCAGCTCCGGACCGGCTGGCAGCACACCGAGCAGGTGCGTGTGGCCCAGCGCCGCGCAGCACTCGGCCAGCGCGCGGTCGTAGGCGCTGCGGACCGCCTCCACCTTGGCGTACGACGCGTGGGCGGGCAGGGTGTGGAACTTGGCGCCCAGCCGGCGCAGGTCGGCGGCGATGGCCTCGATCGGGCGGTGGTCGGTCCGGTGCGGGCGGCGGTGCCGCAGCCGGGTCTCGAGCCACTCGCGCACCGGCTCGCCCCGCTTGCCGAGGAACGCGCCCACCCCGTAGGCCAGGGCGCACAGCGCAGCGATGACCACCAGCGTGGC
>CAZEPK010000310.1:0-6032 GCA_964514085.1 uncultured Nocardioides sp.
TCGACCATCGCGTCGACCGGCGACGTCCCGCGGTGCCGGCCCGAGGGGGTCTCGTCCGCGAGGCTCACCGCCCGTCCTCGCCGGCGCGGTCGGACCGGATCTGGACGTGGTCGTCGGCCAGCGCCAGCCGGACCCGCCTGGTCAGCGCCAGGGCCTCCCGGAACTCGCGGGGGACCTGCACCCGACCGGTCCGGTCCATCACGGCGTACTCCTCGGCGGGCTCGTCGTGGGCCTCGCCGCTGCGGAGCACCTCGCTGCTGGTCCGCCCGTCGCGGATCGCCACGGTCCGGGCCACCTGCCCGCTTACCGCCGCGTCGTGGGTGACGACGACGACCGTCGCGCCGAGGTCCCGGTTGGCCGTCCGCAGGGCGGCGAAGACGTCCTGCGCGGTCTCGCTGTCCAGCTCGCCGGTGGGCTCGTCGGCGAGGAGCACGCGCGGCTGGTTGGCCAGCGCGACCCCGATAGCCACCCGCTGCTGCTCGCCCCCGGACATCTCGTCCGGCCTGCGGTGGGCACAGTGCGTCACGCCCAGCGCCTCGAGGAGCAGGGCGCTGCGGTCGGCCCGCTGGCGGCGAGGCGTGCCGGCGATGGTCATCGGCAGGTCGATCACCTGGGTCGCGGTGAGGTAGGGCACCAGGTTCCGCGCGGTCTGCTGGCGGACGAAGCCGACGACCTCGCGCCGGTAGCGCACTCGTTCGCGCCGTGACAGGTCGAGCAGGTCGTGGCCCGCCACCCTGGCCCGGCCCGCGGTCGGCGCGTCCACGCCGGCCAGCACCTGCAGCAGCGTCGACTTCCCGGAGCCCGAGGCCCCGACGATCGCGATCATCTCGCCGGCGTGCACGAGCAGGTCGAGGCCCTGCAGGGCCTGCACCTCGATGCCCTCGGCCTGGTAGATCCGGACCAGGTTGTCGCACACGACCAGGGCGTCGTGCCCGTACTCCGGCTCGCGCTCCGGTGAGGCCGGCAGCCTCAGCCCCAGACCCGCCACCGCGACTCCCTCGTCCCGTGCGCGCGACGTGCGCGCTCGTTCGCGGGACCATATCCCGGCACAGGACCCGGCGGGAGGAGTCCGTCAGTGGATCGAGCGGTGCCCGCCGGCGTCGAGGTGCAGCACGCCGCCGTGCAGGACGTCGGCCTCCGGCTCCAGGAGCACCGTCACCGCCCAGGCCACCTCTCGGGGCGTGGGCAGCCGGCCCAGCGAGGTGCCGGCGGCGTAGGTCGCCCACTGCTCCTCCACGCTGATGCCCTTCTCAGCGGCGGCGCGCTCGACGAGCGCGTGCAGCCGCGGGGTGTCGGCCGGCCCCGGGCTCAAGGTGTGGGTGGTGATCCCGCGTGGACCGTAGACGTCGCCGAGCTGGCGCATGAGGTTGAACACCGCGGCGTTGATCGCGCCCGGTCCGGCGCTCGAGGGTTTCGGCTCGAAGCCGAGGGAGCCGGCGAACATCACGATCCTCGAGCCCGGCGCCAGCCGTGGGTCGACGGCCCGGACCAGCCGCAGGAGGCCGCCGAGCTTGATGTCGGCGCCGCGGGCGAGGTCCGCGGGCGCCACGGTCTCGACCGAGCCGGCGATCGGGAGCCCCGCCGCGAACACCGCCATCCGCACCGGTCCGTCCAGGGCGGCGCGGATGCGGTCGGTGGCCCCGTCGTCGGCGATGTCGGCGACGCACGGGGTCACGCCGGGCACCTCGGCGGCCAGCGCCGCCAGCCCGGCCTCGTTCCGGCCCACGCCCAGCACGCGCTGGCCCTTCCCGACCAGCCGCTCGGTCACGGCACGGCCGAACGAACCGGTCGCGCCGACCACCACGCACAGCTCCTGGCTCATCGGACCTCCTCGGGGGTCGGGGGCTCCTGGTGGTCCACCACCGCGAGCTCGAAGTACGCGCGGAGCTCGGGCAGCAGGGCCTGGTGCAGGGGATGGGCGAGGTAGGACGCCAGCGCCTCGACGTCGCTCAGCCGCGCGTCGAGGAGGTAGTCCCAGCACAGCGGCCGCCGCTGCTGGTCGGCAGCGACCGACCAGCCCTCCACGCCCGGCAGTCCGTCGCCGAGCGCCTCCAGACGCCTGACGAGGCCCTGCTCGGTGGCCGGGTCGGGGGAGAGGTCCTCGTGGCGCCGCATCATCACCACGTGGTGCACCGTCACGGGGCGCTCGAGAGCGGGTAGCCGCGGCCGGCGTAGTCGAAGCCCACCAGCTCGTTGACGCGGACCTCCCGGTCTGCCGGCGAGGCGTAGTAGGCGCGGATCTCGGCTATCCGCAGCGAGCCGGGGTCGAAGACGTACCACTCCGCACCGCGCAGCGCGGTGCCGCTCGCGTCCTTCCAGTGCGTCCACTCCATGACCGCCTCCGGGGAGTCGTGGCTGACGACCAGGCGGTCCACCGTCCACTGCGAGCCGAGCGTCGCCACGCACTCCTGCCAGCCCCGGGCGATCGTCTCCGCCGAGCGCCACGGGACGCCGGCCAGGCCCGGAGGGAAGTAGTGCACGGCGTCCGGGGTGAAGCACCCGACCAGGGCGTCGTGGTCGGCCGCGTTGCAGGCGTCGAAGTAGCGCCGCACCAGCGCCTCGTAGTCGGCGGCCGTGGGGTCAGTCATCCCGCTCGGCCTGCGCCGCCGCCCTGGCCTCGACCTCCTCGCGCCGGACCACGCTGGCCGGCACGCCGCCGATGCCCCACGCCTCGGGCGGGAACTGCGTGATGTAGGTCCGCACGCGGTCGATGGGGGTGTCGAGGGTCTCGGCCACGAGCTCGGCGAGCCTGCGGTGCAGCTCCTCGATCATCTCCGGCGGGCGACCCTCCATGATGTCGACACGGACCAGCGGCATGACGTCGTCCTTCCTGCGGTTCGGCTCGGGGTTCGGCTCGGGGCTCAGCTCGGGGTGAGGCCGAGCCGCCGGCGGGCCTCGGCGACGGCGCCGGCCCGGTCGTCGTAGCGGACCTCGATGGTCTGGAACCCGGCGGCCACCCCGCCGGCCACGTTGACCGGCATGTCGTCGAGGTAGACGATCTCCGCCGCCGGCACCCCCGTGGCGGCGACCGCGGCCGCGTAGGCCGCCGGCGCCGGCTTCAGCACGCCGGTCTCGGAGGCGTCGACCACGGCGTCGAAGTGCTTGACCCACTCCTGCGCGTCCACCCAGTCCTGGCCGTGGAAGTCGGCGAGGTCGTTGGTCAGCGCCACGACGGGGAGCCCGGCGGCCCTGGCCTCCACCATCAGCTCGACCAGCTGGGCGTCGACGTACTCCGACTCGGGGCAGTCGTAGAGAAGGGTGATGAAGTCCTTGGTGGTCCACCCCTCCTGGCCCAGGGCCGCACCCGCCTCGGCCGAGCGCTGGGCCCAGTAGGCCCGTTCGGTGACCTCGTGGCGGAGCATGGCCTGCCACAGCTCGTCGCCCTCGCCGGCGAAGTCGGTGGCCTCGACGAAGGCAGCCAGCGCGGGGTGGCCGGCCACGACGCTGCCGCGCACCAGCTCGCGGCCGTTGCGCAGCACCACGCCGCCGAGGTCGAGCACCAGGGCGCGGGCGGTGGCCATGGTCGCCAGCCTGAGCCCCACGCCGTTCCCGCACAAGGACCGCCGTTCCGCGCTGTGGAACGAGCCGTCCTGCTCCGCGGGACAGGCACGGCGCCGCCGGGCCACCGCCTCGCACCATCGGCCCATGCCACTGCTGGTCCGCTCCCTGACCCACGAGGCCACGGGGGTGCTCTCCCTCGAGCTGGTCGACCCTGCCGGGGCCGACCTGCCGCCGTGGGAGCCCGGCGCCCACGTCGACCTCCTCCTAACCGGCGGCCTGTCGCGGCAGTACTCGCTGTGCGGGGACCCCGCCGACCGCGGCCGGTACCGCCTCGGCGTGCTGCGCGAGGACGCCGGCCGCGGCGGCTCTGCCTTCGTGCACGACACGCTGCGACCGGGCCACCTTGTCGACGTGGGCGGCCCCCGCAACCACTTCGGGCTGGAGCCGGCGCCGGCCTACGTGTTCGTGGCCGGTGGCATCGGCATCACGCCGGTCCTGCCGATGCTCGCCCGCGCGACGGCGGCCGGAGCAGACTGGACGCTGCTGTACGGCGGCCGCACGGCCGCCTCGATGGCCTTCACCCGCGAGCTCGCGGCGTACGGCGACCGGGTCACGCTCTGGCCTCAGGACCGCCACGGGCTGCTCGACCTCGACGGACTCCTGGGCACCCCGCGGCCCGGGACCCTGGTCTACGCCTGCGGACCGGAGCCGCTCCTGGCCGCGGTGGAGGAGCGGATGGCCGGCTGGCCCAGCGACGCGCTGCACCTGGAGCGCTTCTCGGCGCCCACGGTCGAGCGCGACCCGGCCGACGAGCACTCCGTGGAGGTGGTCCTGGCGGAGTCCGGCCGCACCGTGCTGGTCCCGCAGGACCGCTCGGTGCTGGAGGTGCTGCTCGAGGAGGGCGTGGAGGTGCTCCACGACTGCCAGGAGGGCATCTGCGGCAGCTGCGAGGTCAAGGTCATCGAGGGCGAGGTCGACCACCGCGACCACGTGCTCACGGGTCCGGAGCGGGCCGCCGGCACCTGCATGATGGTCTGCGTCTCGCGCGCCTGCGGGAAGCGCTTGGTCCTGGGCCTCTGATCGGCGAGCATGGCGGTGTGCCCAGGTTCCTGATGGCCGTCTACGGCCCGGCCGAGCCGACGGAGTTCTACGGCTACGCCTCCGAGGACGAGATGCGCGCGTCGATGGCCGAGACCACCGCCTTCAACGAGGAGCTGCGGGCCCAGGGCTACTGGTTCTTCGCCGACGGCCTGGAGCCGGCGGCGACGGCCACGGTGGTCGACGGGCAGGGCCCCCAGCCGGTGCTGACCGACGGGCCCTACCCGGAGGCCAAGGAGCACCTCGGCGGCTTCTGGATCATCGACGTGCCCGACGCCGACGTCGCGCTCTCGCTGGCGGCCCAGGCCTCCCGGGCCTGCCGGGGCAAGGTCGAGGTCCGCCCGTTCCAGACCGCGCTGCCGACCTGACCCCCGTCGGCGTTCCGTCATGCGGCACGCCGACGTCCCGCGGAGAGGGACATCGCGGGGGCGCCGGACGGCGAGGTCGATGATCGCCGCCATGGCGCGCATGGACCCGATACCGGCCGAGCAGTGCACCGACGCCGACCTGGCCGAGGCGATGAGCCACTTCTCCAGGACGCTGGGCTTCGTGCCCAACAGCATCCTCACGATGCAGCGGGTCCCGGCCATCGCCAAGGCGGTGATCGGGCTCAACCGCGCGGTCTTCGCCCCGGACGGCGAGGTGGAGCTGGGGCTCAAGCGCCTGGTCGCCCACGTGGCCAGCACCGCGTCGGGCTGCCAGTACTGCAAGGCCCACACGACGGTCAGCGCCACCCGGCACGGCGTCTCGGACGAGAAGATGGCGGCGATCTACGAGTACGCCACCAGCCCGCTGTTCACGTCGGCCGAGCGGGTGGCCCTGGACTTCGCCATGGAGGCGGCGTCGGTCCCGAACGCCGTCACCGACGAGTCCTACGCCGCGCTGGCCGAGCACTGGTCGGAGAGCCAGGTCGTGGAGCTGCTCGGCGTGGTCTGCATGTTCGGGGTCTTCAACCGCTGGAACGACTCGATGGCGACCCCGCTGGAGGAGCTGCCGCTCGCACGCGCCGAGGAGCTGCTCGGCGACCGTGGCTGGACCGTGGGGAAGCACGCCAGCCCGGCCTGAGCGCTACTCGACCCCGGGCACGATCCTGATGTCGCGGCGGGCGCCGTCGCCCAGGGCCGCCAGCGCCTCGGCGTACGCCGGGGTGTCGTGGGCCGCGCGGGCCGCCTCGACCGACGCGAACTCGATCAGCACCGTGCGGGTGTCCTGGCCGAGCTCGTAGACCTGCTCCGGCGTGCCGCGCGCCAGGAACCTGCCGCCCGCCTCGATGAGGGCCGGCCCGGCGATCGCGGCGTAGGCCGCCACCTTGTCGGGGTCGCTGATCTCGTCGTAGGTGGCGATCCAGTAAGCGGTCATGGAGTCATGGTGGCAGCCGAACCGATCGGTGGTCCCGACACGGGCGCAGAACGCCCTCCTCAACCACCGTCTCG
>CAZEPK010000311.1:0-6026 GCA_964514085.1 uncultured Nocardioides sp.
TGGAACGGCCTGACACACGTTCATGCCGTCACGCGCAGCGTGCGCGACAGCGCGACCCAGAGCGACGGCGCGTAGGCGCGCTCCCGCATGTCGGCCTCGCTCGGGTGCGACTCGCGCACGGCGGCGCTCCAGCCCCGGCGCTCGACCAGCGCCCGCAGGACCGGCTCGAGGTCGATGAACCGGTTGGTGATGTGCACCAGGACCAGCCCGCCGTCGCGGACCACGCGGTCGTAGCCGTCGAAGGCCTCGCGCGTCATCAGGTGCATGGGGATCGCGTCGGAGGAGAACGCGTCCACGGCCAGGAGGTCGAAGGAGTCCTCCGGCAGCTTGGTCAGCTCGAGCCGGGCGTCACCGGTGGTCATGGTGGCGTCGGGCGCGCAGTCGGAGAGGAAGTGGAACTGCCCGGAGTCCCGCGCGATCCGCACCACCACGGGGTCGATCTCGAAGAACCGCCAGCTCTGGCCGGGCTGGTGGTAGCAGGCCAGCGTGCCGGCGCCCAGCCCCACGACCCCGATCGAGGCCTGCGGACCGAACAGGCCCGTGGCGTCCTCCATGACCAGGCCGATGCCGGAGTCCGGGCCGTAGTACGCCGTCGGGGTGTGCTCCAGCCCGGGCGTGGTGAGCTCGATGCCGTGCGTGGTCCCACCGTGCACCAGGAGGCGCATGCGGGAGTGCTGGTCGTCGATGACGGTGTAGACCCCGAAGTAGCTGCGCGCGCGGTCACCGGTGAACGACGGCGGGAGGGTGGTCCTGGCCCCGAGCCCGCACATCAGGCCCAGCAGGACCAGCACGTAGACCGACCGCCACGACCAGGTGAGCACGCCGACCACGACGAGGGCGACCAGCAGGCCCATCTGCAGGGTGACCTGCGAGGTGAAGGTGAGCAGGGTCGCCGCACCGGCCACCAGCACCCACAGGACCGGGCGCACGACGCGGGCCGCCGACGGCGCGAGGGTCGCCGGGTCGAACTTGGCGCTGACCCGGCGCAGCGGGACCAGGGCCCCGGCGGCCAGCACCAGGATCGGGTGCTCGTAGACCCAGTCAAAGGCCAGCGGGGCCACCAGACCGCAGAACAGGCCGCCGAGGGCCCCGCCGACGGCGGTGGTCAGGTAGAAGGTCGTCAGCCGGTCCACCGGCGGGCGGGCGTCGTAGAGCCGGCTGTGCAGCGCGACCGCGACGGCGAAGAGCGTGACGACCGAGAGCGCGGCGGCGGCGTAGTTCGCCGTGCCGCCGCTCATCAGCGCCGAGGCGCCGAAGAGGAGCAGGAGCGCGGGGGCCACCCGGGTGATCACCCTCGCGGCCCCGCGCCGGTCGGCGAAGGCCACGGTGAAGCTGAGCAGGTAGAGGCCCAGCGGGATGGCCCAGAGGAGCGGCATCGCCATGATGTCGGTGCTCAGGTGGGTCGTCGTCGAGAGCATCAGCCCGGACGGCACCGCCGAGAGGACGATCCAGGAGGCGACCGTGCGGCGGGTCAGGGGCTCCCGCGCGACCGGCTCGGCCACGACCGCGGTGGCCGGCCGGAGGCGCGCGGCCCGGAGGGTCAGCGCGCCGCAGCCGCCGACGAGCAGGACCAGGACGGCGTACCCGACCGTCCAGCCCCAGCGCTGGGTGTCGAGGCGCAGCAGGGGCTCGACCAGCAGCGGGTAGGCCAGCAGGCCCGTGAAGCTGCCGAGGTTCGAGGCGGCGTAGAGCGGATAGGGGTTCGCACCGCGGCCGGCGGCGAACCACTGCTGCACCAGCGGCGCCTGGGCCGAGACCGCCAGGATGACCGGCCCGACCGAGGCGACCAGCAGCACCGGCACGAAGAGGACCACGCTGTTGCCGGTCGGGGGGTCGAACGACGCGAGCCCGATGGGCAGCCACAGGCAGGCCGCCAGCAGCAGGCCGAGGTGGGCCAGCACCTGGCGGCGCACCGGGAACCGGGACAGCCAGTGGGCCCAGCCGTAGCCGGCCAGGAGCAGCGCCTGGTAGACGAGCATCGCGCTGTTCCAGACGGCCGGAGCGCCCCCGAGGTCCGGGAGTGCCATCCGGGCCACCATCGGCTGGACCTGGAAGAGCAGGAACGACCCCACGAACGTCGTGACGACGAAGGGCGCGCGGGACACGGCGCGGGTCGTCGGGGCCGCGAGGCGGACCGGAGACCCCATCGACACGGAGGTGGCCACCCGGGAACGGTGGCAGCCGCGGCCACCCCGGAGCGGTCGAGTAGGCCCAGTTCAACCGTTCGGTCGACGGCCGTAGTCCGATCGGGCCATCCAGACCGGTTGCACGGTGCGGAGCGCCGTGGTCGACCTACGGTGGCGGCCCCCGGTCCTCTGCTCGAAGGAGCGCCTCCGTGAACCGACGTCGGTTCCTGCCCCGCGCCGTGCTCGGCCTCCTCGTCACGGTCAGCACCGTGCTCGGTCTGATGGCTGTCGCGCCGACCGCGCAGGCGGCACCGTCGGCCCCGACCGGCCTGGTGGCCACGGGCGGCCCCATCCCGGAGCTCAGCTGGACTCGCGTGGCCGGCGCCACGAGGTACGTCGTCCAGGGCTCTGAGACGAGCTCCTTCAGCGGCCTCGTCTTCAACCTGGAGACGGTCAACACGACCTACGTCCCGACCCGTGTCCTCAAGGAGGGTCAGCTCTACTGGCGCGTCCAAGCGGTCGACGGCACGGGAGCCAGTGCCTTCACCAGTGCGCAGACGTTGATCGCTCCGCTCCAGGCCCCTACCGGGATCACCGTGACCGGACCCAACGGCGCGCCTGTCCTGCCGCCTGTGTCGCCTCCCGTGATCACCTGGAACGGCGTTGCCGGAGCGACGGGGTACGACGTCGAGATGGACAACGAGGGCGACAACGTCGGCGGGTTGCTCCAGCAGAACATCTCCACCACCACCTACGTGTGGGCCGATCCCCAGGGTGTGGGCGAGCGCACCGGCACCGAGGACTTCTTCGTCCGGGTACGCGCTCGGTTCGACAACGACTTGCAGTCCAGCTGGTCGCCCTACGTGAAGTACGACGTCAACCAGCTTCCTGCGATCACCGCCAGCGCATGTCCTGCCGAGGCTGTCTGCGCGCCCGACTCCAGCAGCGGAGTGCGCCCGAGCAAGATCGTCCAGGACGTAGTGTTCGAGTGGGACCCGGTCAAGGGCTCGCGCTACTACGAGATCTGGGTCGCACTGGACCGCGACTTCAACAACCAGGTCGAGAAGCGGATCGTCTTCGGCACCCGGTACTCGCCGTCGCAGACCTACGACAACAACAACTACTTCTGGAAGGTCCGACCGATCAACGCGGCGGACCAGCCGGCACCGTGGCCGTCGGAGCCGAGCGTCTTCCAGCGGCGCTGGCCCGACCAGCCCACGCTGGTCTGGCCGCCCGTCACGAGCGCCCCTCCCGTCGGCGACGACTTCTACTACCAGTGGTCCCCCGTCGTGCATGCATCGCGCTACCAGCTCGACGTCGGACCGGACTTGAGCTTCACACCCGGGACCTACGCCACCTGCTTCACCGCGACGACCACGTTCGTGCCCGCGCTGGTGACCTCCAACTGCATGCCCTCACAGGGCCAGCTCACCTACTGGCGCGTGCGTGCCCTCGACGGCCCACGGAACGTGCAGGGCATCTACAGCAGCAACGGGAGCTTCATCTACGACTCGGGCCGGGTCCAGCAGGTGAGCCCCGCGGCCGGGGCGCTGGTCGACGTGCCCACGCTGCGCTGGCAGCCCAGCCGTGACGCGCAGACCTACGAGGTCAGCATCTACAAGGCGGACGGGACGTCCCTCCTCACGCGCAACGTGACGTGGGCCCTGTCGTGGACCCCGGAGCCGTCCGACCTGACACCCGGCGGCACCGGTCCCTTCGTGTGGACGGTGCGCGCGATCGACGGCGACGGCAAGCGCTCCCCCGAGTACTCCGGCCGGACCTTCTCCATCTCCGGCACCGTGCCCGCGATCGGCACGCCGCTGGCGCCCCTGGCGCCGACGCAACCTGTCACCTCACGCTTCCCCCAGCTCGAGTGGCGTGCTTTCCCGGGCGCGGACCACTACCGGATCCAGGTCTCGGACTCACCTGGCTACTGGCTGCCCCCTGAGACCACCGACGTCCTGGCCCGCCGGATCGGTTACCCGACCGTCACGGACGACGGAACCTACTTCCTGCGTCCAGGCACCTACACGTGGAGAGCGCTGGCGTACGACATCACCGGCGCCGTGCTCGGCGCGGGTAGCGAGAGCACGTTCACCATCGCCCAGCCGAACGTCGTGAGTGGTCAGCAGATCGCGCTCGACGGTCGCGACCTCGACCTCGCCCACACGTGCTTCAACTCGATAGCGGCCGGTGACCCGCCGTGCGACGGCGTCCCGGCGACTCCGGTGCTCGACTGGGCGCCCGTCACGGGTGCCGGTGGCTACCTCGTGTACCTGGCGGAGGACGCAGACTTCACCAACCGGACCCTCATCGACTTCGCGCCGACGACGGGCTCGCGGTGGACGCCAAGCCTCAGTGACCTCACCGCGCTCGCTGACAACCAGTCAGGCCAGGCCTACTACTGGTTCATCCGGCCGTGCGTCAGCGTGAACCCGATCATCAACTGCGGTCCCGACCCCATCTCGGCCAACGACGCCGCCACCAACGCCTTCCGCAAGGTGTCGCCCCAGATCGAGCTGGTGTCGCCCGCGGCCGGTGCGACGCCGTCGACCACCGAGATCACCTTCAGCTGGAAGGACTACGCCCTGACGAACCAGGGAGGTCCTGGTGGGCCTGGCGTGACCTTCGCAGGGGGGACCTTCCCCTCCTCGCAGACCGCGCGCTCCTACCGGCTCCAGGTCGCTCGCTCGGCCACCATCAACGACAGCAACACGATCGACGACGTGACCGTCGACCAGACGACGTACACCGCTCCGGGGCAGATGTACCCGGAGGGCGACCTGTGGTGGCGCGTCCAGGCCGTCGACGAGAGGGGAAACCGCCTCGCCTGGTCCGAGACGAGAAAGCTGGTGAAGGCTTCGCCCACCAACAACCTCTTCCTCGACGGCGGGGAGACGACCGACCAGCTCGACCAGGCCGCGTTCCCCATCTCCAACCCGGCAGCGTCGGGCAACCAGTGCCCGGGAGCCCTGTGCCACGTGGCTTCGGGCCAGTTCGCCTTCCGTTGGACGGCGCAGAACTTCGACAACGCCTGGCAGATCGAGGTCTACAAGAACGACGACGTCACGCTCTCGAACGCCAACCGCGTGGTCTCCGCCTACGTGCGGCAGGCCGCGTACGTGCCGCCTGCGGCACTTGCGCCTGGCGATACGTACCGGTGGCGAGTCCGCCGTTACGACGTCACCAACGGCGATGCCAGCGGACGCTGGTCGGACCTGGGCCGCTTCGTCGTCGACGGAACGCCTGTCTCGGTCGTCGGGCCCGCGGACGGCGCGAGCCAACCGCCTGCGGGGCCGGTGCTGCGCTGGTCCCCCTACGCCGCTGGGCCCGTCCAGGCGACGCGGTACGCCGTGGACATCCGCAATGCTCAGGGTCAGAGCTGGGAGTCGACCGGCTCGACCTACGCCAGTGCCTACGCTCCCGCCGGCTTGTTCCCGACCGGCGTCTACTCCTGGCAGGTGACTGCCTACGACGCCGCTGGCAGGACGATCGGCACGAGCCCGGTCCGCAGCTTCGTGGTCGACGCGACGCTCTCCGCTCAGCCGAACGTGCAGATCCAGGCACCTGAGGGTCTCGGGGTCGGCCGGACGTTCACCAGCACACCGCCGGTGTGGAACCAGCCCGACGTGACGACCACTTACCAGTGGTTGCGGAACGGCGACCCGATCGGCGGAGCGACCGGCACGAGCTACCTGACCACGGCCGCAGACCAGGACAAGGCGATCACCCTTCGGGCCACCGGCAAGCGCCCTGGCTACACCGACGGGACGTCGGTGTCCAACCAGCTCGTCGTGGCTGCGGGTGCCTCCCCGACCGCCAGCACGGCGCCGTCGATCTCGGGGGTGGCGACCGCCCGCGAGACCCTGACCGCAGACCCGGGCACGTGGACCGGCTACG